>JAQTSD010000004.1 GCA_028711445.1 Candidatus Peribacteraceae bacterium
GCGGTTTTTGGGTATTTCGTAGTACACTGATCCTTATGAAGCGCTCCGAAATCTTCTTCGGGTTGCTGCGGATCCCTATGGATGCGCTCGCAGTGTGCGCTGCGCTGCTCTTAAGCTATCGCTTGCGCGAAGCGAATATCGACCTCATTCCCTCTGTGCAGCTTCTGGAGCCCGCGCAATCGCTGCCATCTCTCTTCTACTACTTCCAGTCGTTCGTTTGCCCTGGCATCGCGACGTTTCTTTTCGTGGCGGCGGCCTTGAGTCTGTACAGCATGCAGACGACCGGCAGTGGGTGGCGAGAAATGGGACGCATCATTGTGGCGAGTCTTCTGTGGGCTGTGCTTGTGATGGCGTGGTACTTCCTCGTGGAGCGTCAGCTCTTCTACTCCCGTGTGCTCCTCGTGCAGGCAACGGCATTTCTCGCTTTCTTCGTCATCCTCGCACGCAGTGCCGTGGTGCTCCTCCAGCGTGCATGTCTGCGGCATGGCATCGGGGTTCGTCTCGTCATCTCCGTAGGCAAGCAACCAATCGCTTCTGGCGCACGTGAAACGCTTGCGCGTGACATGCACTATGAGTACCTCGGCCATGTAATGGATTTGATGTCTCTTCAGAAGATGCAGATTCGATGCTTGCCGGATCTCGTCTTGCAAACCGATCCGAACCCCCTGAGTTCCGAGACACTCGAGCTCATCGATCACTGTCGCAGCCACCATATCGGCTATGCCTTCCTTCCACCGGTTTTCGCAGAGGTTCCACATCAGCTTGTCGTGGATCGCTTGGGTATCCTGCCGATGCTGCGCTTTCAGCCTACGCCCATCGACGGATGGGGGCGCGTCCTTAAGCGCTTGGCCGATGCTCTTGTGAGTGGCATGCTTCTGCTTATTCTCTCCCCATTTTTTCTTCTCATTGCTCTTGCGATTCTGCTCGAATCTGGATGGCCGGTGTGGTACGTCTCGCGGCGGGTGGGAGAGTATGGCCGCGGCCTGATCTCCGTCCTGAAATTTCGATCAATGGTCTGCGGAGCTGAGCAGAAGCGCGAGGAATTGCTCGCACATAATGCACGCAGCGACGGGCCGCTCTTCAAAGTGAAGGACGATCCGCGCGTGACACGTGTTGGCAGAATCCTGAGACGATTCGATCTTGATGAGCTTCCACAACTTCTCAATGTGTTCTTCGGGCAGATGTCGCTAGTCGGCCCGCGCCCACATCTGCCTGAAGAAGTAGATCGCTACACGCTATTTCAGCGGCGCGTATTCGCCGTGAAGCCAGGGATGACGGGGCTTTCACAGGTTTCTGGACGCAGTGATCTCCGGTTTTCTGAGGAAGTGCGTCTTGATCTTCAGTACGTGGAAGAGTGGTCGCCGTTGCTGGACCTGTGGATCCTGTGGAGGACGGTGTTTGCGGTCTTGAGAAAAGATGGGATGGATTGATGCACGCCATGAACCGGTCTCAAAAAAGTGACAACTGGTCTTTTACTTCCGTGCCTGGTGGCTTCTTCATTGGCGGTTTCTTTGTCGAGGTCGGCTTTAGTTCTGAGGAGGCTTTCTTCCGGATTGGAGGAGGCTTGAGTGTGGAGGAGGTTCCTCCCAGGGCTCGCAGGTAAGCAGCCACAGTTCGCCCGTATTCCTTCGTCTCGAGCCGCTCATCGAGAACGCGTACATCACCCGCTTTCGTGCGATGTCTGCAGAAGGTTCGAAGCAGCCGGAAGAGACGGTGCCGAAGGCGTGGCATCGTGTACTGCTCGAAGGCATTGCGATAATGCTCGCAGCGTTTGGCTGTTACGGGGTAGGAGGGATGATCAAATGGCAGACTCTGGATAATGAGATGATCTACAGATCCAAGAGGCAATTCCACTCCCTCATAGGTCCATGGCGTGAGAAGCCATAGACACGAACCCGATGTAGCGAGAAACTCCGCCTGCATTCGCTCCTGGCCGCCGCTTAAGTTCTGGCAGATGAGGGTAACGCCTTTCTCTTCAAGCTTCTCGGTATGAGTAATGAAGAATCCTTCAATGATTCGGCGACTTGGCACAAGAATAATAGTCTTGCCCTGCGGGATTGTTTCGAGGAATGATTCCACACGCCCACTCGGTTCCACGAAGATGGGTGGCGGTAAATCTTCTACGGGGGTGGGGAGCGAATGAGCAGTGAAGTCCTGCGGAATGATTTCCGGGAGGTGGTCGGCGCTTGCAGGGGGAATGAGGAGGGTTGTTGGATACGGTGAGAAGAGAGATTCACCGAGAATCGTAGAGATCCGCTCGGGAATCGATTTGATGAACTGGCTGCCGTTCTGTCGCTGCTCGATCCAAGCGATCCGGCCGGGCAGGAGCGTAGGATCAAGGATCTGCCGCAGAGACCTCAGTTGTGTTTCGACAGTGTCCGTTCGCCGTTGCTCACTCAATAAACCGTCGATCATTTCCTTCAATGCGGTTACCTCTGGCATAGTGAGATCCTGCTTACCGATGGGGTGTGAATCTTGGGCGAGACGCACTTTTTCGATCCATAGTTGTAGGAGATCTGTGAAGCGGGTAAGGGAAAGTTCTCCTTCCGATGCTGCACGTAGGTCATCCAGTGTGCATGACCAGCCGTAGGCGAGAGAGGCCGTGTCCTCGAGCATAGAGGCATCGGAGATGATGATGTGAGCATTCGCGCTCAACGAGCCGTGCGCCGTGTGTGTTGGGTCGATGAGGAAATGCAGCAGTTGGCGGTGGTCGAGGAGGACGACAGACGGCAATTCCGCGAACTGGCGCACGTATGCGTTTGAAGTATCTGTACATGCGAGCTTGCCGCGCCAGATGGCCCGCTCCTCCCCATGAATGGGTAAATCGTGGAACGTCTGTGGCTCGTACCATGCAAGCTTCAACGCAAGAGTGGATTCGTCTGCAGTGTAGACTTCCTGCTTGGCGAAGATCTTGGCAGCCTCGAAATCGAGGAGAAAGGAGGGGTGATGGAGCACACGTACTTCTTTAGGGATGGTTGTCCTTCTGAGTGTGGCATCAAGATTCTTCACGGCGATCCACTGGACAGTGGAGGGGTCGGTGACCGCCCAGTGCAGGAGCTCTTCGAGTGTTGCAGGATCAAGCGGTTCCTCAACGAGTGCGACGGTTCCCGCATTCGGCTTCTCGAATGCCGCTTGGGCGAACTTCGGTGTCCGCACACGCTCCCGCTCCGCAGGCTTTGGCGGCGTAAGCCACAGTGGAACAGCTTTCGCTGTTGGGGGTGGCAGAGTGCCAAAAAGCAGACGATATCCTGGGGCGCTGCGTTCCATGATGGCGAGTGCAACGGCGTGGAGATCGGGTGGAAGAGCGACAAGACGTTCCCAACAACGACTGAGTAGCTCCAGAGTTGCATGGACATCTCCGAGAGCTCTGTGGACCGGGTCGTGTCGAAGGCCGAGGATGCGGCTCACATATCCCAGCGAGTAACTGGCGAGTTCAGGGAAGACGAGGGATGCGAGCATGGAGGTGTCGATCCACGGGCGATCGGTGAGATCGATCCCCTCTCCCTTAAGCATCTTCAAATCAAAGCTCACGTTCTGTCCCACGATGATTGTCTCTGAGCCGATGTGACTAAGAATCTCTTCGCGGCAGCTCTCCAGTGTCGGCTGATCTTTCAGGGTATCCTGTTTGATACGGGTGAGGACCTGCACGGGGAGCGGGATCTCCACGGGGATGGAGAAGAGTTGTTCATAGATATCCATCTCTGCTCCCCCTTCCACGCGTATGGAAGCAAATTCAATGACACGGTTCACCCGCGGAACGAATCCGGTTGTCTCCGTATCAAGGACGGTGAAGGAGAGGGGCGGCAACTGCACGCCCGGAATAGTAGAGCGTGTAAAGGAAGCCTACCAGTCTCACTCAGCTTTCGGCTCGGATTCCGGAAGGGCCTCTTCCTTTACCTTCTTGGTTCGCTTCTTCTTCGGCTCTTCGGTGGGAGGTTCCGGCGGCGGAGCCTCGGTCCCGGTTGCAGGTTCGACGGTAGGGACTTCCGCAGAAGGAGACTCTTCTGTCGCAGGCAGAGGGGAACCTTCGCTGCGAAGCTCGGCGAGCTTTGCCTTGAAGGCAGGCAGTTCTTCGTAGTTGTACATATCAAGCTCATAACCGGTAAGCTCCGTCGCCAGCCGGATGTTCTGCCCCTTCTTCCCGATGGCCATCGGCCGCTGCGCCTCTTCCACGAAGACTGCAGCGCGCTTCTTGATGCGTCGACCCTGATCATCCAGGTGCTCCTCGGCATTCACAATAATCACTGCAGAGATGGCAGCGGGCTGCAGAGCGGTGGAGATCAGCTTGATGGGGTCGTCAGACCACTCAATCATGTCCACACGCTCACCGTTGAGCTCTTCCATGACCGCTTGGATGCGTACGCCCTTCTGACCCACACAAGCGCCAATTGGATCAATGCGCGCATCGGAAGAAAGAACGGCCACTTTGCTACGGAAGCCGGCATCGCGGGCGATCGCCTTGATGG
Organism: Candidatus Peribacteraceae bacterium; assembly: GCA_028711445.1. Lineage (GTDB taxonomy): Bacteria > Patescibacteriota > Gracilibacteria > Peribacterales > Peribacteraceae > UBA9631. The sequence goes on from JAQTSD010000004.1 coordinate 4,467, forward strand.
TGACGTCGCCGTTGCGCACCTCCGGGATCTCGAGCTCCAGAAGCTTACGAACGAGATTCGAGTGTGTGCGGGAGATCTTGAGCTGCGGGCCTTTGCCCGTGAGCTCCACTTTGTCCAAGTACACGCGGATACGCTTACCCGTATAGTAGTGCTCGCCCGGAATCTGCTCACGCCACGGCAGACTTACCGTCATCCCCTCGATCTCGAGCGTCACCCAATTCGGCTCGACTTTGGTGACCGTTGCCGTGAGGAGTTCCGCTTCACGCCCCTTGAACATCTCGTAGAGACTCTTCTTCTCTGCTTCTTGCAGCTTCTGGAGGATCACCTGCTTTGCAGCCTGCGCAGCGATGCGCCCGTACTCCACAGGAGTCACGTCGATAGTAATCTCGTCGCCAACCTCGCTGTCAGGCTTGATCTTCTTGGCATCTTTCAGACTGATCTCAAAGTTCTCGTTCTCCACTTTATCCACGATCTCTTTCACGAGGAGGATCGTTGGCATGTCGCGGCCCTCCTCGAGGTCCACGCGGATCTCCTGCTCCTTATTACCAAAATCCTTGCGGTATGCTGTGGCGATTGCCTGCTTGACGGCTTCGAGTACCTGCGCGGGGTTTACGTTTTTCTCCGAGCAGATTTGGTTGATGGCGGCGATGAAGGAAGCACGCATGACGGGGGAGGGGTAGAGGAAAAACACCATCCGATCTGGATAGTGTTATCTATTCGCTCGTCTACAGTATAGAACAGACAAGGCTTCACGGCAAGACAAAGGACGAAGATTCAGTCGTTCTCCTCCCCCATCCCGCGTCCGGATCGAAGGGCGTCATCGCGCTCGCGGCGTGTCGCCTCTAGGTCAAAAATCAAGTACTTCATATCTAAACGCAATTGCTCCAATACTTCGCGGATCTGGTCGAGGGTATGTCTGCGTCTCGTACGATCAACATTGTAATTCTGAAGGGCGCGTAGCAGGCCGGCTTGCATCTCTCCCGGGAGTTTTTCGATCTCCGCCGAGAGGGGGTGAAGTTCCTCAAGTATGGGCAGATGCGCCGCACAACCGGCCTCGTTGCCGCCGCTTTCGTCGGGCGTGTTAGGCATGGGAAAGGCACGAAAGAATAGAGAAAAGAAGCAAATCTTTCAAGGATTACCGTGGGATATTTGCTACCATAGGATCCATGTGGCTGTTGCTCACAAGCGCCATCGTCAGCGGCCTTCTCGGTGTTCTTGCCGCCGTCTTCGTCGATGCGTTCCTGGCGCAACGCATTGCCATTGTCGGCGCTTTCATCGGTTTCGAGCGCTCAGTCAACGGGGGGGTGGCCTTCGGATGGCATCTCGGAATCATCCAGCCGTTGCTCATTGCGGTGGCGCTGATCCTCATCGCCTGGCTTGCGACAGTGGCGGCGAAAACAAGAGAGGCGCAGATCGGGTTCGGGCTCATCATCGGCGGTGGCATCGCGAACATCATCGATCGCTTGAGAGATGGTTTCGTCACCGATTTCATTCAAGTGGGGTCTTGCCCTGTCTTCAATCTGGCTGACAGTTGCATCACGGCGGGGGCGGTATTGCTACTTCTGGGATACCTGCAGAAGCAGAAGTAGGCGAAAAAGCTTGGGAATCTCCATTTTCTTCTTCCCGATAGCTTTCTTTTCCTCCTCTCCTTTCACTAGAATACGTAGCCTCATGGCGGATATCAGTTACCGCATCACCGGCGGGGCCCCTCTTAAGGGAGACGTCACCGTGAGCGGTTCAAAGAACGCCACCCTCCCGCTTCTTGCTGGGAGCGTGCTTTGCAGTGGCGAAATGGTCCTTCACAATGTTCCCTGGCTCAGGGACGTGAAAGCGATGCTCAAGATTCTTGAGTTCCTCGGAGCGGAAACGTCGTATCAGGAGGGGACCATACGTGTCCGGACACACAATGTGATGAGCAAGCCCATCCCCTGTGAACTTGTCTCCAAGTTGCGGGGTTCTATCGTTCTCTTGGGTCCGCTCCTCGCGCGGTTTGGTGTCGTGGAGATGGCTTATCCGGGCGGGTGTGTGCTCGGCAAGCGTCCGGTGGATGCGCACTTGGCGGCGCTTGAGCAGCTCGGAGCGAGAAATATGAGCGTGAGCGAGGGGGTCTTGCATCTACAGGGGGATCTGAAGGCGGGACGCATCATTCTTCCTGAGTTCTCAGTGACGGCAACAGAGAACGCAATTCTCGCGGCAGCGCTCCTTCCCGGCGAAACACGTATCGAGCTGGCGGCAGCCGAGCCACACGTGCAGGAAGTGGAACGACTCGTGGCCGCTATGGGTGCGGAGGTGGAAGGGATCGGGACGCATTCGGTAACCATTCGTGGGAAGAAGAATCTCGCGTGCGCTACACATACGGTTACCACTGACTACCTCGAGGCCGGCGCATTCATCATTGCCGCTATCGTGACGGGTGGGAAAATACGTCTTCATGGTGTGGAGGAGTCCCACCTTATCTCCTTCCTCGGCGCGATCGGACGTACGGGTGGCATTTGCCGGTACGATCCGACGGAGAAGATTCTCTTCGTGGACGGAGAGATTTCATCGCTCAACGGCATCCGGGTCCAGACGAACATCTTCCCAGGTTTCCCTACTGATCTTCTCCCCTCCATGGGGGTGGCTCTCTCACAGGCGAAAGGGGTAAGTCGCATCTTTGAGTGCCTTTTTGAGGGGCGCATGGCATACCTCTATGAGCTAGAGAAAATGGGAGCGCATATCGAGATCCTGAACTCGCACCAGGCTCTCATCATCGGCCCCACGCGCCTGCGAGGGCGCACTGTGGCGAGTAACGATATCCGTGCGGGAGCGGCTATGGTTCTTGCAGCACTTTGTGCGGAGGGGGAGACAACGGTGACGGATGTCCGTTATATCGAACGTGGCTACGACCATTTCGATGACAAGCTACGCTCCCTCGGGGCACAGGTTGAGAAGATCGAAACGGAGTGAGGGGTTCCCCCATTGTCTGCCTCTCTTCAACCCTCTATCATTCCTCTGATGTTGACTTACACCTCACTCGGCGGAGCTACTGTACAGCTCGCTAATGGCAAGAAGACTCTCCTCGTATTTCCCGGGAAGACGGTCTCGAAGGATATGCTGGCGTTGCGTTCTGCGCCCGAAGAGCAACCTGTCGCAGGGACAATTTCCTGGCCTGGAGAGTATGACTTGGATGGTGTGTCCGTTCGCGGGATCGGGCACAACGAGGGGGCCAAAGTATCATTCGTCGTAGAGATCGATGATGTGCGCACTGCCTTCATCGCTCCGCCTCTGCATGATTGGTCGGATTATGATTTGGAGTTGCTTGGAGAAGTGGATGTTCTCGTGCTCCCTGCAGAGGATGTGAAGATCGCCCAGAAGATCATCGACGAAGTGGACCCGCGCGTTCTGATCCCGCTTCCGACGAAGGAGGGTGGAGACTTCAAGGAGCTGCTTGGTGTTTGCGGCGTCATTGGCAAGGAATCTGTGGATGAATACAAACTCAAGAGCAAGAGCGGACTTCCGGCAGAAGGGCGTGAAGTAGTCGTTCTAAAGCCGAGAAGGTGAAGCAATCGGCAGAGGGGTGTTTGACGCTCGTATTTTTGCTGTGAAGTCATACAATGGCTTTCGCTGGTCCTATAGTTCAATGGATAGAACGACCCTCTCCTAAGGGGTAGATGCAGGTTCGATTCCTGCTGGGACCACCATGTACCAGAACGCCGCAGACACCTTCGGTGTTGCTTTTTCCTATGTGACGTTCAGTGCATGTCTGTCCTTTCCGTAATTATTCAATACCTCAAGACCCTCCATCTCCATTGCTATGCATGATCTCCCAGTAACTTTGGAACGTCGAGAGGAGCTCTACTCCCACTGGATTCCCCTTCCTCTCCTCAGCTCTACTAACATCGAGCAGTCTTTCCTCCAGATCGATGGCAGGGCAGGAGCCGTTGGGAGCTTTTGCCATGAGCTGTACGCGGCGGATGAGGAACCGGCCGCTTGCCAGACGGGAGATCCACTCACGCAATTCTCTATGGGAGCCGATCGACGGGGCAGCAGGAAGAGATGATTTCCCGTTCGTGCCTTTGTTTTCGGTTTCCTGTGCGGGCGGATGGCCCGATTCGGCAGTGACCATGGGCGGAAAGAGAAGAAGGAGAAGCACCAAAATATCATTGAACGAAATGCCCGTCGGCATAGAGCACTTGCACGGGGTCTTCCGTTTCAAGCCGTTGATTGCTACATTGGCAGGCTCGTACTCGAATGGTTTCTCTCCTCTCGTTGAGAGGGCCGGTTGTCATGGTAATGACATGTTCGATCGTACTGTCCTCGCCACAGAGATCGCATTTGCCGAAGGTTTGCCTGCCATTCAAGAGTGGATAGCTGGAAATGCTTGCGGGAGATTCATCGGTGATGGGATCGCCCATAAGAGGCGCATTTTGTTCATCATCGGGATCAAAGCGGAGCAAACTGCCTGCCATGGAACGGACACGCCGTGCCTCTTGCTCTGTAAGTCTCGACGACATATCGGCTAACCTGCGAAGGTCGTTGTCGCCGGCGAATTCCGGTGCGTTGTGAAGGACGAGAGAGTCGCGGGGACGCAGTTCGAGAACAGCCTCTACAACCCTCCTGAACCATTCACGATGTCGCCGGATATGCACGGGGACCGTCGCGAGGAAGCAGGGGTCTTCCGCTGCCCGAGCAACAATGAAACGAGCAAGCAGATCGAGATCTGGCCGATCTTGTGTCTCATCGGGAGACTGAAGGGCGGGGGCACTTTGTAGTCCTGTGAAATGTTCAACAGCAATAGACATGTGCGCGGGCGGTTACGTTAAACGCACAGTTCTAGGGAGAGGCCACCGTCAGGTCAATCATTCGCGCAGGCCCGCACCGATACTGTTTAAGAAATGTACACCGATGATGGTTTGTCCTGCAGGGCATCTCTCAAATTTTCACTGAAAAACTTGATCGTGCGTACGTTCCGATAACACGTTGCACTATTCAATTATTATTTTTTGTGATCCTTAAGACCTTCTCAATGACCGTGGGAATATCTTTCATGGGTACCCCTGCGATATTCATCCGGCCATTGTCCGTGAGGAATATATTTTGCCTTCTCAGCGCGAGAACATCCTCCTTTTTCAGAGGAAGGCATGCGTAGAGTCCGGAGCCGTCGAGTGACGCGGCCCATCGCGGGAAAGCCTCAAGAAGGAGAGAGCGCTTGTGTGCGAGCAACGCGCGTACGTTGGCGAGTTCCCGCATCCATTCCTCTTTTGCGTACTCCTGTACGGCTGCAACAATCTCCTGCCCCGGGATCGGTGCGGCCGAGTGCATCTCGCGTATGAGGATCATGTAGTGGCGTTCGATCTTCTCTTTGGTTGCAGCATCCTCGACTGCGGCACAGGCGAGTCCCGTGCGGAGATTGTAGATCGTATGATTCTTCGATGCGGACCACGAAACGAGAAGCGGGACGCCTGCCTCTGCGAGAATGCGTGCGGGAAGTGTGTCTTCCCGAGTGCCGTGTGCCAATCCTTGGTATGCGCAATCGAGCAGGACGACGTGTTCTCCATCCTTGAGCGATGCTGCAAGGTCGTGCCACTGTTGCTCGGGAAGATCGAGCCCCGTGGGGTTATGCCCGCATGCCTGCAGAAGGAGCGCCGTCGGCTCAGTTGCCCTTTTAAGGGCATTCAGCAGCGGTGCAATCGATGGGATAGTTTCTTCAAGATATATTGTTTCCGTGACGGCGACCCCGAAGCCAGAGAGCAGGCGTCGGTGATTCGGCCAGGATGGCATCGGCAGCACGACATTCCGGACATTCAACAATTGAAGAAGCTTGAGATTGATGGCAATGGCACCGGTGCCGCCGGTCGCTGCGACGGAGGCGATATGTTCGCTGGCTTTCTCGAAGATCAGTGTCGTCACAGCCGCGCGGAAGGATGGTAATCCCAGCAGCAGCGGGTAGCTGAAATCTCTCGCGATCGAAGCACAAGAAAACGCAGCCTTGCGCACGCAGTCGAGTACGAACGAACCCCCCTCCTCACCCACGATCATTCCAATGGTCGCATCAATTGCTCCCGGGCCCGCAGCGCGCGCTTTCTGAGCGATTGCGAAGATGGGATCGATCGGAGCCGGCGGCAGACGGGAGAAGAATGATGGTATGAGGAAGGTATAGCAGAAGTCCGAAGTCCTGTACTCTACCGCCATGCCTTGGCCCCCTGTTACCATGGCTACCCAGCACCCGGATAATGCTTCTGCTCCGTGGTGGCGGCAGGATGCGTTCGTTCCGACAGCCGACGAGATCGACGAATTGTTGCTTCTCTTCAAAGATCTGCCGATCGACGAGTATATGTGGGATTGGGAAGGGAAGTATGTGGATGAATCTGTCGGCGAGAAGCTCTTCTCCCGCGCGCAGGAGTTCTTCACCGCACATCCATTGGGGGAGAGTTTTCATCTCACGTATCGCATCCCTGCATGGGCGGGCGGCAAACTTCATCGCATGGCGCGCGCTTTCATGAATATTCTGTCACTTGCGGATCTTGCAAAAGATATCGGCCTGCCTCGCCCGCCGGTTACGGAGATGTTTCTTCCACTCACTACTTCCGCCGAGCAGCCGATCCAGGCGCGCAAAGCATTTGCCGATGTCGCGGAATACCATCGCTCTATTTTTCATCAGTCGACTGCATCCGAACATTCCATTCTCGATCTCATCTCCATGACGCCGCTCGTGGAAGACATCGATTCTCTCTTCTCCATCGAGCGTATTCTCGAGCCGTACTGGTCGAGTCTGCCGCCGCCGGAGCATGGTCGCGGACGCCGTATCTTCCTCGCCCGCTCCGATCCGGCCATGAATTCCGGCCTCGTACCGGCGGTGCTGGCCGTGAAAGCAGCTCTTTCGACCGTCTCGCAACTCGCTGAAAAATTCAGTGTGGATGTCTGCCCCATCCTCGGTACGGGATCGCTCCCCTTCCGCGGCAGCGTCAATCCGTCGTACACCGAGACATTTCTTGCACAGTATGCCGGGACCCGCACATATTCCATTCAGTCCGCATTTCGTTATGACTATCCTTTGGATGAAGTGAAGGAGGCGCTTGCCGTCATCCATCGAGAGACACCGAAACGCAAGACCGTGGAGATGTCGGGAGGGGATCGCAGGAAACTGCGGGAGCTCGCCGATGCCTTCGAGGGATTCTGGAAGCCGACGATTGAGTCGCTTGCGGAGGTGATCAATGCCGTTGCCGCGCACGTTCCGGCCCGCAGGGAACGGCTTCTGCACATCGGGCTCTTCGGTTACAGTCGTGGCGTGGGCAAAGTGCGTCTTCCCCGTGCAATCGGTTTCACTGCAGCCCTCTACTCGCTGGGCATCCCGCCGGAGCTCATCGCAACAGGCAGGGGGCTCAAGGTCGCGCGTGAACGGGGGATGCTCGATCTGATTGAGAAATACTATCCTGCGCTGCGGGAGGATTTGAAGCATGCGGGGAAGTATCTCAATCGTGAAAATGTCGATCTACTTGCCCGCCGCTACCCCGCCTTCGAAGAGGTGAAAGATGGCATCGGCGCAATCGAGGAAATCTTCAACATAGAACTCGGTCCGGAGAAGCCGCGGCACATCATCCATCGCAATATCACCTCTACAATCTTCCACCGTCTTCATGGAGAGGGGGGCAAAGAGGAATTGACGGATGATATCGTGCAGGCGGGAGTGCTCAGGTGCAGCTTGGGGTGAGGGTCAGACAGCGGCGAAGCCCAAGAATCTCCCGATTACATCTCTGTACTTCGCGGTCGAGACTCAGCATCTTCTCCTCTGCCACGGAACGGGGAGTACAGTCATCCTCATTGCGCAACCAGAAGTAATCGTGCACCTCTTTCTCGAGAAGAGGATTCCCCCCCGACCACTGAAGGACTCCGTGTTCGTCAATGGAAACATCCTTGGCGGGATCGAATGATCGGAGGATGGAATTACGTTCCTGGTAGTAGCGTTGCGGCACGTGTCCGTGCCAGAGGTGGAAGACGGTGCCATTGCCCATGCCGAGACTGCCTTGTGCGTCGGTGGAGATACCTTGTGTCCATCGTCGGAAATGACTGCGAAGCAGCGGGAGGTTCTTCGGCATCGATTCCCGTCCAATAAATGCGTTCGCGATATGAGAATCCCCCCCTCCGACGACGAAGCGATCATACAGTCCGTGGCGGGCGATCAGTGCGCGCCGCGCCGCCCATACGAGCCCCGGCTTGCCCCAGTTCCACTCCTCCGGCTCCCAACCGTAGCGTGATGTGTAAGCGAAGGAGAGATGTCGTTGGTGCTCTCGATCTCCCAGAGGAAAGTGATCGGTGGAGATGGGGGAGAATTCCCCGCGTTGCAGCCGGCAAGCCGCTTCGAATGGCTGAACGACGATGTACTCCGAAAGCAGCGCGGCCGTTTCGGAAACCCAGAATTCGTTCTCGAAGAGGATATCTCCGTCGATCCAGATGACTTTGTCGCACTCCGGCGGAAGGTGGCAGATACCCTCGGTGATGAGCCGTTCCTTTTGCCAGAGGACGGAATCCGATCGCAGTTGCATCAGGATATCTGTATCATCTTTCGTTAAGGTGAAGGGGGCAGAACCGAAGGCAAGTTCCACTACAAGGAGTCTGAGCCCCTGTCGGGACATACCTTCGCGAAATCGACGGAAATTTTCGAGTTTCGTCGCATACTGTGCCGGGTTGAAATAGGCGGTAACCCCCCAGGTGGACCCCGGAAGTTGTTCGGGAATCCGGATATCGGCAATGAGCAGGCGGGAGGAAGTCCCCCGTTGTGCTGATGTGTCATCGGGCAGCATCTTGCCAAGCAGACGATTGAGTCTATGAATCTCCCGATGCCGTTCACAAATCTCTTTCTCTAAAGTGAGGATCTTCTCTTCCGCTAACGACACAGGCGTAGTTCCATCCTCATTGCGCATCAAAAAGTATTCGCAGACGCGCTTAGCCAGTCCAGGGTTGCGCGGGGTCCACTCCAGACAGCCCTGAGCGCTTACCGTAAGATCGAAATCCGGATCGAAGGAGTCGAGAACCATACTGCGCTCGGCGTAGTAACGTTGCGAGATGGAACCGTGCCAAAGGTGGAAGCCAACCCCTTCTCGCAAACCGATACTTCCGCGGACATCTTCTTGAAGAGCCCTTGCCCATTTCTGATAGCTTTGTGGCAATGAAGAGCGGTACTTCGGCTCGAATTCGCTTCCAACAAGGGCGTACGCGAAGATCGAATCATTCTCGCCCAAAATGAAGCGGTCGTAGAGGCCGTGACGCTCCAAGAACCATCGCCGGGCGGCCCAGATGAATCCCGGGGCCCCCCAATTCCACTCGTGGAAATCCCAGCCGAACCGCGAAGTGAAGACGAAAGACGGTTGCCGCTGATGGTTTAGCCAGCCGGGAGGAAGATCTGCGGAGGCAATGGGACTACGTTCCCCGCGCTCCAGTCGCACGACAGCGGAGTACGGCTGTACGATGACATACTCTTCCAACAGAGACGCGGTATCTGTGATCCAATCATCATCTTCCACGAGAGCGTCGGCGTCGATCCAGATAACCTTGTCGCAATCGGATGGAAGATGCGATACGCCGAGGTTGATGAGACGTTCCTTCTGCCATACCGCCGCGTGCGTGCGCACTTGTACGAGGATGTCCGCATCCTTTTCCTTCAGACAGAAGGGCTGATCCTCGTAGGCTGCTTCCACAGTCAGGAGCTTCAGTCCTTGTCGAGCCGCTCTTTCTCGGAACAGATGATAGTTCTCGAGCTTTGTTGTGTACCCGGCGGGATTGAAGAATGTCGAAATTCCCCAGATGGTCCCCGGGAGTCGTTCGGGCCGGTGTACCTCAGAAAAGATGGGAGGATGCACAGGGAGGGAGCGTACCACAACGGGGCCGGCAGACGTTCAGGCCTTCAGGGCCTTGGATAGTTCCTCCTTCATCTTCTCCGCAGCCGCTCGCGCGGCCTCCTGCCAGTCGTGCTTATTTGAGGCGAAAATGATTGCCCGTGCGGAGACCACGATGGCGCCCTGCCCCCCTGCGAATCCGTGTGCCACGTCCGCGGCGGTGCCTCCTTGAGTTCCATAGCCGGGGATGAGGATGATGGAGTGTGGCATGAGCGTACGCAGATACTTAAGCTCCTCCGGATACGTCGCGCCGACTACCGCTCCCACACAGGAATAGCCGGATGTCTTCCCAAGATGACCGGCTCCCCAACTCTCCGTCAGTTGTGCCATGTGTTCATGGACCACTTCGTCCCCGACCGGCAGGTCCTGCAGCTCGCCCGAACTTGGGTTGCTCGTCTTCACAAGAACGAAGATCCCCTTGTTGTTCTTCTCACAGCGCTCGATGAATGGTTGTACGGTATCGGAACCGAGATAGGGGCAGACGGTGAGGGCATCGATGGGGCTGTGTGCATTCAAATATGCATCCGCGTAAGCTTCGCACGTGGAGCCGATGTCATTTCTTTTCCCATCGGCGATCACAACGAGGCCATGGCCCTTCGCATAGGCGCAGGTCTCCCAGAAAGCTTTCATTCCTTCCCAACCAAGCGCTTCATAGTACGCGAGTTGCGGCTTCACTGCGGCGGCGATATCACTTACGGCATTGATGATGCCTTTTCCGAAGGCGAGGATCCCTGCAGCGTCTTTGGAGACGGTTTCCGGGAGTTTGCTCAGTGCAGGGTCGAGTCCGACGCAGATCGGGGAGAGGGATCGGGAGCGAGCTGTGAGGAGATCGGCGAAGTGCATCGCCAAGTACGATAGAAGACGAAGCAGAAGAAGGGAATAGGAATCCCTATTCCTCATGCATGATGTTCTGCCGGTATTGCAGCGCCTCGGCGACGTGTGGCAGGCCGATCGGCTCCTCCCCTTCCAAGTCCGCGATTGTGCGCGCGACCTTGATGATGCGATGGTAGCCACGTGCGGAGAGGCCGAGACGCTCCACCGCCTGTCTGAGGAGTCGCAGAGAGTCGTCGTTCAGCGGGCAGAGGGCATCGATGTGCTTCACGGTCATCTGCGTGTTTGTCTGGATCGTCATCCCGGAAAATCGTTTGAGCTGGCGCTGGCGAGCTGCCATGACACGTTGGAGGATTGCTGCGCTCTCGGGAGGGCGGTGGCTGACTGATCGTTGCAAGTCCTCGATGGGCACCGCTTCGACGGCAATGGTGAGATCAATGCGGTCGAGTAATGGTGCGGAGATCCGTCGTCCGATCTTGCGGGCGGAGGAGCTTGAAAATTCCGGTGGATTCATGGCAGCGATCATCGTGAAGTCCGCGGGGAACGTAACGGCACCCTGCGCGCGCGTGATGGTGATGTGGCGATCCTCGAGCGGCTGACGCAACACTTCGAGCACCTGCGGCGGGAACTCCGCGAGCTCGTCTAAGAAGAGCACGCCCTTGTGTGCGAGGCTGATCTCACCCGGGCCGGGTACCTGTCCGCCGCCGACGATGGAAACGCCGCTCGCCGTATGATGTACGACCCTAAACGGTCGCACGTGAAGCAGCGGCGAGTCAGCGGGAAGCAAATTCGCCACCGAGTAGATCTGTGTCACTTCGATCGCCTCTTCGTGCGTGAGCGGTGGAAGAATACCCCGGAATGCACGGGCGAGGAGTGTCTTGCCCGCCCCCGGTGCACCGGAGAGCAGCACGTTGTGGCCTCCGGCAGCGGCGATCTCGAGCGCGCGTTTGGCATGGGCCTGCCCACGGATGTCTGCGAAGTCGATAAGATCGTGTTCGAGGAGAGGAGTGGGAGAGCTTGCAGGAGGCTCTACCTTCTCCGGCATACGTTCTCCCAAAAGAATCTCGGTCAATTCCTTGAGGGAAGATATGCCGATGACCTGGACACCAGGAATGAGTGCAGCTTCGGGCGCATTCACCGCAGGAACGACCAGGGTGGGGATTTTGAGCCTGCGGCAGGCAATGGCAGCAGAGAGCACACCGGAGACATGTCGGAGGCTTCCGTCGAGAGCGAGCTCGCCAACGAACGCCATGTCCTTCAGGCGTTTCTCCTCGATGGTCAGTGCGTCACTCACAAGCAGGAGCCCCAATGCAATGGGGAGATCGTAACGCGGGCCGACTTTCTTCAAGTCCGCGGGTGCAAGGTTCACCGTAATAGTGCGTCCCGTGGGGAAGCGGTACCCGCTGGATTTGAGTGCGATGCGCACGCGTTGCTTGCTCTCCTGCACGGCGGTGTCGCCCAAACCAACGATGATCATGGAACCTTCACCGGCAGTCGCGCCGACTTCGACGGTAATGAGTTCACTGCGGAGTCCTATGGTTGCAAAGGATGACAATTTAGTAAGCATGGAAGTAAAAGAAAGTAGACAGCAGAGAGTGTACTTAGGTACACCCTTCCTTCCAAGAAAAGTAGCTGGACGAACGTACACCTTCACGGTACGATAGCCCATATGTTCGCTATTTTTCAGGTGATCATTGAAAAGTTCCGCATAGGGAAATCATCCCCTCCTTTGGCGCAGCACCTCGAAACCGGGAAGTTCGGCGAAAATCGCGCGGCACAGTACATTTTGTCTCTTCATTATCGCATCCTCGGGCGCAATATCCGTATCGGCCACGACGAGATCGATCTCGTCGCGTGGGATCCTACTGATCAGGTTCTCGTCTTTTTTGAAGTGAAGACGCGGTCGCGTGCAAGTGAAGAATACCGCCCCGAGCTCGGTATGACATGCAAGAAGAAGTCTCGTATCCAGAGAGCCGCACGCCGGTGGGTAGCGCAACACGATTTCGACGGTGGCTATCGGATCGATCTTCTCTGCATTGCGGCGGGGCAGATAGTTGATCATGTACGGGAGTTAAGTTGGGAGTGAGTAAACAGGCGCATTTCCCTTTTTTCTCTCCTTAACGTATACTGCAGCCACTCTTTCCCCTCCTTTTCATGGCGGCTAAGTTCGAGAAACTCAACCCCGTGCGCTTCGGTTTGGCATGCGGCCTCACTTGCGCCATCGGCGCACTCTTCCTCGGCATCATGGCCAGCTACTTTGACTGGGGCAGCGCGATCGTCGCGATCCTCGGGTCCTTCTACCTCGGGTACGATGCCACATTCCCGGGAGCTTTCCTCGGTGCCGGTTGGGCCATTGCCGAAGGCTTCCTCTTCGGGTGGCTGTTCGCATGGTTTTACAACAAGCTGTGAAAGTTGATTGAAAATAACCGTAGCCGGGGTTCATGAACCCCGGCTACGGTTTCATTACACGATTCCTTCTGAGGGTGATATGTCATTTTCAACGTGTTTGAAGCGATGAGAACACGTAGGGTAGCCGATCATAACATCTCGTAAAGCAAACAGGCCCCACGATGTCGTGGCAGATACGCTTTTTGAGCTTACGGTAAGTAAAAACGAGGAATATTGAACTCGACATGTCTCAAAGGTAATGTCAAGCATGCTTGCTATGGAGCGATTCTCTGCCAACTGTTCTGCGGCTCATGTTGAAGGGGGTGGCGCGGTCTCCACTCTTCGCAGTGCAATCGAGAAGGCAGTCAGGGATCGTAAACGAGAGGAGTATGAACATCTTCGTCGGGGGGTCCACGGCGCTTTCGAACTCTACGAAATTAGCAGATCTGAGCGTGGCACTCTTCTTGAATTGCTTAGTCCTCTGGAGCCGATCTCGGAAGAGGAGCGGCGCCTGAGAATTCTCCGTACGACGTATTGCCAAGAGAACGGTCGGGACATTGCTTGCACTCATCTTCAGTTGGATGCGCGAAACCGGTACCAGGCAGTCTGTACGAAGAATCCCCCGGGAGATCAATGCACGGAAAAATGCCCCGCGCGCCCGCTGCCAGCGGATGAAAGTCCGGAATATGTAGAAGCGGCAGAGGAAGAAAAAGGGGAGTTGGCAGTTGCATAATGACGAAAATCCGGTACGCTCTGTCCAACATCACCGCCTATCCAGAGAGGCGCCAAGGGAACTGGCCTGCTAGAAGCGCCCCCCAACCATCCCGAGAGGGAAACGGTGGGACCTCCAGCCCCTCAGGGGAAAGATAGCGTCACGCAGTCGATTCCGCGCTTCTCCCTCTAAGGGAAAGCGGGTTTTCCTACATCTTTCCCTCCTTCCCATGTCGTACTTCTTCACTTCCGAATCGGTGACCGAGGGTCACCCTGACAAGCTCTGCGATCAGATCTCCGATGCGATCCTCGACGAGGCCCTCAAGCAGGACCCGCATGCCCATGTCGCTTGTGAATGTCTCGCCACGACCGGACTCGTGGTCGTTGCCGGCGAGATGCGCACAAAAGGCTACATTCCCATTGCGGAGGTGGCGCGTCGGACCATCCAGGAGATCGGCTACGACGATGCAACGTATGGATTCGATCACAAGGCGTGCTCCGTGGTCGTGAGCGTCGGCGAGCAGAGCGCGGACATCCAGTTGGGGGTTGACGAGGAGAAGAACGAGAAGAAGGAACAGGGGGCTGGTGATCAGGGGCTTATGTTCGGCTTTGCATGCAACGAAACGCCGGAACTCATGCCGCTCCCCATTTCACTTGCGCACCAGCTGACCAAGCGCCTCATGCAAGTGCGCAAGGCCAACGGCCTTACCTATCTGCGACCGGACGGCAAGAGTCAGGTAACCGTGCAGTACAGTGACAGCGGCGTGCCGGAGCGCGTCGCATGTGTAGTTATTTCTACGCAGCATGCGGAGAGCGTCGAACACGACCAGATCGAGCAAGACATCATCGAGCACGTCATCAAGCCTGTCTGCGGGAAGTACCTCGACGCCCGTACGCAGTATCATATCAACCCGACTGGACGCTTTGTCATCGGTGGCCCTCCGGGCGATTGCGGCCTCACCGGACGCAAGATCATTGTGGACACCTATGGCGGCTATAGTCGGCACGGCGGTGGAGCCTTCTCTGGGAAAGATCCGAGCAAGGTGGATCGCTCTGCAGCCTATGCCGCGCGTTGGATCGCTAAGCATGTTGTGAAGGCGGGACTGGCCCGCAAGTGCGAAGTGCAGATCGCCTATGCTATTGGTGTCGCACGCCCTGTTTCTGTGCACGTGGACACGTTCGGAACGGGTTCGGTGAGTGATCGTGTTCTTGAACAGGCATTGAACACGGTTTTCGATCTTCGTCCCGCAGCGATTATCGCCGATCTCGAGCTCCTCAAGCCCCAGTACAGGGCTTTGGCAGCTTACGGGCATATGGGGCGCGAAGATCTTCCTGTGAAATGGGAGGAGACACCCCGCATCAAAGATCTCCTCAAGGCTGTGAGTGAGATTACGCAGAAAGAGATAGCCGCTTCACCGAAGTTGACGGTGGTGCGCTGAAAAGATGAAAGTGACATTGAAGCAGCCGAATCTGTGTAGATCCCGGCTGCTTTCGTAAAAACCTGAGGGGGCTCACTTTCCGAATTCTCCGATCGTCACTCCCGTGTAGTAGTACTTGAGGATCTCCTCTGCTTTCTTCCCCTTCTTCGCCTGTGCCTTGGAACCGCAGCCGGACATCCCTACTCCATGTCCGTTCATGGACATTCCTTCGCACCACGGATCAGGCTTGCTCACGAAGACGTCCTCGAAAGGGAAGTGATTCCAGCCGATCTCCGATGGCGAGCGCGTTCGGCCGTCATCGGAGGAGAAGTACGGAGCCTTGATCACTTCGCGACCGACGAAGAGCACCTTATTTTTTGTGGAGTCTACAGCTTGTACCCATCGGGGATTCCTCTCTTCTGCGAATACGCCCGCGTAAGCTTGGAAACGGGCTGGGGAATCGTCGCCGTCGTAAGGCTTGCCCACAAATTTCCGATGGAGAGGATTGATGTAATACGCGGCGTAGCTACGGGCGGCGACAGCGAAAGCCCGCTGCTTCTCATAGGGCTCGGAGTCTGGTTCTTCAATGAGACCTTTGAGGTAGTCCTCAAGGCCTATTTCATTGATGAGGACGAGTGAATCATCGATGATCCGGCACTCGATGATGCCACGGAAGCGATTGGCCGATCGAGTCCAATTCGTGATCGTCATCACACCGCCGTTCGGATCGATGCGCAAGATGTTTGCAGCAGAACGGAGCCCCCCGATCTCTGCCGCACAAGTACTCCCGTCTCGATAGAGCGAAAAACTGTGATCGCCGATGAGTTTTCCATTTAATGTCAGTCCTTCGTTGGAGTAGATGGAGGCAAAAGATTCCGTATACGAAAGGCGAATACGGATGACGGGTTTAGCGCTCTGATCCGGAGGAAGCGAAGGGACGTCATACTCTGCCAGACGAAAGACGCCCGCTCCGGGGAGAAGTGCCCCCGATGAGGCAGATGGAGTACCGGCAGGAACGCGAATACGACGCCCCTCCACGCGCAGCGTATAAACGAGGCCGTCGATCTGAATCTCGTAGCTACGTGTCTGGCTTGGGACCTGAACGCGCAAATGCAAGGTAGTCGTCTCGTCGGGTTTCAGGTCTTGCGGCGAGAAGAGCTCACGTTGAATGACAACATCTTTGCCATCGATGGTTTGCCACAGGGCGATGCGGTCATGCGACCGATCCACCTGTGCGATGCGTGCCCGTCGTGGAACCTTCGCGCTACCGGCACGAAACAGAATCGTGAAGGAAGCTTGACCCCCCGGTCGTATGACGATCTCTGTCTGACCGGATGGGATAAGCATCGGTTGTATCACTGTTGTGGCTTTCTCGACACGGGTTTGTTTGCGTTCCTCTGTACGATCGGTGTAAGTCCGGTTCGGGGGGTAGAGGATCGGCGCGCCCATTTTTCCTGCAATGATCTGCATACGGATTTGTGTAAGCATCGAGTCCAGGTAATAGCCGGGACAGAGTGTATGGCCGATGCCTCCGTGGCCTACAACCGGAGGCAGCGATTCTCCATGAAACGATACTTTCTCCTTGAGATTGATACGGTACTTCTTTGCGAGGTAATCAATGAGCCATTTTAAACTGAGGAGCTGTGCCTGTGGAGGCTTCTCCAAGTCGAAATTTCCCATGAGTGCGATGCCCATCGTAGAGATATTGCCGCAGTAGGCATGTCCACCGACGACGAAATCTCCCCCCGCACGCCCCTCGTAAATCTTCCCATCTTCATCAATGATGAAGTTATAACCGATATCCCCCCACCCCATTTTGCTTGCATGGTATGTGTAGAGCGCACGCACGCGCTCGAGGGGGGAGCGTTCATCGCCTTGCACCTCGAGAGCGGTATGATGGACGACGATGAGTCGGACTTTAGAGGAATAGCTCATGGGCCAGCGGTAGGGCTTGCCGTCGGGGCTCTCGTTGATTGTGCGCGCAATCGAAAATTCGCCGGAGTATTTTTTTCTTGCAGTGATGCACTCCTGAATCCTCGTCGAGGTGTTGCCATTGTCACCAACACTAAGGTCATCTTCAAATACTTCTTTTCTATCGGTCTTAATGAGCAACGATTCGTCGGCACCCCACTGGGCCCGCGTAATGATACGGGCGGGCAGTGCCGCTGCTTGTACATGAAGCGGGAGCGCTACAAGAGTGTTTAAAGAGAGAACGATGATGGGCCACGCAAAATAACGCATTGGGGGGCAGTATACAGATGCTTCTCTCATTCACGAGATGACAGAAGGCGCGTGTAGTGGTCGACCATGCGATCGACGGAGAAGAGTTCTTCTGCAGTGCGTTTTCCCGCTTCAGCTAGGGCTCCGCGCTTTTCCGGGTCATTCCTTAATTCTTCGATCGCGGTGCGCAGCGCGGATGGGGATCCAGCGCGCGCGATGCAGGCATCAGATTTATCTTTCAAATATGAAGCGATGCCGCAAGCATCCGTCACGATTACGGGGACCCCTGCCATCATTGCTTCTGCCGCAGCGATCCCAAACGGATCATGTACGCGGGAAGGGAGGACGAGGAGATCGATCGATGAGAAGAAGATTGAGAGATCCGGAAGATGAGGGAGAAGAGAAATAGTGGGTTTGTTGGGCAATTCAATGAGCGAACGAAGGTGTTGCTCTTCCCTGCCCGTGCCGACAATCGTGAGAGAAACCGAGGGGATGTCTCTCATAGCTTCGATGAGCAGGTCGATTCCCTTATCTTTACTTAAGCGCGCGATGCAACCAATACGGAAAGTGCCGTTCGTCGTCTTCTTTGGGCAGGAAGCAGGCCGAGTGACTCCATTGGGAATCGCGATCAGCCGCTTGTCATCCCATCCGAGTCGAAGATAAATCCTCCTGCTCAACTCCGAGACGACAATGGTCGTTACCATGCGGCTCAAGCGTCGCAACTTCGAAAGCCACGGATTCATTGTGAGCCATATCCCCACGCGGTCATGTTCGATCCAGAAAAAGCGGACCTTCTCCTCTCTGGCGATCGGCGTGAGCAGTAGCTTCTCGCTCAAGCTCAACATGCAGACGGCATCGAGCGGGCCGATTTCCTTAAGTGCGCGCTTTAGTTTCCTCTGCATGGAAAACTGCCGCCAGAGCATACTCACCGCTGTCCATGGTGTGACCGGTGGCGGACCAATTTCGAGTTCTGCGCACGGGATTGCCAGCTTCCGGCATTCCCGAAGGAGCGTGGGGCAGCTGCCGAGGAACGCAACGGAGTGCCCGCGGGACCGCAGGCCCCGCATGAGCGCGATGGTCTGCACTTCCGCGCCGCCGAAGCGGCTCTCTAAGGGGAAGCGGGTGAAGAGGATATTCATAGTGAGAAGGAGTCCAAAGAAACCAAGGAGTCCAACGATTCCAAGGATTATAACAGAGAGGAAGACAGGCGAGTGAGTAGGAAACTCACACGGTGAATATGTTGATCGATGCTGGAAAAGTCTTCGAAGGAAATGTAGTGAAGATCATGCACCAATCTGCATTGGTAGTGTAATTCTTCGAGGGAACCAATGGCGGTTTCCATGAAATGATACTTCTCTCGTTTCGAGTGCTTCATATTGCCTTCGGCAATATTCATGGGGACACTGTATGCAGCTCTGCAGAGCTGACTTACCAAACGAAATCGCTCATCAGCTGGCAGCTTCTTCGTCAGCTCATAGATTTGCAGACACAACAAATGGGCTTCTTTCCACACAACGAGTTTCTCATACGGTCGTTCATGGGCCATAGGCTCATCCTAGCACGTCAGCCTCCTTGGTTTCTTTGGCTTCTTTGGACTCCTTGATTTCCTTTCAACTTCCCCTCTTCAGGAACATCGGCCACTTCTCCTCGTCGATGCCGAGTTGCGTGAACTCATTGCGCAGCTGGTTGAAGACCATGTTCTCCATTTTGCGGCGGGCCTCCACTCCTGAAGGCAGTTGAGTGGTACCCAGAACCATCGCGATCATATTTGCGGCCTGTGCGCGCCAGCTGTAGTACGCATTCCCTCGCCCTTGCCTCTTTTCCTCTTGGCAGATAGTTGTCAGACGTTTTTCCATTCTCTCTTTCGGTGTGAGCTGTGATGGAGCAACGGGAGTCGTGCGTGGAGCAGAGGATTGCTGCGGACGAATTGGCTGGACAGGTTTCTTTACTTCGAGAGGTCTGACAGGAGCGGAAGGTTTCTTCGCTTCGGTTGGTCTGGTGACGGGAGGGGTGGGCTGGTCCGGTCGCTTCGCATCCGACGTAGGCCTCGGAGATGGAGTGAGCTTGGAGGTGACAGCAACTGCCAACTTTGCACGCATCGCAGCCGTTTGTCTCTCTGTCTCATCAGGCAGTGCGGGAACGGGACGGGACGTTTCGGGGGCGGGTTTGGACTTCTCCGCGCGAGCGCCACTCTCGCCAGCTCCTCCGAGCTTGCGTTGCGCCGGGTCGAGTTCCACTGTATCGCCGAGAGTCTCTCGGGCGCGACCATGCACTTGAGCTTCTACTTTTGCTGGAGCAGGGAGTGGCCGGCGCTCGGGAGGCGCTTCGACTTCCGCAGAGTTGTCACCCCCCTCGTCACTCTGCCATTCCTTCTTGGGCCGCTTTCCCCGCGGCGGCTCGGCAACGGCGACGCCGCCTTCTTCTTTTCCTCCGAATTTGCGATGGGAATCACACATGAGAGAGGGGGAAGATTACACGGTGAGCAGAACCTCGAGGTGATCGTGCCACTTGGGATCGGCATCGATGACCGTAGGACGATTATCGTTCACCTGTTCTCTGATCCAGTCAAGCAGCCTGCGGACATCGAAGATGATGCCATCTTGCGGGGCCTGCTCTGGCCCCATCGCCTCTGCAAGTCGGTGGTACTTCTCGGCACACGCGAAGTACGCGTCCTGGCAGGGTTTCACCGCCTCTTCGAAATGTTGGATGTTCGGGGCGTTATCCTTGGAGTATTTATCCTCCTCGCTCGTAAAGACCCAGGGGGCTTCCAAAGTTTTCCCGATACCGTAACGTTTGAGGATGGCGCGCAGCCGCTCCATGAATTCCTTGCCGATGGGTCCGAAGGGTCCGCCGACCTGTTCATCGATGAGAATGGTGCCGATGAGCTGGATGATCTCCGCATCGCCCGGGTGGCGCCGGCCGAGCACGTCTGTGCGTCCTTCAAGATTCTCTTCGTCATCTCCGGTACGGGCCATGAAGGGGTACGCGGCGTTCGGGGCGCCGGCATCGTAAGCGATCATGCGTGCGCCCGTCGCGTGATCATGCGTGGTGCAGAACGACTCCGCCGTGAAACGCGTGGTCCACTGGGTGGCGAGCAAGCACGTGGCACCGAGGTACCCGCAGCGGTCGGGGGTGATGCGTCCGGGCAGACCCATCTGCAACTCGGGCCGGTCGTCGCTGATGACGCCCTCCTGCACGAGGATGGCAATGGCGCACTGGAGCTCCTCGACGGATGGGCAAGGGGGTAGCAGCAGCGAGTCGCCGGCGTGGATGAGGTGGAAGTAGCCTGACGAGTAGCCCAGCATGCTGTGGAGGAGCCCGATGTGGGCGGAGTCGAATGCTTTCTCGACGTGGAGCTTGCCGCCGACGGGCAGCAGCCCACGCGCCTGCTGGCGCCATGCGCGGACTTGTCTTCGAGCCATGGGAAGCTGCCGTAGAAGGGAGACGTAGTGCTCCTCCACTGATGTCCAGATGTGCTCGATGGGGATGAGAGCGCCGCCAGCGGATGGAGGGGCTTGCTCATCGGACTGCGGTGCGGGAAGCGCACGCCGGAGGTTGGCGGTTTCGAGCAATTGCTGGCGTGACGTGAGCTGGTGAGAGAGGATCGGGAGGAGTCTCAGGGCATGGAGATTGGCAGTAGAAATATCGCGCATATTCGCGGGGATGCGTCTTGCATCGATGCCGGGAGTGATGTCACTTCCGTAGCGCCGCATAGCTGCGACGTGGACGATCTTTTCGAGCTTTACGTTCGCTAGGAGCCGGTCGATGACATCCACTGAGGCAAACCGGCGATTCTTCCAACGGCCAGAAAGTTCTGCATGGAGCGCAGTGAATTTCTGTTCTATCGACCGATCATCAGAGGTGAGCAGCGCTCCGGAGGAGACGATCTCCCCGAGCACGGTTTCGACGCGTGCATGCGATGCCCGCAAGTCCTCATGCATCGCCGGAAAGACGGCGATCAGATCCGATAGGCGGTCGCCCGTGGTGGAGCGTTCCTGGATGGCAGCAAGGAGTGCCACGCGGTCCACGATTCCTGCCTTGAGGCATTCTCCGAGGGTGGCGATGTCTTCGTTGAGCTCGAGGCCGATCTCCGCGATGGGCGGGTACCACGAGACATCCGGCCGTTGCCAGAAGAGCAGGCAGTCGCGCATGGACTGCCGAAGCTCATGGGCCCGAAAGGCGCCTGCAGAGACAAGAGTCTGCAGCAGGAGTACCTTCGCGGTACGCTCCTTGAAGGTGATGAGCCGCGCGCTGTGGTCAGAACCGGCTTCCTCCTCGATTCTCCTTCGGGTCTCCCATTCCAACTCCTGATCATCACTCTCAAAGTAGGAGGGGTGCTCGCCTTCAGCATATTTCGCGCCGAAGTTCTCGTAGGCTTCCCATGCACACTCCACTTCCGTTTCCTTATCCGCTCTCGTGGTGAGCCACTGGAGCGTTCCAAGCATCTCCTCCTCCGTGACGATACCCATCGCGAAGGCGTCGAGCAGGTGCGAGAGCGCCATCATGCGGTCCACGCGGAAACGGGCGTTTCGCTGTGCGACGGAACGCCGATCATACGGGTGGGCGAACATTTCGTGCTGGACGCGCTCATCGGGGATTCCCTTGTAAGCTTTCAGGAGCGCGAGGAATCCCTCCGGCGGCTTGAGGGGGTCTCTCATCTTCGGCGCGCAGAAGGCGAAATAGAGCTCTGCGACGTACCGGTCATCGTAGCTGCACTCGCGGCGCAATTGTGCGTAGAAATCCATGATGGTCCAGACGGGCTTATTGACCGCATCGGGGACGGGGGCAGAGCCATCGGGCGCAGGGAGCGCGAGCTGCTGGCGTCCGTTGGCCGCATTTGGCAGTAAGCGAATGGGGTTATCGAGACCACGGTGCATTGTTCCGTCGAGCGGGAGAGCTAATCGTGCACGCGTGAGGAGCGGGGCCGAAGCGAACGTCCGCATCGCATCTTGAATCTGTGCGGGCTTGATGGTGACAGCGGAGATGCCCTCCGCGCGCATGCGCTCCTCTCCGAGCACCATATACATGAGCGCCGAGAGCCCGGGCAGGTGCACGGAGACGTTGTCCCCCTCAAGCGCGCTGATGATCGTGCTGCTCGGCTGCTGCCCTTCGATGAAGGGGAGGAACCGCTTCGAGAGAATCTCTGCGCGTAGAGGCGGCGGCGCTTCTTCGGCGAGCGTGAGGGCGAGCGTGAGAATGCGCTCGGCACGCGGGACGTTTCCGATCCCGAATCCCTTCACCACTTCAGCCGTGCAGTGGATCGCGCACTCCTGCCCCACTCCCTCGAGGGTAGCGAGACGGTGGCCGGCTCGGCGATATGCTTCCAGCGTGTTGCGGTATGCGAAGGAGGACTGCTCGGCGATGCCAAGCTGGAGTGCCCTCCCTTGATCATCACAGGGGATCTGCAGTCGCTCTACCTGCGAAGCGCTGCCGCCTGCGGAGGAAGGGCGATCAGGATCGAATGGCTCAATCAGATCGATGTCTTCCTTGAACCACCACGGACGCTGCGTCCCGTCGACGGGGGGGTCTCCGCGGCTGACGAGGCCAGTGCTGTCTCCCGCATAGATCGCCATCGTGAGGCGCATCGCGTACGCGAGGGCTTCGGGTGCTCCGAGGAACGTCGCCTGTCCTCGCACGCACGCAACGAAGCGGTCGACGATGAGACCGTTTCCCAGCATGACTTTCAGCTTCCCGAAGAATTCGGGGGCGGGAGGGTTCTTCAGTGTTTCTTCCGTGCAGGCGGCGGGAAGCTCGAGTGCGATCATCGCCGCTTCGGGGAGGGGGCAGAGCGCGAGAGCCGCCTCCATGCACGTACGCTTGGATGCGTCGAGGCGGTACGTACGGGACTCACGCAGGCTGTCGGGAAGGGAATTGCAGACCTGTGATGCCATCTGCTGGTAGGGGTATTCCATGAAATCCGGCGCGTAGTCACGCCCGCAGCACTCCACGCCGTAGCCGTGCACGATCTTCATGCGCTTGGCCGCCCACTGGAACGGATCATCTTCGTGATCGTCCTTGAAGTGCGGGGCGACACACGTGGGGTAGAAGCCGGCATCCGCCTCGTGCCAGTGCCACGGAGAGGGGGATTTCTCTTGAAGGTAGTAGAGTCCCACGCCGATCTCCTGCTCGCTTGGGCGCGGGTGACGGCGTTGGCCCGGCTGGACGGTCACTTCCGCTGCCGAATGGCGGTTGATCCATCCCTCTTCTGATGAGCCGAGTGTCTGGCGGAGGCGGCTACGGTAGCGTTCGAAGGTGGCATCGAAGAGCTCTCGCAGTTCATGGTGTCTGATGCGGTGTTCGGGATCCGGCATGAGGTCATCCTCTGCCCAGCGCCCCATGCCGATAGGGATGAGTGCGAAGATTTCGTCGCGGGTGAAGCGGCCGAGCTCGGAGACGAGCATGAGCTGCAGCTGATGTGCGGGCCGGTCAGCCGGCTCGCATGTTTCCAGCATCGCCTTGTCGAACTCTGCGCCGGGGTTGTACGGCGTTTCCTGATCTTCCCGCGACCAGCGGGTATCCCGAAGGAGGACGTCGACGAGACGCATAAAATTTGAGAGTGTCAATCTAGGAGGATATGGCAATCCCTTCAATGAAAATGGAGGCAAAATTTACGGCGTGTCGACCCTTCGACAGGCTCAGGGTGACACGCCTTTCATCATCATTTCCCCTCGATCACCTTCTTTCCATCCATGTACTTCTGCAGCGCCTTCGGGATCCGCATCCTTCGACGGGCTCAGGATGACTATCTTGGTTCAATAGCCTCTTGTCCGCTCATGTAAGGGCGCAACACCTTCGGGATCGTCACCGACCCGTCTTCATTCTGGTAGATCTCGAGGAGCGGGATCAAGATGCGCGGGCTCGCGATGCAGGTGTTATTCAGCGTGTGGACGAACCGCTTCTTCCCCGAGGAATCTTCGTAGCGGATATTGAGCCGCCGCGCTTGAAAGTCACCGAGATAGCTACACGAGTGCGTCTCGCCGTAGGCCTTCCGGCTGGGCATGTAGGTCTCGATGTCCTGCATGAAGACCTTGCCCTTGCCCATGTCGCCCGTGCAGATGTCGAGCACGCGGTAGGGGAGTTCCAACATCTGTAGAACTTCCTCGGCATTGGTCCGGATCTCCTCGAATATCTTCATGGCCTCGTCTTCAGCCGCTCTGCAGAGCACCACCTGCTCGACTTTCTGGAACTGGTGCACGCGGTAGAGCCCCTTCGTATCCTTGCCGTACGTGCCGGATTCGCGGCGGAAGCAGGAGCTGAATCCGCAGTAGCGCGTGGGGAGAGCCGACTCCGGCAGGACTTCGTCTTTGTGGTAGCTGCAGACCGAGACTTCCGATGTGCCGATGAGGTAGAGATCATCCGCTTCGATTCTCTCTCCGCGCTTCGGTTGCGCGCCCACGGCGTACGTCTGCTCCTCCGCCCCCGGGAAGAACCCCGTACCCATGAGGCATTCCCAGCCGGCCATCAGCGGCGGCGAGAAGAGGGTCCAGCCTTTCTTGCGCAGGCTCTCAAGAGCGAACTGCATGATCGCCATCTCGAGCCGCGCGCCGTCCCCCTTGAGGAAGTAGCTCCTCGCTCCGGCGATCTTCACGCCGCGCGGGATGTCGATGATATCGAGTGCTTCTCCGAGTGCGACGTGATCCTTCGGCTCGAAGGCGAATTTCGGGATGTCTCCCCAACGCTTCACTTCCTTGTTCCCCGTTTCGTCTTTGCCTATGGGTACGCGCTCGTGCGGGATGGAGGGGAGCTCGAGCTGCATCGCCTTCCACTGATCCTCCGTGCGGGCGAGCTCCTCTTCGCGCTCCTTCAGAGTCTTTCCGAGCTCCTTCATTTCGGAGAGAGCATCTTCCTTCTCTTTCCCCTTCATGTCCGGGACACGTTTGCTCACGGAATTATTATTCCCGCGCATCTCTTCCACATGTTCGATTAGTTTCTTGCGCAGAGTGTACAGTTTCAGGAATCTCGAAACGGATACTTTGAGGCGCTTATTCTTGGCGGCAGCCTCGTAGGCTTCGGGTCTGGCACGGAGATCGTCGAGGTCAATCATGACGCCAGAGTAGCAAAAGACGACCGCGATGGGGATGACATATCACAGCGAAGGTTCTCCGTAGCACCTCTGTGCGAGCGCATCCAATTCCTCTTCCACGATGCGGGCAGCGTCTTTTTCATTCGCGCTTGCGGCCAAGCGTTTGAGGAGAGGCTCCAGGCGCCCGAAATCGCACCTCGATCGATCGAGCGCAAGATCGATGATTTCGCCGTCTGTCTGCCTGCAGACCGCCGTCCGGGTGAAGACCTTCCCTCGGAGAATCTTGGGGAGGGAGAAGCGCCGTCCGCCAACTTCGAGGAAATGCTCCGTGATCGGCGGGTCTTCCCGGATGGCAATGTGCGTATTGTCTTCGAAGTGCTGCGGTGGGGCAGTCACCGCGCTCACGGTGAAGGGGGATTCTTCGGTGATGACATACGATTCGTCTTCGTGCAGGAGGTACTCGTGTCCGGTCGGGATTTCGATGGTTCCCGATGGTAGCGAATCTCGTTTCCCTGCGGGTGGTTTCTCAAGTGGAAGATCACCCGAAGATGCCCCCTCCTCTTCGCGCCACTTTCCAAGATACCGCAACTTTTCCTGCCTTCGGCGCACCTCTCGGCGATTGCAGCTTCGGGTCTCCCTACTAACCTCTTCCTCCCTATGATAGCGCCGCGTTTCATGTTGTGCGATTTTGCGTGTAGAGCCGTCGCCCGCACGCAGTTTTCTGATGAGCTTGCGCTTCTCACGCAGCTTTGCACGCTTACCGCGCAGGCTGATGAGGCGCTTCTTCTTTCGATCGATTTCCCCCTCAATAACTCGCACAAGCATGTGAAACTTCTGCTGCGGATTTTCGGGGAAGCGGCACGGGCTCTTCTGGACAAGTTCCTCCAGTCGCACGATGAGGGCGGCGAGCTGCTCTTTGCGGTCATCCGGACCCGCGCGCAGCACGGGGAGCATGGTGTAGTAGATGTCCTCTTCAAACTCCGAATCATCGACGCGGAAGGTTCGGTACATTTCCAGCCCCTTCTCCGTATCGATGTGTGGCATGAGCCGCCGGCAGAGATCGAGCATCTTTCGTTGGAATTGATACTTCCGCACCGTGTATTTGTCCACGTGCGCCGATGCGTCGGCATTTCCAGCCCGGTGGATGTCTTCGCTGAAGCGCGCGCGGACGTCAGAGCGAATCCTGCGCGAGGCGACGAGAACGCGCCCGAGGTAGGCCATGCCTTCGTCGATTCCTCCGCGTGCGAGAGCCTGCTTCCACTTCACCTTCTGCTTGTCCGAGAGGACGTATCTCAGGATTTGCGAGATTCTGTCACGGGTTTCTTCCGGCGAGAGCATTTCGGCGCGTAACTCCTCGATTGCCCCGATGGCGTCCGGGGGGTCATAGGAGAGGCAGGCGAAGCGTGCCTGCGCTGCCCGGTTCTTCAGTTGGTTGATCCGCAAGATGAGATGCTCGAACTTCCTGCGCGGCCTGCCGCGGCCCGGCCCGGGCTCGAGATCGAAATCAGGCGTGCCCTGCCCGTTGGAATTCCGCTTATCCTTCTTTTCTTCACACGCCTCATGCAGCCGCGTGCGCGTCTGCCCGGAGTCGACGATGACGCGCTGCATCACCCGCCCGTCCGGAGAGGGGTCGGGAGTGCGGAGACGAAGCCGCGATGTCTCGGGAGCGTGTAGAAAGGTTTCCATTCCCAGAGACCATAAATGCATTTTTATGGTTGTCAATAAGTCTGTACCTCTCTTTTTGCCGCTCTCCATTGGAGTGGGGACTTCGTACGCGTATACTGCTTCGACATGCCTGCCTCTACGCCCTTCAAGCTCGTGGCCCCCTTCTCTCCCACCGGCGACCAGCCGGCGGCGATTGCGAAACTCTTAGAAGGCCTCAAGAAGGGCGAGCGGCATCAGACGCTGCTCGGGGCGACCGGCACGGGCAAGACTTTCACCATGGCCAACATCGTCGCCGAGCTCAATCGCCCCACGCTTGTCCTCGCGCACAATAAAACGTTGGCCGCGCAGCTCTGCAGCGAGTTCAAGTCCTTCTTCCCCGACAACGCCGTTTCCTACTTCGTTTCCTATTACGACTACTATCAACCGGAGGCGTACCTTCCCTCGACAGACACCTATATCGAGAAGGATGCTTCTATCAATGAAGAGATTGAGAAGTTTCGCCATGCTGCGACGTATCATCTCCTCACACGTCGGGATGTGCTCATCGTCGCTTCTGTGTCCTGTATCTACGGTCTCGGTAATGTGCAGGATTACGAGGCGCTTGCGATCACGCTCACGCGCGGGGATCAGATACAGCGCGACAAGCTGCTGCGTCGCTTAACCGACATCCAGTACCGCCGGAGCGGTATGGATTTCAAGCAAGGGATGATCCACGTGCTAGGTGACACTATCGAGATCTTTCCCCCTGCTGGTGACACCGTTGTTCGCATCGAGATGCCGTTCGATGAAATCGAGACTATCCAGGAAGTCGACAGCTTCACGGGCGAGCTCATTCAGGATCTTCAGACAGTGAGGATCTTTCCGGCTGTCCACACGGTGACCACGCAGGAGAAAATCGATCGTGCGGTGGAAGGTATCCGTGAGGAGCTCAAAGTGCAGGAGAAGAAATTCCTCGATAAGAAAGAATTCGCCAAGGCCGAGCGCATCCGACAACGCACGGACTATGACATCGAAATGCTCAAGGAGACGGGCTACTGCACGGGGATCGAGAACTATACGCGCTATCTCGAGGGGGCGACGCCCGGTTCCCCGCCCTCCACACTCTTAGACTACTTCCCGAATGATTTCCTTCTCTTCGTCGATGAGTCGCACATGTCTATCCCGCAAGTGGCGGGGATGCATGAGGGGAACTTCAGTCGCAAGCAAACACTCATCGATTACGGTTTCCGCCTCCCAAGCTCCCACGATAATCGTCCTCTCAAGTTCGATGAATTCGAATCACGCGTGAAGCAGGCCGTCTACGTTTCGGCCACACCGGGCAAGTACGAATACTCCCACACGCCGAAGGGCAGGTTTGTGGAGCAAATCATCCGTCCGACAGGACTCATCGATCCTCTCGTCATCGTGAAACCGACTAAACACCAAATCGACGACATCACGAAAGAGATCACGACGACCCTCAAACGCAAAGAGCGCGTGCTCCTCACAACTCTCACGAAGAAGATGGCCGAAGATCTCACGCAATTTCTGCAGGATGCAGACTACGCTGTGCGCTATCTTCATAGCGATGTGGAGACCCTCGAGCGCATCGAGATCCTCCGGCAGCTTCGGACCGGGGAGATCGACATTCTCGTCGGGATCAATCTTCTTCGTGAGGGTCTCGACCTTCCCGAAGTGAGCTTCATTGGCATCCTCGATGCGGACAAACAGGGGTTCCTGCGCTCGCGCGACGCGCTCATCCAGACCATCGGCCGTGCAGCCAGAAATGTTCGTGGCCACGTGACCCTCTATGCGGATCGCGAGACGGATGCGATGAAGCAGGCCATCGAAGAGACCTTCCGTCGCCGTGCCATCCAGGAAGCTTACAATACGAAGCACGGCATCACACCGAAATCCATCGAGAAAGCTGTGCACGATATATCAGAGGAGCATCGCAAGCTCGAGCTCAAACATCCGCGCTACGATCCACAGAAGATTCCCTTGGATGAACGCAAACGTCTCTTGGAAGAGCTCGAGGCGCAGATGGAGCTCGCCGCGCAGAATTTGGAGTTCGAAAAAGCTGCCGATCTTCGGGATGAGATTGAACTGCTCAAACGTAAGAAATGAGGTAGACGGGGCAGTTCTGAGCCTGACGAAGGGCTGCCGACATGAGGGATGAGATTGAGCTTTTGAAACGGAAGAAATGACAGGAGAGATGAAGGTTTTCTGCCTGCATTTTTGCAGGACGTTAGTCCTGCTAAATGCTTGGGACAATTGCATGGAGAGCGGGTCTCGCGCTGGAGCGCAGCAATCAAGGGAAGGGTGGGGTCGTGGGAGGGCACCGTAGGTGGTCCTTCCCGGCTCAGCCCACAAACTTCTCATGCATCTTCTCGAAGAACTCCTGATCCGTAAGGGTCCTCTTCTCTTTGATTTCCTCCAGGGCATCGGCGCCAACGGGGTAGCGCAGTTTCTTCGTTCCATCCGTCGCCGCTTCGAAGATGACCTTTGCGATCTGCTCAGCGGTGGCGTAATGCTCCACGCTCTGTACGTGCTGCGCGAGCTTGCGCTCAGCGAGGTGCTTGTACGGCTCGCTCACGCGATTCATCTCGATGGGGGCGTACGCGCGGTCGAAGAACTTCGTCTGCACGCGCCCTGGTTCGACGATCTTCACGGTCACACCCATCTCGCGCATCTCATGGGCGAGCGATTCAGAGAAGCCTTCCACTGCGAACTTCGTGGAGACGTAGATCGGGTAGAGCGCGGAGCCCACCAAGCCGGCGATCGAAGCGACGGAGATGATGATGCCACGTTTCTGGTGTCGCATGATCCGGCAGGCGTGCCGTGTCACTTCCATGAGCCCGAAAACGTTGGTCTGAAACATCTCGGCAACCTCCTGGCGCTTCGTATCTTCGAAGGGGAGGGATACGCCCCATCCGGCATTGTTCACCACGCAGTCGAGCGGCATTTTGTGCTTCTCATACTCTCTAAAAAAAGATTCGACGTTTTCGGGGTCGTTCACATCGAGCCGAACCGGCTCGATTGATTTGCCCTTGTAGAGGCTCGCATCGGGGTTGCGGCTACCGGCAAGCACGCGCCAGCCCTTGCCCGCGAAGAGTTCGCAGGCAGCCAGTCCGATGCCGCTGGAAGTTCCGGTGATGAGGACGGTAGGCATGGAGAGATGATAGCAACTCTTACCCAAGAGAGAATATAAGTGTCATCCTGAGTGCCGCCGTGTTCGCTCTTCGATGCATTCTTTGCTTGTCACTACGCGCCTCGTGAAGGATGCCCAGAGTGACAAGACAATGTCCCGAAGAAGACACGTTTGCACACTCTGTCTTTCTTATAGCCTTCGTCGTAAGGGGAGAAAATGGTTCGAAAGACACTTGACTAAGTCATACATTATGAAATAATAGGCGACTTCATGACCCGTTTCCTCTCCGCCATCACTGCCACTGTCCTTGCGCTCTCTTCGGGCGTTCCGGTCGCTGCCGCGTATGTCTGGGATACCGATAGCCAGTTCTATGGCACTCATCCGTATGAGTCGCGCGAGTCACGCCTCACAAGGAGTGGCTACTATTTCGTGCACTACAGCGACTGGTATATCGATACGCATCCGGATCGTTCCGTCACTTATGCGCTTCACCCGTACTTCCGTGAGGCGTACTACGATTCGCCGCTCACAGCCGTTCAGGCGCGTAAGCGTTGCAACAATATCCGCCTCTCACCCGAGAACGCTTATGTGCCCAGGCAGGCGACGATGGCATCGTGTGAAAACTACTCCTACGCGAAGCCCAACTATCGTGTGCCACCGTACGAGTTCAACTGTGCCGACTAGCGGATAGAAAATAGAGAATCGAAAATGAGAAGTGACGATACATCATCCTGAGTCCGCCGAAGGACGACGTGCCCCTGAGCTATTAGAGAATGTCATGGTTCGACGAGCTCACCATAACGTATTTTCTTTTTCATTATCCATTTGTATGCGATAGCACTCGCACCGCTTCCGCATACCCCTGCGGCGTGCCGGTATCGAGGCGCTTGCCTTCGCACTCGTATCCGTGGATGGGGATCGTGCCGAGCTGAGCAGCCAGAGCATCGATGAGGCGGATTTCTCCACCGTGGCTTGCAGCGATGGTTGGGAGCACGGAAAACGTGGAGCGCGGGATCAAGTAGCGGCCTACGATACCGAGGGTGGACGGCGCTGTGGATGGGAATGGCTTCTCAACCATGCCTTTAAGTTTCTTTAAGCGGATATCCTTTGGATGAGAAGACTCCACATCTACGATGCCGTAGCGCTCTGTCGCTTCGCGTGAAATATTCTCAAGGGCCAGAATTGCCCCGCCACTGCCGGCGAGTTGAGCAGCTTTGAGCAGTTGTGCGAGCCCCGGGTCAGCACCATGGAAGAGATCGTCCCCGAAGAGGATGGCCACCGGTTCACTCTTCACCCAGTCGGCTGCTTGCAGGATGGCGTGTCCGTCGCCGAGCTGTTCCTCCTGGTACACGGTGTGGAAGCCCACTTCATCGTAGCGTTTGAGTTCTTCTAAGTGGTGGAGCTTGCCGCGTTTCTTGAGCTCCGCTTCGAGTTGGGGATTACTGTAAAAGTACTGCGGGATGGATTCCTTCCCTCTGTTGATGACGAAGCAGATGTCGGTGATGCCGATGGCGAGGCACTCATTCACGAGGTGCGCGATGAGCGGCTCGTTGCCGATCGGCAGCAGCTCCTTGGGCACCACTTTCGTCCAAGGGAGGAAGCGTGTGCCGAGCCCCGCGACGGGGAGGATGGCTTGGGTGATTCGCATGGGTATATCGCAACGGATTGCGATAGAAACAGTGTAGAGATAGTGCGTGTTTCTTGGAAGGAGTTGGGCAGGAATTTGACTTAAAAGACAAAAACGCCTAGAATGGGGAGAAATTTTCCCAACAAACATTATGACCAGAGCCGACGAACTTCAGAAGGTGCAGGAGCTCTATCTCATGCAGATTGAGTTGTGGAAGGTCCTCGATGAGGACATGAGCTCTGCCGCCGCACTCCGGCAGGCGCGCGAGCAACTGAAAACATTTGCCGCGCTCTTGAAGCAGGTGAGCTGGGAACACATGGGTGGCGAGGACGTCTACATGACGCTTCAGCAGATGTGCGAGGAGGCCGGACAGAAATTAAGCCACGCGCCGGTACGCGCTCTCGCGAAGAAGCCCACGGTCGTGAAGCGAACCGTAATGCGAAGCACACAAACAAAAGGGAAGAAAGGAAAGAAATGTTGAGAGATAAGAGTTTTATCCTTCGTTGATCCGTACGATCTTCACTTTCTCCTCTTTCGGGATGAGGACTTTGAGGACGCTGTCTTTCGAGAAGGTTGCTTTCACCTTCTTCGGGTCGATGACAATGGGGAGACGGATGCTGCGACTGAACTCCCCCCAGAAGCATTCCTGCAGGTAGTACTGATCCTTGGGAACTTCATCTGTCATGCGGCGTATGCCGCGGATGGTCAGCACTTTATCATCCACTTCGATGTCGAGATCACTAAGCTTCACTCCTGCGATGGGGGCGCGGATGATGTAGTAGTTGTCCTGCTCGAAGATGTCCACAGCGATGTGCCCTTTTTGCGCTGAAGAGTGCGGAGAAGTAGGAACAGGCGTCTCCATCTGCATTGGGGGGAGACCTATGGCGGACGTCTCATCGTGAACGGTGGAGACATCGTCCTGATCGAACGCAGAGAAGATGCCGTGAAACGGAGAGGGGCCCATTTCATGACATCATAGCGAAATCATGTCCTGCATCGCAAAGATGATCGGTAGCGCTCATGCGGAAGTTGTGGCAAAGGATTCAGAAGAGATACTCTCTCATCCATACGATTCTTCCGATCTCTGTTAGCATGCTTGCCATGACGATCACTCACGCATTCTTTCTCGGTATTCTCCAAGGCCTAAGTGAACTCCTGCCTGTTTCGAGCTCGGGCCACCTCGCTTTAGCTGAAAAATGGTTTGGGTTTCAGGCCAACGCTTTGAGCCAACAGGGATTCGACGTGGTTCTTCATGCCGGCACACTCGTCGCGCTCCTGGGATGTTACTTCCCACAGTGGGCGAGATTGACCAAGTCAATCTTCGTTGCCGATGCGGACGGACGTAGACTCCTCGCATCCCTTGTCATCGCCACGGTTCCCGCAGTGATTGCAGGATTGCTTCTCCAGAAATTTCTTGCGGAGCATATGCGTGATCCACGCCTCATTGCGTTCTCCTTCCTCGCAACTGCAGGCATCCTTACCGTTGCCGAACTCTTCGGGCAGCGGAGAATCGAACAGCCGCTCTCCTATCGCAGGGCTCTCTGGATAGGATTGGCA
Source organism: Candidatus Peribacteraceae bacterium (assembly GCA_028711445.1). Taxonomy (GTDB): domain Bacteria; phylum Patescibacteriota; class Gracilibacteria; order Peribacterales; family Peribacteraceae; genus UBA9631. The sequence goes on from JAQTSD010000004.1 coordinate 37,909, forward strand.
CAAAGCTGCGCCCTCATCCCCGGACTGTCTCGCTCCGGACTTACGATATCCGCAGGACGCGCATCGGGTCTCAAGCGTTCCGAAGCGCTCGATTTCTCTTTTCTTATGGCTGCTCCGATCATTGGGGGTGCGTTTGTCCTTACGCTCTTTGATATGGCGGTTGGTCGTGTGGTATTGCCGACGTTCTCCATCGTCCTCTCGGGGTTTGTCGCATCGGCTGTTGCAAGTATGTGCGCCATCGTTGGTTTACGAGAGTTCGTGCGGACGCATAGCCTTGCTTGGTTCGCTCTCTACCTCATTCCCAGTGCCACCATCATTCTTATGTGGTGGCACTAATGTGCGATCCAAATGCGGAATTTCGGATTCAGATTTTTTTTCTTGAACATCGTGTGATCATCAGTACAATGCGCCCACTACCACTCCCTCATTTTCCTATGCCAGCAGCCGTGCTCAAGAACGCGATTCGCCGCCTTCGTTTCGAACACAATATGACGCAGGAGGAGCTCGCGCTGCGAACAGGAGTGAGCCGCCAGACCATCATGTCCATTGAGCGCGGGCAGACGAATCCGTCCGTTTTACTCGCTCTCAAGATCTCCTCAGCCTTGGAGACACCGGTGATTCAGGTATTCTGGATGGAGGGGAATTTGGTACCTGTCTGAGCGTGGAAGGATCCACGACGGGCATGCGGGTTTTGCTCGTTTCGGTTATAGTCGGCGCATGAAAATCGGCATTGTCGGCAGTATGCATTTCACTGAGCAGATGATGGACGCGAAGGAGAAGCTTTTGGCGATGGGTCATGATGCGTTTGTGACAAGTCTTGCTCCCCCATTCGTTGGATTGTCCGACGATGAAAAGGAGAAACGCAAGATCGAAGATCAGATGGAACGAGACGCCATCCGTGAGTTCTGGCGGCTCATGCAGGGGGCGGACGCCATTCTCGTCATGAACTTCGACCGCCGTGGTATCAAGAATTACATTGGCGGCAATACGCTGCTTGAGATGGGATTTGCACACATCCTCGATCAGCAAATCTACCTACTCAATCCCATTCCGGATATTCCCTATTATCGTCAGGAAATCGTGGCCATGCGGCCGATTGTTCTCAATGGGGATCTCACGCGCATTCGGTAATTCTATGTGCTCGTCTCTATCCCGCAGCTGGGGTTCGCGAACCCCAGCTGCGGATTCCAAAGTTCATGATCCCATCGCCACAGCCGAGGATCTCGCCACTCTCACATCCTCCACGATCACCTGCGCCTCGCGTCGGCCATTCCAAGAGTCGATGCCGATCTTGCAGACTGCGTCGACGGGATGGGTGGTTTGATCCATGAATCGTCCGAGCCGGAAACCGATCGCCTTCGCGCCGGCGATCCGTGCTTGCAGGTGTGCGCCGTCCGTGCCGACGCGTCGGGGGGATTCGATGCGGATACCCCGGAGCAGGAAGAGCGGTTCGGCATTCCCCTCTCCGAACGGCTGCAGCCGTTCGAGAGCGGAAGCAATCGGAAGGAACGGGGCGGTCGGAGGCAGTTCGGCATCGATGGCGAGCGTGGGGATCAGTTCGTCTTCATTCACTCGGGCGGCGATGTCCCGGGACATGCGTGTGATGAGGGCGGCGCCGTTTTTCTGGAGGAAGCTACACCCGGCTGCCTTTGCATGGCCGCCGAAGCTTAGAAGCAGGTCCTGACAGCGTCCCAGTCCTTCTGTGACGTGGTAGGCGGGAATGGAACGCAGAGAGGCCGTGCAGAGCTCGCCACGCACGGTACCGACCATACTCGGCCTGCCGGTCACCTCGGCGAGCTTGCCAGCGAGGAGCCCCGTGATTCCTTCCGGGAAGCGTGCGTCGATTGCGGCGTATAGTACCGGTGCAGCGGGAGCGGAAACGGTTGTAGCCTTCCACCGTGCAAGTAATTCCTTGAAGAGCATGTCAGTGATGTTCTGTCGCTCGTCATTGAGCCGCTCAAGGAGAGCGAGCGCTTCGCCCCCCTCGAGGAGCGCCTTGAACGCGATACTTGGGTCCTGCATGCGTCCGGCTGCATTGATACGAGGTGCGATGCGGAAGGCGATGTCTTGACTGGTGAGCTTCTCGGGACGGATACCCGATTGAAGGACCAAATGCGCGAGCGGATGGTCGTGAAGCTGTGCGAGAGCGCGCAGGCCTCTGCGTACAACGGCGCGGTTCACCCCTTTGAGCTCCATGACATCGGCGACTGTGCCGATCATGGCAAGAGCCTCATCGATCGGAGCGGTGTCATTGTTATTCAAGGCACGAATCAGTTGGTAGGCGATGCCCGCTCCGGATGGGTGTGGGAGGGGAATTGCGGGAGCGAGCATCGGGTGGACGATGGCATAAGCATTCGGCACGGCTTGAGGAACGTGATGATGATCGGTGATGATGACGTCGAGTCCGTGGCTCTGTGCATACTCCACCTCATCATGTGCCGTAATGCCGCTGTCGACGGTGATGAGCAGTGTTACATTCTGTGCGAGGAACTCATCGATGATGGTTATGCGCAAACCGTAGCCGTCCCGCACGCGATGGGGCAGGCGCACAACGGGGGCGAGGCCTTTGGCGGCAAGCGCTCGGGAGACGAGAGCCGTCGCAGTGATTCCGTCGCAGTCGTAGTCTCCGAAGATGCCGACACGCTCGTGCCCGGCGATGGCATGTCGGATGCGCTCGACTGTCTTTGCCATGCCGTGGATGGCGAACGGGTCGCCGAGTCCGTCTCCATCATCGGCGAAATCGATGCCGCGCATATTGGCGAGACGCTCCGCAAGCCGATCAGGATGCATATCGTCCTCCGCATGGCATGTGCCTGGCAGAATCCAGCGCTTTCCGGTGAGTGAAAGGTTGTCCGGCACATGCGTACCGTAGCAGAAATGGAAACGGGAAATTTGAAAATGGAAACGATTCCATTCCCATCATCCATTCTGTGCGGTGTGTTTACTTCACTGCGATGCGTGTGTATCGGCCGCTTTTGTGTGCGCGATAGAGCGTCCATCCCACAGCGCCTGCCATGACGATCATAGTGAGGATTGCTCCTGCACCCGTCGGAGCCAAAGGATTCGGCGAAAGCGGTGCACCGGTGTGCGCACTTGGGAGCATGAGGATATCCTGCCGCCCTTCGATTCTGCCGAGCAGGCGGATCGTGCGGAGCAGTTCCATATCTGTCGTACTGAGCTGCGAGGATGTATCAGTTGTCGTGTCCTCTTCCTCCTCCACGGGTGCGGGATGTTGCTTGGCAAATTCCTCCGCTTGGATTACCTCACGTCGAATTGCGCTTTCTGCCGCCTGCGCAGTTACGCGGTCACGTGTTTCTCGCGAACGGGGTGGGACGAGGCTCTCAGTTGAAAGGAGAACGTCCTCCGGCAGAAGGTAGGCATTCGCCGTCAGCGGGACGATGAGTCCGGCAATGGAGAAGAGGGCGAGCGTGGCCCATGTTTTTCGAAGACGAAGCATCGGAGTATTATAGCTGGAAAGACGAATATTTACAAGTACCCGTTTGCAAGAGACAGTTGTAGAACTCCTGTTCATCGAGAATGCCGTCTCCGTCGGAATCGCTCTTAAGAGGGCTTGTTTCACCGTTATCGGTGATGCCATTCAGGTTCATATCCTCCCCGCGGACTTCCGCGCCAGTTTTCCCTACACGACACATGCCGTCGCACAGGCCATCGTGATCGGAGTCTTGAATGAGCGGATCTGTCTCGCCCGAGTCGAGAATGCCGTCATGGTTCGCATCCTCAATGCCATCGATAAGGCCGTCACTGTCCGTGTCACGCTGGGACGGATTCGTTTCGGATACAAAGAGTTCGATGCCGTCACTCAAACCATCGCCGTCCGTGTCGGGATTATTGGGATCGATACCGTGGATATTTTCGACCATATTGTTCGCATCGTCCTCATCGGGATCGATGCCGATGGGGAGCGGCGAGGCCGTCATGAGGTAGCAACTCATACCGCCGGCGAACATTTCGATTTGATGGCGGATTCTTCCACGATTGTCCGTTGTTTCATTGAGAACATTCTCCTGTAGGCTCGTAGGGAGGCGGAAACCCTTGCGAATGCGCTCAAGCTCTTCTGCTCTGCGGACTGCACGTTCCTTTTCAGATAGAAACACGCGTCCGGGTAGCCCCCGTCCGGGCATGGTTTTGAATGTCTGGAAGTCTTCGGGGAAACAGTAGCCCCAGTAGCGGACGTTCTCGCCTCGGTTTCCGAGGAGCGTCTCGCGGTTGATCGTTTCAATGGACGGTGGGATCTTGATGATGACATTTGTATCCGCCGGTACGGTCGCACCGCTCAAAATCATCTGCTCAGTGATCGTTTTCCATTTTGTCTCGCCGCGTTGAGAAGCGGGAATGAGTCGCGCTTGCAAGTCGGCTGGGAATTGATAAACGAAGAACCCGTACCCCACAACGAAGAGACATACAGCACTCAAGCTCACCGTGAGCCACTGGAGGGATTTCTGTAGAGGGGGTCGCATCGGAGACATCGAAGTATTATACCACGTTTTTACCTTCGTTTCGAGGTTCAAATTCGCTATCATTCCGCCACATGCCACGCGATTATTACGAGGTACTCGGCATCGCTCGCGATGCTTCTTCCGAAGACATCAAGAAGGCGTATCGTCGTTTGAGCAAAGAGCTGCATCCGGATAAGCATCAAGGGGATAAACAAGCAGAACAGAAGTTCAAGGAGATAAATGAGGCATACGAAGTGCTCTCCGATGCATCCAAGCGTGGTCGATACGATCAATTCGGAGCAGCGGGAGCGGGACAGGGGGGAGGGGCGGGAGGATTCGGTGGTTTCGATTTCTCCGGCTTCCAAGGATTCCAGGATGGGTTTGATCTCTCGGATCTCTTCGGGAGTTTCTTTGGCGGCAGTTCGCGCGGGCGTCGTGAAGCGTCCGAGCGCGGCGCAAATCGGGAGATTCACATCAAAATCGATCTTGCAGAGGCTGTCAAAGGTTCACGCCGGGAGATCTCCCTTGAGCGATCGGCGGCATGTCCGGAGTGTGATGGCAAGGGCGCCGCAAAAGGGTCGGAGGTCGTCAAATGCCCCGAGTGTGGAGGGACGGGTCAGACAGTGTCCACGTCACAGTCTTTCTTTGGAGTGATCCAGCACAATCAGGTCTGTGCGCGTTGCGGAGGATCCGGAAAAGTGCCGGAGAAGCCGTGTTCAGCCTGTCGTGGTGAAGGTCGCAGAGGAACGAAAGACGCGGTAACGGTGGAAATCCCAGCGGGCATTGCAGATGGTCAGACATTGCGTATCGTGGGCTTTGGAGATGCGGGGCGACACGGCACGAAAGCCGGTGACCTATTTGTGCATATATCCGTAGCGGAGGATCCGCGTTTCAGGCGTGAAGGGGATGATATTTACTCATTGGTGACTCTTGCCGTCACGTCAGCGATCCTTGGCGATGAGATTGATGTGGAGACGGTTCATGGGAATGTGATGTTAAAAATCCCCGCAGGGACGCAGCCCGGACAAGTCTTTCGGTTGAAAGGTCGCGGCATGCCTGTGCTCAGTGCGAGTCGCGTGGGAGACCACTATGTAACAGTGACGGTCGAGATCCCGAAGAAATTGAGTAGAGAAGAGAAGAGGCTTGTGGAGGAATGGAAGAAGGTTTCGGATCGATAAAAGGCGCAAATGGCTCAGGAGAGCCTGCCAATCTGCCCTTTCATGCTTAAATGTCCAGATTCTCCAGGCCGCTCTCTCCTGCCTCCATCACCGGAGACAACTCTTCTGCCTCCTTTACTGCACTCTTCGATTTCAGTCTCAAAACCACCTGTCGATAGTCCCCCTCCCCTGTCGATTCGGTCGTGAGGTCCTGGAGGCCGGGGTTATTCGCGACATGCAGGTGCACGATGCGCCGGAAGTATGGGCTCATGGGGGCAAGAGCGACGCGGCTGCCAGTGCGACGGACGAAATCCGCCTTTTGCTCTGCGATGCGACGTACCTTCTCTTCTTGCATGCGTCGGTATCCATCGATATCGAGGACAAGGAACGGACTTCGTTCAAGGTTCTCCTTCGCACGTACGATGGCTTTGAGCAGATGCTGCAGTGAGTTCAAAGTTTCACCGTGCCAGCCGATGATGCGGCTCGCGTCGGAAGCAGTAATATCCACGCGTGTGAATTCTCCCTCTTCTGCCACTTGGATCTTCTCGAAGGAGAGATCGAGGTACTTCATCAGTTCGCCGAGCGTTTTTTCGATGAGAGAGTGATCCATCGGATGAGGAGGATAGCGCAGCCACGACAGAATAGAAAATGTTCCATTTTTCATTTTTCATTTTCTATTCCCGTGGAGGCAGATTGGAATCTTTCTCTATGGGGCAATTCTCAAAAAGAAGCCTCCTTATGGAGGCTTCTTTGAAAAACAGGATAATCGGCGAGGTTATCGCACGGCATCCTTGAGAGTCTTGCCGGCCTTGAAGGACGGAACCTTCATCGCAGGGATGGAGATCCGCTGAGTCGGATTGCGCGGATTCACACCCGTGCGTGCGGCTCGCCTGGAAACGCGGTACGTTCCGAAGCCTGTGATCGTGACGTTGTTGCCCTTCTTCAGTTCCTTTGTGATGAGTGTAACGAGTGCATCGAGCGCAGAAGCAGCTGCACGCTTCGTGATGCCCGCTGCATCTGCAATGGCATTGATGATGTCTTGCTTGGACATTTTTTAGGGGGGAAAGAAATACGTCAATTTAAGTCTACGCACTCAAACCGCTTCTGCAAGCCACTTGTGACGTCCGGATGACAAGTTTTTCTCTTCTGCTAGCCAAATTGCCTTCAGTAAGCCAAAAAACACGATCACGAAAGGTAGTCAGGAATTGTGAGGATTGCAGGAAAGAAGGACATATTCGGCCTCCTTTCGCAAGAATGTGTACACGAAAGACCATAGAGGAGTCATGCAGTCCGCGACCCGTAATTTTCATATCCTTTGACAATCTCCTCTCTCCATCACTAGGCTCTCGCACTGTCCGTCCACTTCCGATCCTTTCTTTCGTCCGAGTCTGTTTTCCCATTTTCGACTCCATGTCATCACATCTTGTTATCGTTGAAAGTCCCACGAAGGCCAAGACCATCAAGAGATTTCTCGGGAAAGATTTTACCGTCTCGGCAAGCATGGGGCATGTACGTGACCTACCGAGCTCCACGCTTGGCGTGGACCCGGAGGACGATTTCGCTCCGCACTACGTGGTTCCCAAAGAGAAACGTGCAGTGGTGAAGAAGCTGCAGGAGGAGCTTGATGACGCTTCCGATCTCTGGATCGCAACAGACGAGGATCGCGAAGGAGAAGCCATCGGTTGGCACCTCGTGGAAGTGCTCAAGCGCAAAGAAAAGCAGACGATCAAGCGCATCGTCTTCCATGAGATCACCGAGAGCGCCATCAAGGAGGCGGCCGCGCATCCGCGTGATATCGATCTCAAACTCGTAGATGCGCAGCAGGCGCGGCGCGTTCTCGATCGTCTCGTCGGCTACACGCTCTCGCCGTTCCTCTGGAGCAAGGTCTATCGTGGGCTCTCCGCGGGGCGTGTGCAGTCTGTCGCTGTGCGAATCATTGTGGACCGCGAACGCGAGATCAAAGCGTTCGTTCCACGCGAGTATTGGACCATTACAGCCAAACTCAAGAAGAGTGAAGGAGAGGAATTCTCTGCGGATCTGAAGGAAAAGGACGGGGAGAAGTGGGTCCCGGCGAACGAATCGGATGCCAAGCAGGCGCTTGCCGATGTGAAAGGCAAGCCCTTCGTCGTTTCGAAGGTGGAGGAGAAGGAGCTCAAGCGCACTCCGCCGCCGCCGTTCACCACGTCCACGCTTCAACAGGAGGCGGGTCGCAAACTCGGCTTCTCTGTGAAGCAAACGATGGTCGTTGCGCAGCAGCTCTACGAGGGCGTAAGTCTCGGCAAGGGCGAAGGGCTGACCGGTCTCATCACCTACATGCGTACCGACTCCGTAAACTTGAGCACGAAAGCTCTTTCTGACGCCAAGGAGGCAATCGAGAAGAAATATGGACGCGAGTACATTCTCTCGAATCCGCGCACGTACAAGACCAAGAGTAAGGGGGCGCAGGAAGCACACGAAGCCATTCGTCCGACAGAGATCGCCATGCACACGCCAGAGTCCCTCGAAGATGTACTCGATCATCAGCAGCTCAAGCTCTATACCCTCGTCTGGAACCGCACGATGGCGACGCAGATGGCCGATGCGCAGCTCAAGCGCGTGGGTGCAGATATCCGCGCCGATGCGTACACGTTCCGGGCGACCGGCCAGACCGTTACCTTCGACGGATTCCTGCGCGTGTATTCCGAGGGACGTGACGAGCCGGAAAATCAGAAAAACGGAGAAGAGGAGGATGAGGGCGAGAAGATTCTTCCACCGCTTCAATCCGGCGAGGATCTGAAGTGCGGGGATCTCCTGCCGGAACAGCACTTCACCAAGCCGCCTCCGCGCTACACGGAAGCAAGTCTGGTGAAAAAGCTCGAGGAAGAAGGCGTTGGGCGTCCAAGCACGTACGCCCCGACGATCTCGACTGTCCAGCAGCGTGGCTACATCAAGAAGGAGGGCAAGCAGCTCATTCCCGAAGAGATCGCCTTCACGGTCACCGATCTCCTCACGGAGCACTTTCCAGATATTGTGAATCTCTCCTTCACTGCCAAAATGGAGCAATCGCTTGATGACATTGCAGAAGGGGACACCCAATGGGTGAAGTTCCTCAAGGATTTTTATGGACCCTTCAAGTCGCTCGTGAAGAGCAAGGAGAAAGAGATCAAGAAGGAAGATGTCCTGAAGGAGCGCGTCCTCGGCACGGATCCCAAGACGGGACTCCCCGTTCTTGTGCGTACGGGCCGTTTCGGGCCGTACCTGCAGCTCGGGCGTGCGGAGGAGATGGAGGACAAGGGTAAGCCGCGCAGCGCGTCGCTGCCCAAGAAGATCGACAAGGAAGCTGTTACCCTCAAGGAAGCACTCGCACTCTTAAGCTTCCCGCGGGAGCTTGCGAAACTGGAGGGGGAGATGGTGACGGTGAATACCGGCCGCTTCGGGCCGTACCTGAGATGGGGCAAAGTGACGGTGGCTCTCCCGAAAGACAGAGAGCCCCTCATGATTACGATGGACGACGCCCGTGTGCTCATCGCGCAGGCCAAGGAGCAGCACAAGAAGGCTGCGGAGCCGCTTCGGACTCTCGGCAAGGATCCGTCCTCCAAGAGCGAGGTCATGGTCAAGGAGGGGCGTTACGGCCCCTATGTGACGGATGGCAAGACCAACGCCTCGCTTCCGAAGAAATTTACGCCGCAGGACATCACATTTGAGCAAGCTGCCGAGCTTCTCCAGAAGAAACGCGAGCGCGGACCCGGACGGCGTCCTTGGATAAAGAAGGGATTTGGGAAGGTGAAAGACGAGTGAGAACGGAGCTTACGGCGCAGGGTCGGGAGCGATGACCGCTCCGGTTCCGATTTTCCTTAGAAGGTCGGAGAGCGTTTGTGCGAAGAGGCGCGTGTAGACGCGGGCACCTTGAGAGCCGAGATGATTGCTGTAGATGAATTGATCTTGTGCGAAGGCTGGCGGATCGTCTGCCATCCGAACGAGCGAGAGCTGATGCTCTGGTGGGAGGTGACGTAAGATGCACAACGGGTCCTCGTTCCAGGCTGGGAATGGGGGGAAGAAAACCGGATAGACGCCATATTCTTCCGAGAGTTGTATCAGTTGTTCATAGATCTTTAGGTGTGCGTCGAACATCTTGGTGCAGCGGGTATTTTTGATCGCCTCATCGGTTGCCTTCATGTAGTCATATTGCTGAGTATTCTTATGGAAGGCAGAGACTTTTTCCTGCAGCCATACTTGGTGCATTTGATCGTCGAGGATACGAAATCCCCTTCCCCCTCGGCCGAGGAGTGTGGGGGAGGGCACATACAGCGAGATTTTTCTCCAACTATCAATGGCATTGATCCCAAACAAACGGATCAGACAACCTGCTGCATAGTTTTTCAGGTTTATCAGAAGATCGATGGTATCGTGACTTGTCTCTCTTGAAGCCCGCATTGCTTGCAAGGTAAGTGGCAGCGTCATCCAGTATCGTCGACTTGTGTTGTAGGGGATCTTTTCTGGGGGCGTGGTCAGATTGATTTGAAACAGAGCGAGGCGGGGACGCAGATTGTCGTCGCGCAGCAAATGCTCATAAAGATAAAGCGCTTCCAGCGGATTCAGTGATGCTATGCCAAAATTGAAGGATGAAATGGGAAGGATTGTTTGCATCTCTTCGTCGAGCACTTCCGGATCGATGTGCCCCAATACCCTGCTGTCTCCGAAGATGAACGTATCGTAGGTCGTACGATGGTCGCGCAGGTGGTTGATCTTCGCGGTGCAATCGTCACAGCCCCATTCATAGGGGAGGAAAGTATTTCGGAGAACCGCACCGATCAGGATGGTGATGATTGTCGTGCCGAAGAAGGCGAAGAGAAGACGGCGCATGCCTCTAGAAACGGAAATAGATGAACGGGCTCTCCGCGAACAAGCCGAGATGCAGGATCAGAAGCAGGCAGCATCCTATCCAGAACATGCGGAGGAACAGCGGTTGTCCCGCGGGCAATGTATCGCTGCGGGGATCGTTCCTCGTATCGACGATAAGCACGAGGACGGCAGCGGCCGCGATGATGCCCAGATCAAATGTGCGAAGGGGGAAGGTGGCGAGCAGTTGATGCCACTGGAGGAATCGCGCGCGCTCGAGGAGAGTGAATGCTTTGCCGAGGTTCGGGGCTTGGAAGAGCAGGAAGGTCACGCTCACGAAAGCGGTCGTGCATACCCATCCGATTGCAGAGAACAGACCTCGGAGGAACTTGGGAAGCGGGGCATGGCATGCGCGTCGGAACGAAGCGGTCACTCCGGCTTCCAAGACGAGCCACGCCCCGTGCAGCGTTCCCCAGAGGAGGAACTGCCAGCCGCTGCCGTGCCAGACACCGCTCAAGAGGAAGGTCACGAGAATCGCGAGGATCCAGCGCCCCGTTCCCTTTCTACTTCCTCCGAGCGGAATGTAGACGTAATCGCGGAACCACATGGAGACCGTGATGTTCCATCTGCGCCAGAACTCGCGCACCGTGCGAGCCAGGTACGGTTGCAGGAAACTCGGGGAGAGCCGGATCCCGAGGAGGAGCGCACCGCCCGAGACAATGTTCATGTATGCGGAGTAATCCGCGTAGATGCGGATGTATGACAGCAGCGCATACAGTGCGATGAGGGCGCTGCCACTCGTGGGGGCGTGTTGCCAGAAATCATTCAAGAGATATGCGATGCGGTCTGCGAGCACCAATTTCTTGAAGAGCCCCCAGAGGATGAGCTCGGTGGCCAGAAGTACCGCTCCGGGGAGGATGACCGGACGCTTGGCGAATTGCACGATGGTCGCGCGGGCGCGTTCCACCGGTCCCGCGAAAAGCTGCAGGAAAAATCCGAGGTACAGCGCGAACCGACCGAAATTCATTTCCACAGGAGTGGTGCCGCGGCGCACGTCGATCAGATAGCTTAAGGCCTGCAGGGAATAGAACGACGTGCCGAGCGGCAGGAGGGTTCCGGCGAGGCCGGGGATGACGGAGCCCAGCGATGATCCCCGCGCGAGAGACCACATCTTCATGCCGAGGAGCGGCACGACGATGGCGAGGATGCCGATGGCAAATGCCCATCGGGAGACCGATGGAGAGGGGTGGTGTTGCAGGCGCGCCGCCGCATAGCACACGAGCGTCACGCCGATGAGCCACACGAAGCCTGCCGGATCGATCCATGCATACAGCGCATAACCGGAGAGCAGCACCAGCGTCCAGCCGGTCCAGTTCTCCCGCCGCTGAACGATTGCCATCACGATGGCGAGCAGGATGCCGTACGTGGAGAGGAGCGCGAGCAATGATGTAGAGCGCATTGATCCTATCAATGGGGGCCCGTCCTCACAATCGTCATGGAGTATTCTATTTGCTGTAGCAGGCGATGCACCAAGTCGCATCATTCTGTTTTTAGAGATGGAAGATGGCTTGTCATGAATCGGAGCAAAGCGACTGGTTCATGGCAGGCGCGGCAGGGATCGAACCTGCGACCCCAGGTTTTGGAGACCTGTGCTCTACCAACTGAGCTACGCGCCTACGAGGCAGCCCTATGGTACCGATATGGAATGTTTGTACAATGCGATCATGGCTGACATCGAAGCCTTCCTCACAGATTACGGCGTATCCTTCCAGCACTTCGATCATCCTGCCGTCTTCACCTGCGGGCAAGCAGAGCAGCTCATGCCGCCTATGCCCGGTACGCATACGAAGAACCTTTTCCTGCGTGATCGGAAGGGTCTAAGGAACCTGTTGGTCGTCGTGGGATACGAGAAGAATGTGGATCTGAAGGCACTGACAGCATTGATTGACATCGACAAGCTGAGTTTTGCATCTCCAGAGCGACTGAAAACGTACCTCGGCGTCGAGCCAGGCGCCGTATCGCTTCTCGGGTTGGTGAATGATACCGGCCATGCGGTCGAAGTCATCTTCGATGAGGAAATCTGGCAGGCGGATGCCGTTCTCTGTCATCCACTCGTGAACACGGCGACGCTCGTTATTCCCCATGACGGAGTGGAGCGGTTCCTGCGGGCGACAGGTCACACGCCGCAGATCATGGAAGTGCCGTCACGGAGTGGCTCATGAAGCCAAAATCTGCTATACTGATCCGATGCTCCGGATCGAAATAGATATTCACAATGGCAAGGGCATGCTCCTGACGATCGGCAGCGTGATCGTTGCTATTCTCGTTGCTCAAATGTTTATGGGAGAGAGTATCGCAGCGGCGGTCGGTGGCAGAGATGAGAGCACGGTTCATGTGGTTCAGGATGCCGAGGATCAGATTCATCGTTTGCGCATCGAACAGGCCGTCCTCGACCGGCGCGAGGAGATCGTGCGCTCACAACTGAGAGCGCTCGCGCAGGAACGCGAAGAGAGGACGGAACAGTGGGGCGAAGAGGACGAGCAACAGAGCGAGCAGGCGCGCATGATGCTCGTAGAGCTCTTGCAAGATCGTGCACGAGCGGAGCAGATGTTGCGGGAAACGCTTAGACAATTGTGGGATGCGGAAGGCCGGGCACTCACAACCGTATCCGTTCCACGTGCGAAACTTGGAGAACTCGCCTGGCCGGTGAATCCGTCTCAGGGAATCTCGGCGACCTTCCTTGATGAGGTCTATGAGAGGACGTTCGGGATTCCGCACAAGGGGATCGATGTCCCCGTTTCACAGGGGTCCCTCATCCGTGCCGCCGCGGACGGTGTGGTGGAGAAAGTGACAGACAACGGACTCGGATTCAATTCCATCATCATCCGTCACGAGGGTGGAGCGACCCTCTACGGACACGTGAACCAATTTCTCGTGAAGGAAGGTCAGACAGTGCATCGGGGAAGCCCCATTGCCCGTTCCGGTGGCCGACCGGGTACGCCGGGAGCCGGTGCGATCTCCACAGGACCACACCTGCATTTCGAGGTGATTGCCGATGGCGTTCGTATCGATCCACTTACGCTCCTTCCGGGGGATATTCTCACTCTTGAGGGGCGCCATTTGTGAAACCAAGCTGCTTTGCTTGTAGGAGCGCATAAGCGTCTGTCATGCCGGCAATATAGTCTTTTGTGGCTTCCTCTAGGGCTCCGCCCGTATTTGTCTGTAGTTCGGCCACCTTGATGGATGGATGCAGCGAATACTGCTGCAAGAGATAGGAGATGATGTTCTTCCCGCGTTCGTTGAGGGAGAGGACCTGTGGGTGAGAATAGAAGGACTTCATGAGGAAGGTGCGCAGCTCACTCAAGGCTTCCGCGACTTTTTCGGAGAAGCGAATGAGGGGGAACCGGGCATGCTCGACACCATCCAGCGTGGTAATACGCTGTGACGAGAGTGTCTTCTCCGAAGCTTCGTACAGATCGGTGATGAGGATATTAATCAGTGCTCCGCGCAGGGATGTCCTACGCTTCTCCGCGTGCGCGTTTGCAATCTTTGGGAGGGGGATTTTCAGGATTTCCGAGTGTTCGAAGAGGCCTGCCTTCAGTCCGTCCTCCACGTCGTGACAGGTGTAGGCGATCTCATCGGCAATATTCACGAGCTGGGCTTCGAGCGTGGGGGAACGAAGAGAGGATCCGCTGTCCGGGGAGTCATGAGGTGTGTGATGTTTCTTCAACCCGTCCAGCACCTCTTCATTCAGGTTCAGCCCTTTATAGAGCGAAGAATGCTCTTCCAGAATGGTCACGATCCGCAGGGATTGTTCATTGTGTTCGAAACGCGATCCGTGTGTCTTCATCCATGTGTCCAGTGCCGCTTCCCCCGCGTGCCCGAAAGGCGGATGACCGAGATCGTGCGCGAGGGCGATGCACTCCGCAAGATCCTCATTGAGGGCCAAAGTGCGCGCGATGTCGCGGCTGATCTGCGCCACTTCCATGGTGTGCGTGAGCCGCGTGCGGTAGTGATCGCCGTGTCCGGCGACGAAGACTTGCGTCTTACCCTTCAGGCGTCGGAAGGATTGGGTGTGGATGATCCGGTCACGGTCGCGCTGGAAGGGGAATCGCGTCTCATCCTCCGGTTCGGCGAATGCACGTCCCTTCCCTCCGCCGTGCTGCACCGCGTAGGGGGCGAGCAGCTGATTGGCCTTCTGCATGCGTTCAGGAAGTGAGAGCATCGGAGAAAGAGAGTGTAGCGCAAGTGTAGCGTCTCTCTCTATGAATCATTGGCACCTTTGCCCGGCGGCAAAGGTGGCGCCCCGCCCGTACCGAACGTCGGTACGTTCGGGCGGGCAAAACGCCGGCGGCGCCTTAAGTCTCTTCGCCCGGCCTCGTGCCTCCTCGTCGACCCCCTGTCCCGCATGCGCGGGACAGCGGTGCCTTCCCCTTCACCCCCCGTGGCGCGCCAACCCTCCATGTGATCACCATAGGTGTTCCTCTCCACGCACTCGTCCAAACGACCCCGGCACCAGACGCTTCGCGTCGGTGCGGGGCGAGATATGCAGCCTAAACATTCTGGTCATTGTTGGATTCGTCATCCTCGTCCAAACGACCGTCGAGCAGGGACGCTATGCTCCTGGAGATACCAGGTGGGTGACCGCATCCCGAGACCGATGGTCCCGGGAGATTGAGCCTCCCATAACGAGCATTGAGGAGAAACGTGACTGCTCAGAACGCGTCGTCGAGACGGAGGAAAATCTACTCCCGCATCAGTGCGGCTGCGAAGACATTTGTGTGGACAGTGGCATTGGAAAGTTGGTCTCCTCCACGATAGGTCCAGTAACGTTCACGGTTGCAGCATGTGCAATCGCTGTGTCGCTCGAAACGTTCAGGTCGTACGCCGCAATATTCAAAACGTTCCTGCGCCGCCCCGCGCAGGTTGACGGTCCTGCCTCGAATAAATCTCGTGTTGACGTTTGGGAGTTCTTGGGCAGGGTCGGAGAATTCGGCGCACTTCATGCAGAGCGACGGTCCGGCGGCGACGAAGGTGTCGCTGGCATCGATGTTGCATTCTTTCTTCAGAGCATCGAAGAATTTCTCGATGGCGCCGCCAATGAGTCCGCGCCATCCGACATGGAGCGCTCCGAGTGCGCGTTTTTTCGGTGCGTAGATCACGAAGGCCTGGCAGTCGGCGCACGAGATACACAGTGCGAGGCCGGGCACACTCGCAAGCATCCCGTCCGCATCTTCAGTCGCATTCGCGGCGGTATGAATGCGGACGGCGCGATTCCCATGAACCTGATGCACGCGGGCGAACGATTGTGCGCCCAATTCCTGAGCGATGTCTTCGTAGGAGGCTGCGGCATGCTCTTTCGTGAAGAGCCCAAGCGAGAGCTCCCCTGAAAATTGGGAGAAGAGGGAGAAGGGGTCGGTGCTCATTGTTCAAGGGTGTGCAGCAGGTGCGGGATCTCGTCGATGACATCGCGAGTCGTGAAGGCGAGACCGTTCTGTGGAGCGAGAACGACTGCGGCACGCTTGATGATTGTGGCAGCGGTCTTGCATGCTTCCGATGCGTTCATCTTTTGGGCGATCAGCCCTGCGATCAACCCCGCGAGTGCATCTCCCGTGCCGCCGACCGTGAGGCCTGCGTTGCCCCCCTTAAGTTCGATGACTTGCCCGTCGGGGGACGCGATGCGATCAGTCGGGCCCTTAAGAAGAATGGTGACGGCATACTCCTCCGCCTTCGCCCCGATCTCGTCCGCGGAGATCCCCATCCGTTCCAGTTCACCCAAGTGCGGCGTGCAGACGGCCCCCTTTCCCCGTACGAGCGAGAGCGTTTCTTTCTGTAGTGCGCCCGCGTCGAGGACGAGAGGGAGCGAGGCATCGGCGATGATTTCTTTCAAGGCCGCAAGGCTCTCGCGATTGCTGCGATCAACCCCGGGGCCGAGCACCGCAGAGTCCATCGTTGCGAGCAGCTCCAAAATGGGCTCAATGTCTTTCTTGCCGAGGTGGTCCCCCTTGAATGGGTGAACCTGGAAATTGAGCGAGGTGGATTTTGCCACTTCTGCGTGACAGGCGGGGAGTGCGACGAAGACGAGATCTACGCCGCCCGCCTCCGCAGCGAGAGCGGCGAAGAGGGGCGCGCCGTGCATGGTCAGCGATCCGCCGACAACGGTGACCTTCCCATTCTCGCCTTTATGTGAAAGTGGATCGCGGTGCACGGGAGAATGATAGCAGTTTTTTCACTTCCCTACCCTAAGAGGCTTGCACAATCACTTTGATCTTCTCGCGGAATTTTTCCGCAGAGTATTGTTTGGCATGTGTGCGGATAGCGATCGGATCGTAGATCATGTCTTCGAAGCGTGCGAGAGCCTCTGCAATAGCACCAGTGGATTGATCGGAGAAGAAAAGCCCGCTCACCCCCTCCTTGACGCTATCCGCCGCTCCACCCCTGCGAAATGCAATGACGGGTGTGCCGCATGCCTGGGCCTCGAGAGGTACGATGCCGGCGTCTTCGTGCGGAGGGAATAAGAGCGCCCGAGCGTTGGTGTAGATGCGTGGGAGATCCTCGTCCGCAACGTATCCCAAAAAGGTTACAGTCGGACCTGCGAGGCGTCTCAAGCGTTTTTCGTCCGGGCCGGTTCCGGCGATAACAAGGGGGAGACGTCGGGCATTCGCGAAGGCGATGAGCAGGTCGAAGCGCTTGTATGGCACCATGCGTCCGACAGCGAGAAAAGCGTGTCGACGCTCCATTTGTTCTCTACTTAGGGGATACGCGAAGAACCGTTCGTGAATCGGAGGTGATACCACCGTACTCTCGCGCCGATATACGGAGCGGATGCGCGATTGGGTTTCGGAGGAATTGGCTATAAAAACATCCACACGTTTGGCAGTCGTGAGGTCCCATCGTCGCAATTTTGTGAGAAGACCTTTCACTGTTTTGCGTGCAAGTTTCGGGATGCGGAAATCCTGCAGGTACCTCTCTTCCATCTCCCATGCATAGCGCATGGGCGTGTGGCAGTAGCAGATGTGCGTTGCACTGCTGGGTGGTACGATCCCCTTTCCCACGGCATGTGACGAACTCAGGATGACATCGTAGCCTCTCAAGTCCATCGCCTCCACCGTTGCGGGCATCCACGGGAGAAGCAGTCGGTGGTCGTGTAGAAACTGAAACCACGGCTGGAGACGGGAGACACGTATATCGGCGTTCTGCAGTGGTCCCAATCCCCGGCGCGCAGCGACAGTCGTGAAGATCGGTGCGGACGGCCAAAGCGTATGGAACTCTGCGATCACATGTTCTGCGCCGGCGAAGATGGGAAGCCAATCTGCAGTGAGTGCGAGGCGCATGGGACGGAAGAGATGCGGGGAAGCGGGAGGAGGTTGCTTGCTCTATGATAGCGGTCGATGCCCCTGAAGCCACCGCGTCGCCTTCCACGGCAATTCAACCGTCCCATTACGGCACGGACACAACAGCTCCTCAAGCGTCACCGCGGAACGAACACTGTATGGAGTGACCGTTGGAAGCGCGTCATGAGACGCGGTCAGCATCTCTTCAGGGATATTCGTTATTCTTTGCTCAAGTGGATACTTATCGGAGTGATCGCTTGCGCGGTGTTGCTGGTGGGATTGATGACGTTCTCCCCGATTGTCGAAGTACGGGAAGTGACGGTGACGCGTGTCTCGACGCGTCTCGACATCGAGCAAGTGCAACACGCCCTCGCACCTGTCTTCGGGCAGCGTCTGCTCTTCCTCTCCGATCGTACAGTTGAACAAATGGTGCGCAGTGCGGTTCCAGATATCCAAGATGTGAAGGTGGAGAAGCAGTATCCGTCGCGACTGGGGGTCATGATTACGCTTCAGCCACTTGTGGCCCGACTGAAGATCCAATCACCTGAAGAGCTGACTGCCTCACAATCGGGATCGGGAAATACCACAGATTTCCTCACAGGACGAGGCATCTACATTGTTGCCCCGTTGGCCGATGAAGGAGCCGATCTTCCGCTTATTACTCTCGTTGACTGGGGCGTACGTCCTATCCCGGGCTCTCAGCCGCTTTCGCCGGAATTTCTCACCCGAATGCAACGGACCGAGCAGGCACTCTCGGAACAATTCGGCTATCACGTGGTACGCCGGATTGCATACCAGCGCGCTCAAGAATTTCATTTGCGCATAGGAGAGAAGACAGAGCTCTGGTTCGATACAGTTGGTTCCATCGAAGAACAGTTGAAACGACTTCGATCCTTTTTGCAGAATGTTGATATGAAGACGGTGAAACAGTATGTGGATCTGCGGATGTCGGATCGAGTGGTGTTTCAGTAGAGGTCGCCTCCCCCTTTCATTCTTTTGAATTTTAATAGAAAAGAGGTGCTTGACCTTAAGAACTTTTCTTCACCACAAACTGCTTTCACCCCCTTCACCTGAGAGACGAATGCCCCTATCCTTCTGAAGATGTATCGGTCCATTCTCGCGGCGCTGCTTATGGGCATCGTTCCTCTGCCGGCGACTTCACCGCAGAGCACGTCCGCACCGCTTGCTCAAGTGCAGATCTCCCCTCCTGTTTCCCGATTATCTGTCGCGGAACGTCTGTCGGCTTCGGGGGTGATCGTCCTCGATTTGCAGGGGGGGCAGCAGATCTACGGAAAACAGACGGATGTTGAGCGCCCGATGGCGAGTCTCACGAAGCTCATGACAGCGCTTCTTATCGTCGAAAATCATTCCTTGGATGTGTGGGTAAAGATTCCGAACGGTGCGGATTCTGTAGACGGGAGCAAAGCATATTTGCCTGAAGGAGAGCAGTTCACCGTTGGAGATCTTCTTTCTGCACTTCTCCTTCCTTCTGCCAATGATGCTGCATATACCCTTGCTCTCTATCACAGTGGCTCCATCGCGGCATTTGTCGATGCCATGAACGCGCGCGCCGAGGCATTGGGTCTCAAGGGAACACACTATGCCAATCCATCGGGCATCGACAACTCCCAGCAGTGGTCCACGCCGCAGGATATCGCGTGGCTTACCGCCTTTGCATTGCGGAATCCCGCGATTCGCAGTCGCATGGGCAAGCGTGGCGATCGGATCATCAGCCGCGAAGGAACACCTATCCGCTTCACGCACACACATGCGCTCATGCATGCAGCCACGTCCATTGAAGCCGGTAAGACCGGTACTACAGAAGCAGCAAAACAGTGTCTTGTCTCTCTCGTGAAAACCAACGGACGCGAATATCTAGTGGTTCTTCTTCACTCGCTGCAACGGTATACCGACATGAGCATCATTCTCGATGAGCTCAAGAAGCAACCGATTCTCTGACCATTTATGCCCTCTCCTGATCTTACGATTCACTGGCTTTCCGTGCGAGTACGCCTCCTGTGTCTTCTTGTGCTTCTTGTGGGATCACTGCTTCCGCCCTATGTGCCAAAGGCCGCACTCGCCCCGCAAGAGCTCACGACGGCTGTTCCACAGTTCCTGCTTGTGGAGGAGGGATTCATCATGAAGTCATCCTCCCTGACCAAGCAGAGTGCACGACGGGCGTATGCCGAGGGCATCGTGCACACTGTGAAAGAGGGTGAGAGCCTGGAGAAGCTTTCCAACCGTTATGGTATCTCCGTACAGACGATGCGGTGGGTGAACAAGCTTTCCGAAGAGAAGAGCATTCAGCCAGGTGACGAATTACTCATCCTTCCCGTCGACGGTGTTCTCCACACGGTTGCGCGCAGTCAGTCGCTCACGCAGATCGCTGAAATCTATGGTATCGATGCGGATGTGATTACCAGGCAGAACAAGCTCAAGAGCGGGTTCCTTATGGCTGGCCAAGAGCTCATCATCCCGGGTGGCAAGCCTATTGTCGGCAAGCCCAAAGCAATCGCCATGGTTGAGCCGGACAAGACGGGAAAGGCGCCGTCTGATGCGGGGCCGAAACCCGCGGAGGGCCCCAAGCGGTCGGCGGTGAAGTCCTTCACGAGTGAGCCCACTGCAGGGGTGCTCCAGAAGCCTTGTTCCGATGTGTGCTTCGTCACGCAGTACTACCATGTGGGGCACTATGCGCTTGATCTGCAGGAGCGGGGAGCCGGGCCAATCTATGCGGCCGAAGCAGGCACAATTACGCGTGCCGATTACGGATGGGACGGCGGATATGGCAATGTCATCGAGATCGATCATGGCAATGAACTCATGACACTCTATGCACATTGCAAGGAACTCTATGTGAAAGAGGGAGACACGGTGGAGCGCGGGCAGCTCATCGCGTGGATGGGCAACACGGGGCTCGTCTACGGCTCGACGGGTATTCATGTGCACTTCGAAGTGCGTCTCAAGGGGACGAAGAAAAATCCGCTCTTGTACATACAGGAGTAGAGAGCAAATCCTCTGGTTCCAGGTGCGATTGGAAGAGGATGAGTACTTGACTAAACGGCGATAGATCGTAAAGTCTTTCTATGCCTCCATCGAGCTTACGTGCTGGCTATTTGGATTATCTCCATGGCGAAGCGACTGATCAGTTGGATCAGGCCTTTCGGGGAGAGGACATGCCAGAAGGTTTGGCGTATCGCACGGCCCTGAGAGATGCGATCAACACCTACTGCACGCTCTTCGACCGTGCGGCCGAACTCGTTGCACGCTTCGTGGAGACGCTGCCCTACGAGGGGTCTTTCCGGCACCAAGATGCGTTGCTGGCTCTGATCATCCTGCAGGAAACGAGAACAGCTCTCGATGAGCTCCTCGCACACGATGCCGAGCTTCGTGGTTCGGTGGTGGGAGAGGTGCGGACCGATGGGCGAACGGACAATGAGATCCGTACCGGCTCGCGTGAGTTCGATGAGTATCACGAGATCGACGAAAAGAGGCGGATCGAGCAGGAGCAAGTGCGGAAAGATGCTGAGCGGGACGCGGATATTCGGTCAAGTTTCTACAGTGGGGCAAACGCCGACCGTGTGGATGAGTCTGTTCACCAAAGTTCGCGAGATGTGCTCGGCGGTCCCAGGAAGGTCAGTGTCTATTCCTTCGACAAGCCTGCGGAAGGAGATGGCGAATCACCTGCACATGAAGTGGAGCCGAGCCCTCCTCCATCGTCTCCCTCGGATACTGCCACTTCGTCGTCCGAGGGGGCTCAGCCGCAAGAGGGCCTTCCGAAGCCATCTCAAGGAGAATCCGCTGCGATGAGGTTCTTCGGTGAACGGCCGAGGTTCATCGAAATCGATGTCCCTGACTTCAAGGGGGAGGATCCTATCATCGTCTTCAGGCAGGCTTCTCAGTGGCTGGTCGAACAGATCATTGCGGTCGCCTCGGGGAGTCATCAGCGCGACAGTTTTCCGCGTATCGCCCCGATCATCGACCTCGAGGGAGAGAAGCACACAACCACCGTCGATGCACTGAGAGCGGTCGCGGAAGACATCCGGGGCAAAGTGAAGAGGCTCCGCCCGCCCATGGGCGATGGGTTGGACCAGCTGCACGACCTGATGGATCACATGCGAACGATTGACCCGAACGATCAACGGGGTCTGTACGAGATACTTGGCGAGATGGATCAGATCTTCGGTTCAAAAAAACGAGACGATCCTCCGTGGGAAAAGCCGTGGGAGGAGGGTGGTTGGCGGGAGGGGAGTGGTGAATGATGGGGCACAAATCGGGTGTGAAGTATGGTGGATCGATAGTGCTCGTCTACGGCTCGACGGGTATTCATGTGCACTTCGAAGTGCGTCTCAAGGGGACGAAGAAAAATCCGCTCTTGTACATACAGGAGTAGGGCCGCTTGCGCGCTTCAAAAGAGTTCCCGCTTAAAGATCCACCATTCGATGCTCGCGGAGCGCGCACCGTAGACGAAGAGGATCGCGAAGCATGCGACGTAGAGCAGCGCGAGCTCGCCGCGATTCTGGATGGGGAGCAAACCGTTGCCCATGTGAGCGGTGACGTACGCTCCGATGAGCAGGATGCTGCCGAGCACGGCAACGAGGCGCGTCCAGAAACCCGCAACGAGGGCGATGCCACCCAACAGCTCGCATATACCGACGAATCCCATGAATCCCTGTACAGAGAACTGACCGTCAAGCAGGCCGAGCTTCTGCAGCCCGTGCTGGAGGAAGAGGAGTCCTACGAGGACGCGGAAGAGGAGGTAGAACATGTTTGCGCTTTTGGAGGAGAGTGTGGAGAAGAGCATGGAAGATGGGGAAGGAGCGTCCATTGTAAACAAATCAATAGGCCATCGCAGAGGACAATGGAGTTGCCGTCCAGCCCGGTTGGGAAATGCGTTACGAGAACTATTTTGCGGAGCAGAATGGCGGGGCTGACGGGACTCGAACCCGCGACCTTCCGCGTGACAGGCGGACGCTCTAACC
>JAQTSD010000028.1 GCA_028711445.1 Candidatus Peribacteraceae bacterium
TCCTGGCGCTGCGCACGCCCCGCAAGCTCTGGAGCCGCACGTGCGCGAAGTGCAGCAAGTCAATGGAGACGACCTATGCCCCGGACCGGCCGGAAATCGTGTATTGTGAAGAGTGCTATCTTCAAGAGGTGTATTGAGGTGCCGAGGCGCGAGAAATGAGCGTATTCCGTGCTCCTGCATCTCTCCAAAATGCACCCGATCGATGTTTACAAAAGGCCGTAAATCATGCAGAATCTAGCCTAAATGGCCAAGCTACACTTCCTCCACATCGTCGTGCCGCAGGGAACGAAAGACAACAAAAAACTGGAGTCGAAATTCCAGGATCTGCTCGTGAGCTTGCGTAACACCGTGACGGAGGAACGGTTCTCTTTCGAATATCTTGGCTACGAACAGTACACGTACTTCTACGTGGTGATGGATGAGAAATATGTGGAAACGATTGAAGGTCTCATCTATGCCACTTTCCCCGATGCGGAAATTCGGGAGACGAGGGACTACACGGCTGCGTTCGATCCTTCGAAGCACCATTTCGCGGGATGCGAGCTTCGATTGAAGGAGAGGGACGTGTATCCTGTGAAGACTTACGATCGCTTCGAGGAAGACAGTATGTCTCGTCTCTTCTCGGTGATCTCGAAGATTGAGAGCGGGGAGCAGGTGTGGGTGCAGATCATTGTGGAACCGCACGCCGACAATGCGTTGTATCACTTCCTCAGGAGCGTGCGTTTCAAGCTTGCGAACCTCAAGAAGTTCTTCTCCATCCGTGATCGTTTGCGCAAGGAGGGCCGCAAGGGAATCCAGACGATTCGCTACGAAATTGCGAAAGAGAAAGAGAAGACCAAGCCCTTCAGGGTATCGATTTGTTGCGCGTTCCTCTCGCGAAGCTTCGACGAAGCCGTTCGCAAGATCGAAGCTGTGAATAACAGCTTCTACCACTTCAATGATTCGGACGTCAACGGCTTCACGGCGACACGGGCGACGGAGTCAGCATCGTTTCTCCAGAGGTATCGGGCACGGGAGCATGCGAGGACGTACATCCTGAGCGCGAAGGAGACAGCGACGCTCTACCACCTTCCCAACACCGATCACGTGCACCACATCGTCCATGTTCTCGCACGCAAGTCCGACCCCCCGCAGGACTTGCCGCGGACGGGCGAAAAAGACGTGAGCACCTTTGGTATCACCAATTACCACAACAATTTCGTGCGATTCGGCGTGCGTCTCGAAGACCGCAGGCGCCACCTGTACGTCGTCGGCAAATCGGGCGTGGGGAAAAGCAAGCTCTTGGAGCTGCTCATCAAGGAGGATCTGGATCGCGGCAGGGGAGTAGCGGTGCTCGATCCACACGGAGACTTGGTGGATTGCGTGCTGCGGCACGTCCCCAAGAATCGCATCGACGATGTGATCCTCTTCGATCCGGGGGACACGGAGTTCCCCATCGCTTTCAATCCGCTCGCCAAAGTCGACGACGCGTACAAGATGCAGCTCACCATCGGTTTCCTCGATATCTTCAAGAAGCTCTTCGGGGACAACTGGTCGTATCGTCTTGAGCACGTGCTTCGCTACACCACACTGGCGCTCCTTGACAGTCCGAATACGACGGTTCTCTCGATCTTGAAGATGCTCAATGACAAGAACTACCGTCAGAAGATCGTTGCACGCATCCAAGACAATGTTGTGAAGAGCTTCTGGGTGTCCGAGTTCGCCGCGTGGTCCGAGAAGTTCGACTCCGAAGCCATCACGCCGCTTCTCAACAAAGTCGGTCAGTTCGTCGCCACGAATATGATCCGCAACATCATCGGGCAGTCCACAACCCGGTTCGACATCCGCGAAGTCATGGATCAGAAGAAGATCCTGCTCATGAAAGTCTCCAAAGGGCTTCTCGGAGAGGAAAACTCTTCACTTCTCGGTTCGATGATCATCACGAAGATGTACCAAGCGGCGATGAGCCGTGCGAGTGTGGAAGAGGAGAAGCGGCCGGATTTTTACTTCTACGTCGATGAATTCCAGAACTTCGCGACCGACACGTTCTATGAGATTCTTTCCGAGGCTCGCAAGTATCATCTCAACCTCACGATCGCCCATCAGTACATGGGACAGCTCTCTTCGAGGATCCGCCAGACGGTCTTCGGCAATGTCGGATCCATGATCAGTTTCCGTGTCGGGGCCGAGGATGCTGCGGTTCTCGAGAAGGAGTATGAGCCTATTTTCAAGGAGCGCGACATTATCAATCTCGGCGTTCGGGAGTTCTACGTGAAGATGTCCGTGAAGGGGGAGATTCGCGAAGCATTCTCCGGACGCACGGTCGATGTGCCGAAGCCGGCGGAGGATTACACGCGGGAAATCATCGAGCTCTCTCGCAAGAAGTACTGCCAGCCGAAGAAGAAAGTGGAAGAGATGCTCAAGAAGTGGGACGAAGCGGCGAGTGAACCGCCCAAGGAGGACGAGATCGGCGATATTGAAGAGAAGTTTGAAGAACCTATTATTTGATGCGCCCCTGGCTCACCGATCGGCTTCTCGCGCTCATTCTTGCGGGCGCGGTCCTCGCGGTCTATGCCGCATCGCTTTCCAATGGTTTCGTGAACTGGGATGACGGGATCCTTGTCTATGGCAATCCCATCATCACGGATTTCTCGCTCGATGCGGTACGCAAAGCGTTCACCACGTTCGATCCGGAGCTCTACGTTCCGTTTACGCTCTTAAGCTACCAACTCGAGCACCTTCTCTTCGGCTTGAATCCTTTCGTCTACCACTTCGACAATCTTCTCCTCCACCTCCTCAATACCTTGCTGGCGTTCTGGTTACTCCTCAAGCTCACGGGCCGTCGCGAGGTCGCCTTCTTCGCAGCATTGCTCTTCGGCGTCCATCCGCTCAATACAGAAACGGTCGCGTGGGTGAGCGCGCGCAAGGACTTGCTGTCCGGTGCGTTCTTCCTCGGGTCCGTTGTGGCCTATATGAGCTACAGGGAGCGGAAAACCATCGCTCTCAAAGTGTGGAGCATCCTCCTCTTCCTCTTCGGCCTCCTCGCGAAAGTATCCATCGCGGTCCTCCCGGTTGTCCTGATTCTGATCGATGGGATGCGTGATGGACACCTGAGTGTCCGCAAAATCGTCGCCAAGTGGCCGTACTTCCTCCTCTCCATCATCTTCGGGGTTGTCGCTATCGTCGGGAAGGAGCACAACATCATCGGATTGAATGTCTGGCAGATCGCGCTCATTTCAGTGAAGAGTACGGTGTTCTACTTGGGGAAGCTCGTCTGGCCTGTGAAGTTCTCGGTCTTCTATCACTACGTCGGCCCCATCGTTATTTCCGCATCAACGTTCTTCGTTCCGCTGATCATTCTTGGACTGATCGTGATCGTGGCGGGCCTCCTCGCGAGGCGGACGAAGTGGGTGCCGTTCGGCGCACTATGGTACCTCCTCCTGCTTGCTCCAAGTTTCGTCACTTTCTACAAGGGAGGGGAGATCTTCTACGCGTCGGACCGCTACGCGTACCTCGCGTCGATTGGCATCATACCGCTCGTGGTGATGGCCGTCTTTCGGCTGGCGGAAGGGCTGAAGGCGAATTGGAGGTTTACGGTTTCGTGCGGGGTTCTCTGCATGGCCGCCGTCGGAGCCGGTGCGCTGGCATACGCGCAGAGCCTCACGTGGGGTTCGACCGAGCAGATCTACCGCCGCGCCATCGCGTCCTATCCGGACACGTTCATCGCGCAGCACAATCTCGGCTTCCTCCTCCTCGATGTCAGCAAGCTCGACGAATCCATCGAGCACCTCCAGAGAGCCGTGGAGATCGATCCCAGTCGCGCGCTCGCGCACGCCAACCTCGGTATCGCCTACGGGAAGAAGGGGATGTACGACGAGGGCTTACGGGAGCTCTACCTGTCTCTGAAATTGGATCCCTCCAGGCAGGAAGAGGCGAAGAAATGGGAGGAGATTCTGCAGGAGAAGGGGATGCTGTAGAAATTATCGGCGATCATCTAAAAATATTCCATTAGGAATATAGTGTCGATGGGGAAATGAGGTGTTTCTTACGGAATGTTACGCCTGAGCCAGATTTTAAGTACCGTTCAAATGCGACAGCATTCGTATCTTTATGAAAGCAACAAAACCACTCAATCCCCCATGGTCGCCCCTTTTTCGTAGCAATCACTATTCCACTATTGTGTTCTCGTAGACGCGCGTTGAGGTCTTGCGAGTGGCCAATATAGTGCCTGCCTTGTAGATTTTTCAGAATATACACGAAATGTCGCATAGCGGGCCATTGTATCTTTGCATGTATGTTCTAGCCAGCCCCCTCTGTATGTGATTGGTCTGTCATCTGGCCCACCTTCACACTTGATGGCCTGCCATCCGTAGCAACGCACGTTTGTGGAAGTAATACTCCCACAATGCTCCAATGCTACGGAGGGCATCCTTCGCGTTGCGAAGGATGGAGCCGCCCATGGGATTTGAACCCACGACCCTCGGTTTACGATACCGATGCTCTACCACTGAGCTAGGGCGGCTTATGCTGGAAAGCAGGAGAAAGAACAGGATTCTCGACCGAGCTCAATCGATTCATGACGCCCCGCATGCGCGGGGCTTGGCACTGAGCTAGGGCGGCTTATGCTGGAAAGCAGGAGAAAGAACAGGATTCTCGACCGAGCTCAATCGATTCATGACGCCCCGCATGCGCGGGGCTTGGCACTGAGCTAGGGCGGCTTGTTGACAAAATTGTGGCGTGGAAGGCTGTGATGCGCAACAATTTCTTTCCATTATGGATCGTGCCGCTGCCCTCACCTGGTCCTGGCTCCATCTGCTCACGAAGAAACGCGCGGACATGCTGCGCGGGGTATTCGGCGATCTCGACCGGGCTTTTGCCGCCATCGGCGAGGAATTCCTCGTGAAACTCGGCTGCCGCGGCGATACGGTCATGAAGGTCCTCAACCGGCTGGAAGAATTCGATGTCGATCAATACGAAGCGGAACTGAAGAAGCGCGGCGTGCAATTCCTCACCATCGAAGATGATGCCTATCCTTCCCGCCTGAAGGAGATCGGCGACCCGCCGATGTTTCTCTATTACCGGGGAGATCTCACGATTCTGGATCAGCCCTGCATCGCCCTCGTCGGCACGCGCAAGATATCGCCCTATGGTCAACGCGTGACCGAAGCATTCGTCCCGCCGATCGTCGCGGCCGGGGTTGTCACGGTGAGCGGATTGGCAGAAGGGATTGATGCCGTAGTGGCCAGGGAGACCATGCGTGCCGGAGGGAAAACTGTCGCGGCGCTCGGTCATGGATTGGCCTCCATCTTCCCGGTGGGCAATGCCCGCCTCGCGGAGGAAATCGTCAAAGGAGGAGGGCTCCTCCTCTCGGAATTCCCGCTCGATACGACTCCCGACAAGTTTACATTCCCCGCGCGTAATCGCATCATCGCGGGACTCTCCTTAGGTACGATCGTGCTCGAGGCGGGCGAGGGAAGCGGAGCGCTCATCACCGCTGATCTGGCATTGGACTACGGACGCGATGTGTTTGCGGTCCCGGGACAGATCTTCGATGAAAATTTCATCGGTTGTCATCAGATCATCTCTCGCGGCTTGGCCAAGCTGGTCACGACTCCTCAGGATGTGTTGCAGGAAGTCGGTATTGTCGCTGCGGACCGATCGACATCCTCCTTCACTCCGCGTTCCGATCAGGAGGCGAAGGTTCACGGAGCACTCACGACCATGCCGCAATCGGTCGGGGACATCGCTCAGCGCGCAGGTCTCGCGGCGGGTCCTGTGAATGCGACGCTTACGATGTTGGAATTGTCCGGTGCAGCGAAGGCCGTTGGAAGCGGCCAGTGGGTCAAGAACTAGCGCTTTGTGCGGCTTGCGCCAGCGCGTAGAGTGGGGGGCAGCGTTATGGTTCTCTTTCTCAAACTTCTCAGAAGTGGTTGGTCGCTTCTGTTAGGCATAGGGAAGCCGATGATCGTCGGATCGGTACTCTTTGGCATCATCCTTTTCGCCGTGCAGGGGTCCATCGATAGGGAAATGGAGATACAATACAAACGCTCTCTCATTTCGCTGGAATTGGGTGAGGAACGTCTGAACGTGCTCAATGAGCGCATGCAGGGTGGAGACCAAACTGCTTTTGATGATGCGATCCGCGAACTCACAGAAGCAGAGCAGACATTGCAGGCTATGTCCAAAGTGGAACGCGATTCCCTTCTTCAGTACCGTGCGCGCATTGCCACGCAGGTGGTTGCACCGCTGCGTCTTTTGCACATGGCGCTCTCAATGATCGTCATCGTCTTCTCCAGTGCATTCTTTTTTGTGATCATGCAGCAAGGGGGAGACGCACTCACGATGGTTCGTCAGGCACTGAAGGCGTTTCCGAAGATCGTGCTGACGGATCTTTGGGTCTTCTTCAGTTCGCTTCTGTGGTTGCCATTCATCGTTCTGCTGCTTTCCGCGCGGTTTATGGAGCCAGCCCTCCCTGCGGCGTTGTTGCTCATCGCAAGCGCGCTTCCCGCGCTCATCCTGCTCCCGCGGATCCTTCCGGCTCTTCCCATTCATCTGCACGGTACGGCGCCCCTTGAGAGCATTCGGGAAAGCTTCGATCGGACGCGTGCGCAGTGGGGCTTCCTCATCATCTCGTTCTTTCTAGTGATCGTACTTTTGACGCTCCTCATGAATATCTTCACGGGCCTCATCCTTTGGACAGGCTCCGTGGCATCGCTCCTGGTGGCGATTTTCGGACAGATGCAACTCGCGTACTTCTGCGCTTTCGTAACGGTTGTTTCGGAGAAGGGGCGCGCCTGAAGCTTGGCCGGCTGCCTCCACCCTTCGACTTCGCTCAGGGTCAGCGCATCTGCGCTGCGCTGACGATCTTTTGAAACTCATCCGGCTTGAGCGACGCGCCGCCCACGAGGGCACCGTCGATATCCTTCTGTCGTAGGAGTTCCTCCGCGTTGTCCGGCTTCACTGAGCCCCCGTAGAGGATGCGCGTGGAGTCGCGTACGTCTTTGGGAAGGAGACTCCGGATGGAGGCATGCATCTCCTGTGCCTGTGCCGGAGTGGCGGTTTTTCCTGTACCGATCGCCCAAACCGGCTCGTAAGCGATGAGAATGCGCGACTCGACGGGGAGACCTTCCAACTGCTTTTTGACCACCTCCTTCTCCTCGCCGGCTTCACGCTGTTTCGCCGTCTCGCCGACGCACACGATCGGGTGGAGTCCCGCTTCGAGAGCGGCAATCGTCTGGGCGATCACTTCCTCGTTCGTCTCGTGGCGGCCGTGGCGCCGTTCCGAGTGCCCGCAGAGGACCGACCGGCACTTGAGTTCTGTCAGCATCGTCATACTCACGTCGCCCGTATGGGCTCCATTCGCAGCGCTTGATCCGAGCTGTGCCCCTGTGATGAGTCCTGCTTCGATGCAGGGCTGTAAGTCGAGGTACGTGGGGAACACCCATACGTCCACAGAGCTTAAGGTGCGGTACGGAGAATCCTTCGCAAGTGCTCCCTGCGGCGCCGGATTCATTTTCCAATTGGCGGCGATGAGGTATTTGCGGTCACTCATGCCACTAGCATAGTGAAGCGCGGAAGAGGGTGCTATCCTTTCTCCCGTGAAGCTCCCTCCGCGCGTCGCCCTCGCCGCTGACCATGCAGGTTTTCCTCTCAAGGAAGCCATAAAAAAGTATCTTACTTCGAAGGGCGTCGATGTGATCGACTCCGGGACTTTTTCCGGGGAGTCCGTGGATTATCCGGCAATCATTCGCAAGGGCTGTGCCGTCGTCCTCGAGCAGGGGATCTTCGGGATCATCTTCGGCGGGAGCGGCAACGGCGAGGCGATGGCGGCAAACAAAGTTCGTGGCATTCGCGCTGCGCTCGTTTACAGCGATGAAACCGCGCGCCTTGCACGCGCTCATAACGACGCGAACGTGATGAGTCTTGGCGGCCGGTTGACCAAGGAGGAAGATGCCAATCGTTTCACGGATATCTTCCTCACGACGGACTTCGAGGGGGGGAGGCATGTGAAGCGCATTCAAGATCTCGACCAGTAGATCCATGGAGCTCTTCTTTGTCCTTCTTCAAAAGCTCTTCCCGCTTTACATCCTCATCGCCCTCGGATATGTCGCGGGTGTATTTTTTAGAGTGAAGCGAGATCTCGTTGCCTTTCTTCTTCTGTATGTTCTCTCACCGCTTGTCGTCATGGACGGAGCGATGACTGTTACGCTCAATCGTGGGACGCTCTCCCTTCCGCTTCTTTTCCTGATCATTTGCAGCACGCTCTGTTGGATCTTCTTTTATATAGGATCGTTCGTTTGGAAGAGGGGAGACTCTATGCGCAATCTTGCTGCGTTTGCCTCCGCAAACGGCAATACAGGATACTTCGGCATTCCGGTGGCTCTGGCTCTCTTCCCGAAAGATATCCTTGGTATCGTAGTTTTGAGTTCCTTCGGATTCGTTCTGTACGAATGCAGCACGGGATTCTTCCTGCTTGCCCGCGGCAACTATTCGTATCGCGAAAGCGTGGTGAAATTGATCAAGTTGCCGCTCTTGTATGCGTTCGTCCTCGGTCTCGCGATCAATGCCGTCGGATTCACCCCCTCGGCAATGCTCGTCACGGCGCTCGACGGCGTGCGCAGCGCATACAGCATCTTCGGTATGATGCTCATCGGGATCGCTCTCGCTCGGCAGGGCCGCTCAGCGTTCGATGGACGGCTTCTCGCCTTCACGACGATTGCCAAGTGTATCATCTGGCCCGCACTCATGCTCACGATCATCATGTTCGATCGGCATTTTTTACACATCTTCTCCGGGGATGTGCATGGGGTGCTCCTTCTTATGGGGATGGTGCCGCTTGCCGTGAATACCGTCGTCTACTCATCGGCGCTCAAAGTACACCCCGAGAAGGCCTCCGTGGCGGTAATGGTGAGTACGCTCATTGCTTTGCCTTTTATTCCAATGCTTTCTGTTCTGTTCCTTTAGGGGAACCTCTGATTAATGTTGGCTTGTGTCATGGTGAGCGGAGACGAACCATAGACACAAGCCAACTTGTATCCCTCGTCTCCGCTCGGGATGACAAATTAGCTTGGTTAATCAGAGGTTCCTTAGGGTTGTCACCTTTTTCATAACTGAAAAAGGTGACACCAAAAAGGTTTCGGCGCTAATCGCTCGCCGCCTGTACGACTGTGGCTCGTCTCGCGGCGCACCGCAAACTCCTCACTCGCTTCGTTCGCTCGTCAGACATGCGGCGCTTCCGATGGGGCGCTCGACTTGTCCACGTCGTACCACGGCGGCTCGCAGGGCGCCGAAGGCTGTTGCGGTATTTGGTGGTCTTGCGCTCCTCTCCTCTATGCTATCCTTCCTCCATGTCTTACTCTTCCGTCCTCATCACCCCTTCCATTCTTTCTGCCGATCTCGGACATCTGCAGGACGAAATCGAAAGCGTGGAAGATCATGCGGATTGGTTGCAGATCGATGTCATGGACGGGCACTTCGTTCCGAACATAAGTTTCGGTGCGCCGGTGGTGAAGTGCCTCAAGACACGTTTGCCGATCGACGTGCATCTCATGGTGAGCAACCCGTCCGATCGCATCGGAGAATTCCAGAAGTTGCATGTGAAACATATCACATTTCATGCCGAAGCCGTCCAGGATTCAAAAGATCGCAAAGCCCTTCTGCAAGCCATTCGCAAGGGTGGAGCCACGGCCGGAATCGCCCTCAATCCGGAGACGCCGCTTACGGAGATCTCCGATATCTTCGACGATATCGATCTGCTCCTTGTCATGTCCGTGCATCCGGGGTTCGGCGGGCAGGAGTTCATCGCCGAAGTGCTCGCAAAAGTTTCCGAGGCGCACGCGAAGCGCCCTGACCTCATGATCCAGATGGATGGTGGCGTTGATCAGGAGACGGCGGTTGCCTGCCGATCCGCTGGCGCAACAAATCTCGTTGCTGGTAATTTCATCTTTTCCTCTAAGGATAGGGCAAAAGCCATTTCCAAACTTCGTGGATGAAGCGAAGAATCATCTTGCTGTCGGCCCTTCTTCTCTCTGCATGCACACAGCTCTCCGCCGGGAAGGTCGAGCGCATCATCACGCTCAAGGGTCCTGGTGAACGGCAAGTGGAGGTCAGTGTTGAGATTGCCGAGACTCCAGATGAGATCGAGAACGGATTAATGTTTCGGGAAGGACTGGAAAACAGTCATGGGATGCTCTTTCGATTTGATCCGCCGCGCACGGAGGCTTTTTGGATTAAGAATGTTTCCTTTCCATTGGACATCATCTTCTTCGATGCAGAAGGAGCATTCGAGTCGGTGCAAACGATGGTTCCATGCACGGATCCCTGTCCCATCTATCGTTCTATCGGTCCGATTCGTGCTGCGCTCGAAGTGCCCGCAGGATTCACCGCAACGAATGGTGTGCGTCCGGGGTGGAAATTAATGGAGGAGTAGGGAAGATGCTTATGATTGCGATTGTGCCTCAACCAAGGCGCGTCATCCTGAGCTATGTCATGGTGAGCCAGCTGAACCACGAAGGGTCCCTGCACCACAATTTGTGGCTTGAATATGCAATGTGGTGTCACTCGATCATGTATGACTGAAGATTCTTTCTGATCCGTTCGGCAACATTCGTCTCTGTCGGGATCTTGAATCGTTCGCCCGTTACTCGTTCGTAGAGATCGATGTACTTCGCGCCCAGCATGAGGCGCACTTCATCGGTGATCGTGGGTCGGAAGCCGCCGTACTCGAAGCCTTGGCTTCGCAGCCACAAGCGGAAAAACTCCTTATCGAGACTCTCGGGTTCCTCGTGGACTTCGAACCGCGACGGGTAGCTCTCCGCGATCCAGTATCGCGATGAATCCGGCGTATGGACTTCGTCAGCGACAGTGAGGATTCCGTGCTCGTCATAACCCATTTCATACTTGGTATCGACGAGGATGAGTCCGCGTTCGCGCGCCACGTGCTGGCCGCGCTCGAAGAGGGCAAAAGCTTTCTCCTCGATTTCTTTCCACTGATCCTTCGTCGCATAGCCGTGCGCAACGATGCCGGCAGGATCGATGAGTTCATCGTCCTCACCCTTCGTGGTCGGAGTGATGATCGGCGATGCAAACGATTGGTTCTTCACCATGCCATCCGGCAATGTATTGCCGCAGAAGTTTCGCACGCCTGCGGCATAGTTTGTCCACGCAGCCGTTTTGCTCGACCCCGTGAGGTATCCGCGCACCACGATCTCCACTTGAAGCATTTTGAGCTCCTTACCTACGGTGACGTTGGGATCGGGGAAAGCGATGACGTGTGTCGGCATGATGTCCTCGATGCGCCGGAACCAAAACGAGCTCAGCTCACTCAAGACTTGTCCTTTGAGTGGGATAGTGCACCAGAGAATGTCGAACGCGGATTGCCGGTCGGTGGCGATGAGGATCCGACGTTTGTTCGTTTCCTGGATATAGACATCCCGGACCTTGCCGCTATACTTCTTGCCAAGACCTGAATAGTCTGTCGATTTGAGAGTGGAAGCAAGGAACGGTTGGAGGGTGGAGGGGGTGATCATAGAGCTAAGCTTAACTCCCTCATGGGGGTGTAACGAAGCCCATTTTTGGGGGTCTGTCAGGTCTGTTTGACACCCCCTCTCCGGATGTTGAATTGGAAGCCAAAATACGCTATAATTCTGAGATGAGCCTAAGGCTCACCGGGGCTCACCCAACACAAAAAACGCACACATGGATCCTCTCACTCATCCCCTGACTTCGGTCACCTCTATGAAGGCCTTCATTGGCTCTCTGGAGGGTGGGATGCCGGTCGACATTTCGGTGCGGGGTGTGGAGTGTATCGAGCAGGTGTTGACCGCGGTTCGGTATGAGTCTCTTCCGCGTGTCGAGAGAGGAGTGGTCCGTCGGTATTTGCAGGTGATCACGGGGTGGTCGCGCGCGCAGGTCACGCGGTACATCGCCCGCCATCGTGCTCAGACGACGGTTGCCTCTCCGGAAACGCCGACGCAGCCGCCACTCGTTGAGCTTCCGTCACAACTTCCGGAGCAGCAGGGACTGCCGATGCGTTCTGCATTCGTTGGAGCCGCGCTCATGTGCATTGCTTTGTTCCTTCAACATGCTGGCACTTCGTCCTCCAATCAGTGGTTGGCGTTTCTCACGGGGAATCGTACGGACTATCAGAACGTCATGGCACTCAAGGACAAATTGCCGAAGGAGTTTCTTACCGGCTCCGGCGTGCGGTTGGGTTCGACAAGTCTCGTGCAGACAGTGATTCCATTCGGCAATGGACTGGCGAAAGTCTCGCCACTCTATGCCATACGTGATGAAGTGAAGAAGACGGATACCAACCATGTGGTTACGAGTCGAATCCTCTCGACGGATCCGGATCTTCTCCGGCACCGTCTCACACTCGAGAGCACGGTAGGGTCGACTGCAAAGACGAGCGACGGCTTCGTGTTCTTGGGTGTTGTCCAACAGCCGACTAAAGACGGCAAAGGCGCAGAGACGCTCCTTCGGGTGCCAGTGAATTCGCCGGCGCATCAGGTGGCAATGCGTGCCGAGGAACGTCGGCAGGAACGCATGACGGCCAGACCGGAGAGTTCCCCGATGTACGGAGCAGCTCCGAACACTGGAGTGAGCGAGTGGGCATGGGCGCCCAATCCGACGAGCGGATGGGATGTCTATGGCCGTCCGACGAACATGTGGGACTTTGTCGGTCCCGGGACGGACGGGCAGTACCTCACGATCGCCAATGGAAAGCCCGTGTGGAAGGATTTCCCATCCAATCTGCTCGGAGGCGGCCGCCTGCCGGTTGATCTGCGCGGAGATGAACGGCGGTTCGGCGGAGGAGGGACCGGTGGTGGTGGCGGCGGCGGAGGAGGAACGACTACGGATGGAGGAACGGTTGTGGTGAATGCCATATCCGGATGGACCGATGACGGTACGGTTGTGCGATTGACTTCGGGCGGTGATTCGGTAGCTATCGGCAAAAATGAAGCGGGTGCAAAACTTGAGGTGGCAGGTTCTATCTCGGGTACGACGCTTCTGCTCTCGGGTCTGCGCGGCTGCAATACCATCGACACGACGGAGTCCGGCGTGCTCATCTGTGGTACGGACGAAGGTGGAATCGAAATCGGGGATGCGGACAACCGGTACGTGAATGTATCGGGTGATACGATGACTGGAGGCCTCCTCATCCACGTGGGCGGGGCCGCCTCCGAAGCAATCGAAGCGGGTCTCGCCCTCGAGGTTTCCGGCACCATGTCCGGCCGCACGGTCCATGTACAGGATCAGCTCTCTGCTTCCGGCAGCCTGTCCGTGGATGGTTTGACCTATTTGAACGGTGGCCTGATCGTGACGGGGAACGAATCCGTGACGGGGAACCTCGCCGCCTCCGGCTCGCTCTCGGTTGACGGAAACAGCTACTTAAACAGTGCAGTTTTCATCGCATCGACACTTCTTACCGGTGGAAATATCGGCGGTTCGGGCGCACTGTCCATCACTGGAACGGCATCATTCAGCAATACGGTGAAGCTCGCGGGATACGATACGTGTAACCTCGAGACAGATGCATATGGCAATGTGGTGTGCGGTATCGATGATGTAGGCCCCAGTGGTACCGGAACGGGGATGTCGGTGGCGCATGCGGATCGTCGGTACGTGCGGGCTTCCGGTGACACCATGACGGGGGGGCTGCTCATCATGTCCGCAGGCAGTCTCACGATCATTCCGGCGGTAGAGGCGGGCGTTCTCCTGGAGGTTGTCGGTACCGCATCCGGTCTCGTTCTCCACGCGCAGGACAGTCTCACCTCTTCGGGCTCTCTCTCCGTGGACGGTCTCACTTTCTTGAATAACAACACGGTGGTCACGGGGAATTTCACGGCGACCGGCAATGTTGCCGGTTCAGGAACCTTGTCGATTGATGGACTCGCATACTTGAACGGCGGCCTGATCGTGACGGGGAACGAATCCGTGACGGGGAACCTCGCCGCCTCCGGCTCGCTGTCCGTGGACAG
>JAQTSD010000029.1 GCA_028711445.1 Candidatus Peribacteraceae bacterium
TCACGGGGAACTTGAATACCTCCGGCAACATCGCCGGCTCCGGCACCCTCTCCATCACCGGTGCCGCCTCCTTCGGTTCCACCCTCAAGCTCAACGGCGTCACCTACACCTTCCCGTACGGGGATGGCGCCGCTTCCGGCAAAGTTCTCAAGACGGACGGTGCAGGGCAGCTGACATGGGCGACGGATGATAACACCGGCGATTCCTACTTCGTTGGCCAAGGTCTCACGCTCGCCGATTCCGTCTTCTCCCTCAATTCCTCTTTCTCCGGGACTGCTCTCGAAGTGATGGGTACGGCTTCGGGCCGCATCCTTCATGCACAGGATCGTCTGACCTCCTCTGGCTCCCTCTCGGTGGACGGTTTGATCTTCCTCAACGCTGACACCGTCATCACGGGCAACCTCAATGTTACGGGAAACATTGCTGGCTCTGGGACTCTTTCGATTGATGGTAATGCTTCCATTAATGGAAAGATTGGAATCGGCACTCTTCCTCTGTATGCATCGGTCGCCGCTGTCTCTATCGATGCAAGCACGACACCGGCAAGTGGGACGTATGGAATGATTATGAATATAAGCGGGACATACGATTCTGTGAATTTAACGAGTACTACTTACGGCTTAAATTTCGATCCGACACTGAAAAATGCGTCAGGCCAACCGGTTCGCGGTTTGGCGATAGCACCCACATTCAGCACGGTCAACGGAGTGGCGACGGAATCGCGGATTCTTTCTTTGGCAGCTACGAAAGCCGGTGATAACAACATCACGACATCGTATGGCTTATACATCGGGAACGTGAATACGGGTGTCACAAATTACGCCATCTACTCGGCGGGAGGGCAGAGCTATCATGCGGGAAACTTCGGCATCGGCACCACCTCTCCCGAAACAGCTCTCGAAGTGATCGGTACGGCCTCCGGCCGCATTGTCCATGCTCAAGATCGTCTAACTTCTTCGGGCGCTCTCTCCGTCGATGGCCTCGCCTACTTAAACGGCGGTGCCATCGTCACAGGAAATCTCAATGCCACCGGAAACCTCTCCGCCTCGGGAACCTTGTCTATTACCGGTGCCGCCTCCTTCGGTTCCACCCTCAAGCTCAACGGCGTCACCTACACCTTCCCCTACGGGGACGGTGCCTCCTCGGGGAAGGTCCTCAAGACCGATGGCGCAGGGCAGCTGACATGGGCCACGGATGACAACACGGGCGGTTCCTACTTCGTTGGCCAAGGTCTCACGCTCGCCGGTTCCGTCTTCTCCCTCTCCCAGACGATCACCGGCTCCTCGCTCGAAATCATGGGTACGGCTTCGGGCCGCATCCTTCATGCACAGGATCGCCTCACATCCTCCGGCTCCCTCTCGGTGGACGGTTTGATCTTCCTCAACAACAACGCGGTCATTACCGGCAATTTGAACACTTCCGGCAACATCGCCGGTTCCGGCACATTGTCCGTCGACGGCCTCACATCCTTAACCAACCACACGCGTGTCACAGGCAACCTCACGGCGACCGGCACGATGTCCGGAAAGAGCCTTTACGTCACAGGAACGGGATCAGCGCCGCTGATCTTCACGGATGTCACTACCGGTTATGTTGGCATCGGAACGATACACCCAATTGACACAAATGGATTTGGGCGTGCATTGGATATTCAGAGCAGTAATGGCGGCGGCGTTTATTTGAGAGATTCTGATGACACAACAAAATATGCAACTCTTGGATTTGCTTCTGGCATCGGATACATTGGCACATACGGAACAAATACAGCATTGTCTATTCAAACATCTGGCTCTGAAAAAATAAGGATAGACTCTTCCGGTAAAGTCGGCATCGGCACCGCCGCCCCCGAAACCACTCTTGAAGTCATGGGGACGATGTCCGGCCGTCGGCTCAATGTCTCCACCTCCCAGACAACGAGCACCGGTGCCATCTTCCTCAATATGGATGGCAATGGCACGGGCATGCTCATCGATTCGGAAGCGACCAATGCTCCCGGCTTGGTCATCGATATGAACAGCAAGCTGGGCTCCGCCCCGCACATCCTCTTTGGCTATCAAGGCACCTTCGATACCAACCTCTACCGCGCCTCCGGCTCCACCCTTGCAACGGATGATAAGCTCTACCTGAAAGCGCTCAACGCGGACGATAGGGAATCGCTCATTATCGATACAGAGGAGACCACGGGCAGTCAGAATGTCTTCAAGATTCTCTCCGATGTCGCTGGGGATGAAGATATCTCTTTCCGCATCACGGCGGATGGTCACGTTTACTCAGACAACGCATATGCATCCACCGGCGCAGACTACGCAGAATGGTTCTTCACCTCACAGACGGATCTCAAGCCGGGGGAACTCGTTTGTATCGATCTTGATCGTAAGAATGCCGTAATTCGCTGTCCATCTGCAGCTGATCCCAATGTCGTCGGTATCGTTTCCACGCGTCCGGCATTCGTGGGAAATACCCTCACGGGCGCCGATGGCATCCCCGTGCCAGGCACCGTCCTCGTCGGTCTCATCGGACAGATCCCGGCCAAAGTAATCGTTGAGAAGGGGCTGCCCATCCGGACGGGAGATAATCTGACACCTTCCTCCGTTCCGGGGTACGCGCGCAGGGCGCAGGCCGGTGAACCGACTGTCGGCGTGGCACTCGAGCCGCTCTCTTCGGGCTTGGGTTCGGTGAGTGTGCTCATCTCCCGTCGCAATTCCTCTCTGACGGTCGAAGCCGTAGAACAGCACGTGGCCACCGCTGTTGCGGAACTCAAGA
Source organism: Candidatus Peribacteraceae bacterium (assembly GCA_028711445.1). GTDB lineage: Bacteria > Patescibacteriota > Gracilibacteria > Peribacterales > Peribacteraceae > UBA9631. Next base: position 2,764 of record JAQTSD010000029.1, read on the forward strand.
TCGAGGACGAGGTACAGCTCCTCGTCACGGGGGCCGTCGATCGCTTGGATCCCGCCCGCCTTGTGAATCTGCTGCTGGCCTACACCGGTTCCACGCTCCTCAGGGCGCCCGCTGTACCCTCCAAGCAGGAGCTCGTCTCCGCTGTTACGGATGCCGTCACGCGCCAGTCACTCACTGTAACGGGGTCCCTTACGGTTGCCGAGACGTTCTCCGTTGCTGGTTCTGCGTTCTTCCGTTCCGATCTCACCGTTCGCGGAGCGATGCGTGTTACGAATTTGTTCGTCGATGGGACGATCCATGCTGCGGCGGTATCAACAACGTCCGGCGCCACGCTGCGCGGCACGGTGAACGTGGAGGGTACGCTGCTGCTCAATGGCAAGACCTTCTCGCCCGAATCCATCGATACGTCCACAGGTGCTGTCGTCGACATCGAGAGCATCATGGTGCGCAAGGGTCTTACGGTTCTCGGGAACATCACCATCAACGGTCTTGCGAAGTTCCTCGGAACAGTCGACGTGCAGGGAGAGCTACGGGTGAGCGCCAACCAAGCGGGCTATGCGTACATTCCCAAGACCGGAACAGCTGTCACAGTGGAATTTGCCCGTCCGTTCTATGCAACACCCGTTGTGAGCGCGTCAGCTGATACGCCCGTCCTCTACGGTGTCTCAACAGCCACTTCGACAGGTTTCTCCATCCGTCTCGCGGAACCGGCGCAGCAACCCATCCTCTTCTCATGGCTGGCGCTCGCAACGAATGCGCCGAAGACCGCCAAGGGCATGAGTTCGCAGCCCGAGCCGCAACTTCTGCCATTCCCGGTGGATAGTCTCGGCGTTCCGCTCAGTTCGAGTGCCATCTGGAACGGCTGCATCCGCGGGCAGGTTCCGCTCGACAGCGAAGGGAGACCGTTCAATTGCAGCCGTTACCATCAGGACTATGTCTGGACGCATCCGGATCTCCTGATGGAATTCAACTGGAACGCCGAGCGCAACCCGCGTCTCATTCTGCCGGATGGCTTCCAGTCGGTGGTAACAGAAGATATCGTCGTCACGCCGCCGCCGTCAGAGCCCATAGTAGAGACAGGCAGTATCGTTCCGTTGGATGAACCTTCTACAGGCAGCGGTTCCACAGCTGAAACAGAGAGTAGCTCGTCATCCGAGCAGTCGGCGATCTCCAGTACGTCCTCCTCCTCTACTTCCTCTTCTTCCTCTACCTCCTCTACTTTCTCTTCTTCCTCCTCTTCTTCCAGCGCGCAATCGAGCTCTCCTTCCAGTGAAGCTCCTCAATCCAGTTCCAGCTCCATCTCTTCTTCCTCCAGCGAGCAGCAATCTTCTACTGTAAGTTCAGCCGTGAGCTCTGCATCCAGTGAAGCCGCGCAGTTATCCGCACAATCAGAGAGTTCATCGTCCGCAGAGGAGCAAATGAGCAGCGAAGCATCATCGACTGCCGACACTTTGGCTGAAGAAACATCCCTACAAAAATCTTCTGTAGAGCAACCGCCTGCGTCAATCGTTTCTGATGAGGACGTGCCTGCGGAACAGTAATATTTTGCCCCAGCCTTCTTCTCGCCTCTTCGAAATGCACCTTGCGCAATGAACAGCCGATTCTCTATCCTAGACCGGATGAACGCGGTTTGCCGCGCCTCATTTTCTTTCCTTCCTCTTCCTATGGATACTCCAGGTTCCACGGCCTCTCTTGGCAAGATGCTCCTTATTATTCTCATCATCGCCCTTGTGGCGCTGGCAGGAACGCTCGAAGTGAAACGGCGTGTCGCAGAGCAGCAACTCCAGCAGCTTACCATGCGTTTGGAACAGCTTCAGACAGGAGGTAGCAGTGAAAACCGCGCGGAAGCACAGCGTGTCATCAATAAAGTGAAGAAGCTTATGAAGATTAACGAAGAAGTTACGCCGACCGTTGCAACAATCGTCGATGTTGCCGCATTGAGGCAGCGCAATCCCTTCTACAATAAGGCGGAGAATGGGGATTTCCTCGTCGTCACACCGGATCGTGCGATTCTCTTCAATGAGAAGAAGAACATCATCCTCGATGTGGTGCCGGTGCAGATCCAGCCGGTGAAGCCCGGAGCGCAGTCGAGTGCGCCGGGACAGAAATGAGGCTGATGATCGTGGAATTGCAGGGGGCCTTCGGCCCCCTTTTTTCGTTGTTGATGTCGATTGGTGGCTTCAAGGGCGTGTCACCCTGAGAAGTTGTGCCCGTCCTTGTTTGTGATTCTTCCTCAGGATGACACGGGCGGGCAGAGCATCTCGAAGGATCGACACGCGGGTTGCGAACTTTTCATCCGAACCTTGGCAATAACAGGAGGAAAATCGCACAGAGAATGTCGAGAGTGAAGAGTGAGAAGAAGCCGTAGCGCAGCCAGTACGTGGTGGCAGAGATTCCCCGTAGGGTGAAAAAGAGCATCGGTACGAAGAGCAGCGGGACGAAGCGGAAATCCTGCGAGCAAGAGTACGGCTGCAGGATGCGATAGGCCACGAGCCCGCTGAGGAGAGCGAAGAAGATGAGGTTCACGGGCAACGTTTCCCTGAAATGGCGACGAAAGGATTGCCAGAAACCCGCGAAGCCGACAGGAAGCAAGGACAGGGCGAGAAGGAGAATGAGTGAAGATAGGCGTATGAGACGCAGAAAGAGAAACTCACCGAAGAAGAGGGATTTGAAGAAAAATTCCCAAAAGATCTCTCGTCGAAAGGCGGGGATCCACGTTTGATTGAAGGGGATGGCGATCACGGCAAACGGATTGAAGATCAGATAGTCGGAAAGGTGATTTCCCACGAAGAGTCTCGGATTGAGCCCTGTCGGGCCGAATGGCATCATCCTCAGGCGCGGCTCGAGGAATTTTACGATCGGGAACCATCCGGCGAGCAGGGCAAAGATAAGGAGTCCGATGAGTCCGTATTTCAACGAAAAGGATGGGGTTTTCTTCGTGCGAATGATCCAGAGGATAGCGATACAAGGAAGAAGCAGAGCGGCAGTGAATTTAGAGAGAAATGCCGTCGCACAGCACACGCAGAGTGCGAGCCAGTCCGCCGTCTTGCCGCTGCGCCACCATCGCAACATCAGGGCGAATGAGAGGAAGAGGAAGAAGTTTAACAGTGCGTCATTGGAGATACGTGAAGCGACGAATACAAGTCCCGGGAATACCGCGCAGGTGGCGGTGAAGAGCAGCCGCGCAATGCGTTCATTGGAGCGGATGAAAAGGGAATATCCGATCCAGATGCAGAGCAGGAGGACGGCGATGGAGAGCAGCAGGCTGAAGGTTTGCAGATCGAGAAGAATGAGCGATGGAGGTCTTCCCAGTACACTCATCATTCGCCACCACAGGCCCGTGATGGCGTAGTAGAGGGGAGCTTGGGAGTACTCCCATCCCGTGGTGGAGAGGGGAATCTGTAAGTGCTCCGCCATGAGCTGGATGAATTGCAGGTGGCCTCTCAAATCGTACGAGCGAAGGGTCGCCGGCGTGGAAAATGTGTAGAGGATTCGCAGCATGCTTCCTCCGAGGAATATGGCTGCTTGCAAGCGCACTTCTTTGTGCGTCACAAATCGTTGCAGCAAGATCACCCCTGCCATTGTGGTTGCAGAGGAGAGGAGAAGAGGGGGGAGGAGCGGGAGAATGGCAGAGGCGTTCATTGGCATTGGGGATTGTGTGTCAAAAAAATCTTTTCCTCCCCGTTCCAAGGCATGGGTGTATAGATTCGTGACCAAGTATCTTGGATGTCTTGTGGAACGAATCCCAAGTCTCGTCCAGAGAGGAGAATGAGGCAGGCCTGCGATGCAAGAGAGGAGAATTCATCGAGAGAGAGTGAAGGAAGTACGCGAGCCTCTGTCGCGTAGTAGTAGTACGCGATGTCTCTGTCGGCATCGACTGCGTAGATGGGTTGTGTGAAGGTGAGAATGGGATTTGGCGAAGTTGAAATGCGTGCTGTGAGCTCATAGTACTGAGAATTGACGTTGTGCATCCACTCACTCCAGAGACCCGGAATGTTCAGCCAGAGCTGATAAGCAACAGCTATACCAACGAGCACATAGCCAACCCATAGTAACCGATTCTTGAAAAGTCTGCGGATCAGAATGCAGAAACACATGATTCCGCAGGCGAATGCCGGACCCGCAATGACGTAGTAATGTGTCCAGAATTCGCGGGGGATGGAGACGCCGATGATCATCATCAGCATCGCGAGGAGATACCATCGTAGCTTCTTGAGAAAGAAGAGGCCGACCAAGAGGGAAGTTGTACCGAGGACGTAGAAGTAGCCGTCTAAGACACGAGCCGCGTTCAACATGCGGTCAATTCTTCCGATGCCGTTCCCCAATCGTTCACCGAGGTGGGTGAGGATGAGCATGTCGAGACTCTGGGGAATCAGAAGAAAGAGGAGGAGAAGTGCCAAGAGCGCAACGGTGCCGATCTTTGCGTATCGGAAGAATGCGGATCGACGCTCGCCTTTTGGTCGAGAGAAGATCATGGCGAGAGAGACGACAGCGAGATTGAACGCAGTTTGTAGGAAAGTGAAGACACTCCCGAGAGCGAAGACTAATTGCCACCAGAAACTGCTCTTCTTCGTCGGTTGTACGACGCCGAAATAGAGAAACATGATGAGAAACACGTTCGAGAGTTGCCGAAGCGCGAGGAATCTCCAGTCGTGATGCACCATGTCACTGTATGTGGCATAGAAGAGAACCGCTGCGAGTGCTGCGATACGCTGTTTGCCGAGGTGTTTCAGTAGGAGATAGAGTGGAAGAAGACTCGCACAGTTCAGAAGCAGATAGACCACCCGCGCAGGAAACATGGAGTGGAAGATCCAGAAACCTATCCCTGAGAAAAGAGCGAGGAGCGGAGGATGGGGCAAGGCGAAATCCCTATAGGGTACGTATTCTTGCAGGAACATCATCCTTCCGGCCTGCGCATAGATACTCTCATCGGTATAGGGGGCCGCAGCGAGGCGGAGGTACCACACCTGCAGCGCGAAGATGAGTACAGCAAGACCGACGACGAGCACCAGATCCCATTTATGTCGCAGCCACACTATTCCTTGCTGCAAGAGGATGTCCATGACGGGCCGAAGGATAGAGGAATGGGCTTGCACAGACAACACGATGTACGCAGACTCTCATCGGTGAAAGGCATTTCGCGCACCTCGCAGGCAGTCGTGTTCCTGTGTGCAGTTGGCATCATTGTTTTGTCGTTCAGCTTTTACGTATCGATACATGGCAGCGCATTGTCCCAGCCCCAAGAGTGGCAGGTACATCATTGGGATGATGCGGACTATCGGTATCTCGCGGAGCATTTCTTCGGGGTACACCATGATTTTCAGACCTATGGAGAGGAGTTTGCCGGTCGATGGGGAGAGTATCTCACTGCCGTTCCCTTTCGGGATATCGGCGTGGGAACGGCATACCTGGCACTGAAGTTTTTCAGCGGCTCCTCTGTGGATATCCTTTTTCCGCTTTTCATGAAGATTGCACTTGGTGTGTGTTATCTGTTGTTTTTTGCTGCGATATACAAGAGATACGGCTCGATTATGGCAGTGGTATCACTGAGCGTTCTCTGCTTCATCTTTCCCCAGTGGGAACTCACAAACAAGCTCTTGCCCGAGCCGTTTCTTCGCCTCTTCTTTCTTTTGTACTTTAGTATGTTGCTGTGGAGCGGCAGGAAGAGAGAAACTTTTCTCCTCATCGGTACCTTTCTCTTCTCTCTGATAATTGTTCAGTTCAAGGCTCAGTGGATGTTTTACGGGGGACTGATCTTGCCAGCATTTGTGTGGATAAACTTGCGGCGGCGTGAGCTGAAAAAAGCATGCATGGTGATTGTGTTTATTGTTTTGCTTCCTCTCAGTCTTTCGATGGTGCATTGGATCGGGTGGGGTTCACTCCCGGCTGTCAGTGGAACGGGTTTGCATGCTCTGTGGAGAACAAAAAATGCAAATCTGACGTATGCGTGTAATCATCAGCTGTTCCGTAGTGCACTTCCTCGTGTATGTGAGAAGGATATCCGGTTCGGATCGTGGAGCGATTTTATGCATGCGCAGTATCCCGGTCAGAATCTTCGCCAGTTGAGCGAGGATCTGGATGCCGCCAGCAACCGGTACTATCTCACTGTTCCCACGGAGCTCCTGCGGCATTTCTGGGAGGGAATGGTGCTGGCTGCTCCATTCCCTGATGTTTCTCCCTCGTTTGATGGAATCATGCAGGGGATATTTTGGATCGTTGTGGCGGTTCTCATCGGAGGTCTTGTGTATGCGAAAACATCATTCCTTGCCTGGGCTGGTCTGTCTCTCTGGATCGTGCCGGCCATCGGCAACATGCTAGCGACATACGATGGTCGGTATCACCGACCAATGGCTGGGATTCCGATCGTGATCGCTTTCCTCATTATCGTACAACTCTATCCTTTGCTCTCCTCTCGCATACGAAACATCTTCAGCATGGCGAGAACGGGGAAAATTACTGTTGTGTACTGAGAACTGATCTCAGGCAAACACCGCCAGCTCGATTGGAAAGTTCTTTCTTGGTAAACTGGAATCCATGTTCCGGCCGGACACGCGAAATTTTCTCGAGAATACGTTCATCTTTATCGGCCTCCTCGTCGTTGTATTGGTGGTGCACGTTCGTACGGCTCCTTCCTTTCGCAGTACGTACTATCGATACGGAACCGGACAGACACAGACAGCGTCCATGCCTCTGCTTCTTCGCTCAGGTGTCGGAGATCTCACAGTTGATACTGTAATCATGCTTGGCGGTTTCCACTCATTCATTTACTCGATTGAGCCGGACGATTGTTTAAAAGAATTGTTAATTAATGGCATGCCTGTATCAGTAACGGGCCAGATCTCGGATATCTGCAGCGGGACACACACCTATAAACAGCGGCTCAATTTGGCAAAGTATCTTCGTCCGGGAACCAATTCCATTCACGCTGTCATCAAAAGTGGTGGCAGTTGGGATCGCTTCTTCATTTCCGTTGGATGGACGGACCCCATCCATTTGGCGATCTTTGTGTGTTTCTCTTTGCTGGCTCTCTGGTATGTTCGTGAGTGTATACGGTGGCGCAAGTGGAGTTCGCACGCGCAATGGATGACTCTCGTTATGGTCGTCGGCCTTGCCATCCGACTGCTTTTTATCGGTCAACATGGCTACGAATACGATATGGTTTTAAACCAGCAGTGGTCGCAGAGTGCCACGCAGCTGGGCGTGGTCCGTTCCTATTCGGAACAGATCGAGAAGAATATGTTGCCGAATTATCCTCCGCTCTCCATTTATATTTTTGCGGCAGAAGGGCACCTCTATCGTTGGTTGGTGTCTTCCTCTTTCGAAGTGTTTCATCCTGCGCATCGGTTTTTTGTAAAATTACCGAGTATCCTCTTCGATCTTGCCACAGCGCTCTTGCTTGCCTTCGTCATCTATCGTTGGAAAGGCGAGCGGGCAGCGCGTTTTGCGGCTTTGGCCTATGTTCTCCATCCGGCGGTCATTCACGATGCGGTCATCTGGGGGCAGACGGATGCGTGGTATACCTTCTTCATGGTCTCCGCACTCACCTCGGCACTCTCGGGATACTGGATGTTGGCGGGGGCGCTCTCGGCCGCGACGCTGCTCACGAAAATGCAGGGGCTTGCGTTACTGCCGATTATGGGTGTGCTGTGGTGGTGCGTTGGATGGAGGCAGAAAGGCAGGTGGGCATTCGGTGCAGCGGCAACCACATTGATCGTATTATCACCGTTTGCTTTAGAGGGTGCTTTGGGGAAAGTTTGGAATGTCTACAGCGGATCGATTGGATTCATGAACCACCTGTCCGAAAATGCCTACAATTTCTGGCAGGCTCTCTATGGCTCGGGAGCAGGGAAACTCGATACTGAGCTCTTTCTGAACGTATGTACGTATCGAACACTTGGAATAGTGCTCTTCGCACTCGCGAGCGCATGGATTCTCTGGTCCATGCGGCATGTTCTTGTGGCATCCGTGCACCCGCATGCAGGAAAGGCTCATATTGTGCTGATTGCCGCGGGTCTCATCGCATATGCATTTTTCCTGTTCCTCACAGAAATGCATGAGCGGTATCTTTTTCCGGCGATGGCGTTGTTGCTTCCGCTTGCATTCGAGGGGCGCGTGGGACGGGTTTTGTATATCTCTGCTTCAGTATTATTTCTCGGCAATATCATTCACCCCGTCACTGTCTCGGCGCTCGATGATGGATTCTTCATAGAATTTTCCGGTGCGAATGAGGCAATTGCCACCGGGCACCTGTTCACATTCATTGCGATAATGTTGTCACTCAAGAGTTTCCCATCCATGACCGAAGGCACCACGGAAATACTCCCGTGGAGAATAGTGCGATGGGGATTGACTCCTCTGCGGTGGGTACGGCGGTTTTGGTCATGAAGCGTCCCGGGTAGCGATATCTTCACAAAATGGCTAGAGTGGCTGCATATGCAACTTTCCATTGCCATTCCGTGTTTCAATGAGGAGGAGAATGTTTCCGACACAGTGAAAGATATTGCTGCATGGTTTACCCGGCGCGGGATCGACGGCGAAATCGTCGCAGTGGATGACGGATCGACCGATGCGACGTGGGAGAAACTCGTTGCCTTGCGCGGGCGATACCCTTTTCTGAAACTCGTCCGGCATGAGACGAATAAAGGGTACGGCAGTGCGGTGCGTTCGGGGTGTGACGAGGCAACGAAGGAGTTCATGGGGTACATGGACAGCGACGGACAATTCAACGTCGAAGATTTCGATTGTCTGCTTCCGCACCTCAAGCAGTTCGCCTTCGTGACGGGGCGGCGCCAGCACCGCGCGGATCCCCTCGTTCGCAAGCTCAATGCCAAGCTCTTTGGTTTGCTCACCTTCGCGGTTCTTGGTGTGTGGGTTCGTGATATCAATTGCGCGATGAAGGTGTGGAAGCGCGATATCTGGAAAATGATCCGTCCGACCTTTTCCACGGGGGCGCTCATCAATGCGGAGATTTTCTATCGGCTTCGCCAGAATGGCATTCCGTGGAAGCAGATGCCGGTGCGTCACTTCCCGCGTCTGCGTGGAGTGCAGACCGGCGCGAATATCCGTGTCATTCTCCGGATGTTTCGAGATCTCTTTCGGATGAAACGGTGCGTGCCTCGTTGATTGATCATCATGAATTCGGACAATTCCGCGGTACCGCCACGGGGCTCACTTTCTGGCACTTCACGCATGTGAGCTCCCAGAGAGGGAAGAGCGCCCGCCGCTGGAAGGCCGTGTCGGTGATCGGTTCGTAGTATGTGAAGGGTCGATAGAACTGATAACCGGCGAAGACGAGGAAAGCGAGCACGAAACAGAGGATGATGCGCTGGCGCTCCTCGAAGAGATGTTTGCCGAAGCTGCGGAGTTCCATCACGACGAGAGCGAGGATGACAAACGAGAACAGCAGCGGAACGAAATAGTGGTATAGGTACATCACGCGGCTTAATCGTGCGAGAGTGAGCATGTAGCCTGTATAGAGTGCGAGGAAGGTGAGGAGCAGGAAAGGATTCTTCAATTTCTCTTTGAAGGGGAAGAGATACGAGCAGACGAGGAGGGAGACGGCGAGGAAGATGGCAAGTGCAGAGCTCCACCAGACGATGGGATTCACCTGCAAGTAGAGGTAGCGGTAGGACTGACCGTCCGGTGTCTCCCATCGGTAGTTGATCGAGCGGGCACCCAGCGGCCAATAGAAGAACGGGCTCCCGTTCTCGTCGGGCTTGCAGAGGTCCAGTCGCGGGACGCCACGATTGTAGTGTGAGACAAAGCGGATGGAGTCCCGTAACATAATTGGGAATGCGAGGAGGGAGTCCGTTTGTCCTTGGGCGAGCAGTGATTTGTATTCCTGCGATGCCTGGTAGTAACCATTATCCGGCAGAGATGGGTTGATAGTTTTTCCAGTAGCGAAGTGCAGGTGCCAGATTGCACAGTAAACGATGAAGAAAGAAAGGAAGGCGAGGCCGGCGAATGTACAAAATTGACGCCATTGCGGGCGGAAACGGATGAAGAGAGCCGGGACAAGGAGAATGAGGATGAGCGCAGTCAGTTTCGTTACGAACGCTGCTCCGAAAGCCGCACCGAAGAGAATACTGGCACCCGCGAAGAGACGTGGACGTGCCCGCCATTCGAGGCAGAGCAAGAAGGCAAGGATGGCGAGCGCGATGAAGAACGTCAGCGGCCCCTCAAGCATGGCGCCTCGCATGTGGACAATCAGTGCGTTGTCGAATGTGGGGAGGAAGCTTAAGAGTGCGGCGAGCACGGTACTGCGGGTGATGAGCAGGAAAATTCCGAAGAGAATGGGTACCGAGAGCCACGCGAGAAGTACCGGGAACAGCCGGTATCCCGCGAAGGAGAAGCCTGGCGGCGGGTCCTTGCCGTAGTCCGTATTGATGAATTGATTGTCGACTTGGTTTGCATTGACGATCTTCTCTCCGAGAGCGATGAGCATTTTTCCCAGCGGCGGATGTTGTTCCATGAAGTACACGCCATTCAAGTACTTCTGCGCACTTGCGATATGATAGTTCTCATCCCAGAAGAACGCGGCGGGGGAGGCGTAGCGGTGAACGTATGTAAAGTATGAGAGGAGCACAATGAGGCCGA
>JAQTSD010000030.1 GCA_028711445.1 Candidatus Peribacteraceae bacterium
CCGCTGGCGGATCGTGGAGGAATTGCGCGACGAGTTTGCGGGCCTTTCCTTGGATGCATTGGGACGGCGCATCTGCATCGAATGGTCACCGAGGCATCATCGCGCGTGGCTGAGGATGATCGTGGAAAAACTCACATGCGAGCAAATGCTCCGAGTGGTTGAAGATAAGTATCAATTACAAACATAGGGCAAGAATCTTCTTGCCCTATGTGATTGCACGATATGAATTACCCCCGAAATAGGGGGCCGTAGATGGGGTCGAGGGGAGCAGAATCAAGCCAGTTGAATGTTGTGGAAGCTCCATTATCCATATCGATCCATTGGAGATGGCTGGCAAAATATTGTGGAAGGAAGCCAAAGCGCACATCTTGCTCTTGGTGGTTGGGAATATCTGCAAGGGAAACTCGAAGGCCGCTCTCCTCGCCTGTGGATGAAGTATTTGGATTGATGATGTTAGCTTGCAAGGTCAGGACCAGAGAGTCTCCGGAAGCGATTTCCGTGGCGATAGTGCGAAGATCGCCACAGACAACAAACAAGTGACCGGAAACCGTCGTGAGAAGCTGCTGATACTCATTCCCATCATACACAGCACAGGGAACAGTGCTTGAGGGGATCGTTTCGTTGAAAGCTACAAAAGACTGCGCGTCAAGAAGGACATTGGCGGCTTCCACTATAAAGATCACTCCCGAGAGGACCGCCTTATTGATCCCGTTCTTCGTATTCGTATTTGTTGCGGCAGTGAACCTAAACTTCGCGATATCAGAGATCCCCCTTGGGACGGCCGTTCCGTCAGGTGTTGTGTATGCGTTCTCGATGGAAATGATTTTGGAGAGGACAACCCGGTTCAAGAGGCCTGCCACGGGGGAGTTGGGAGCAGGGGAGGCAGTGCCGATGAAGATTTCCCCCTCTCCGGTGGTGTCGCCGTCGTTGGCACTAAGGGCATTGTACGACGCTCCCCCGCGTGCATGGATCGAGCCGGAACCGGTGGCTTCATTCACGACTGCTTGATGATCGAGGTACAGCCAGACCAATTCATTGGAAACGGCTCCGTCAACGTCTGTCTTGATGCGCGGGCGGGCGAGTACCACGATCTCTTCTTCCGGTTGAATCACGAGTTGACTGCTTTGCATGGGGGCACAGAACGTTCGGATATTCGTGGAGGGCCTCGCGTTGATATTTTCTGTCGGAACGTCTTTCGGCCCGCAGCCTCCCGAGGTGGCAACGGCGAAGGGCTGTGACTCACCGACCTTGTAGAGCTCAATGGAGTCGATGGAGATGCCGAGACTCCCGGAAGACGTCACTTGGATGTCCGTCACGTCGATCGGCTCATTCTCCGCTCGAAAGCGCAGGCGCATGACCGCTCCACCCACCTCTCCGCCGAGGAGCTGACGGGAGGGGACAGGTGTGGTATCCGTGGATACGAAAAGGTTCCCCGTTGCTTGCTGAGCGCAGTCGGTCGGACAGTTGCATCGGTTTTCACTCTGGTTGCAGATGCCGTTGCCGCACTGCGCGCAAATGAAGCTGCCGTCGTTGGGAGCAACACACAAATCGCCATTCCCCGGACGGGAGTTGGGAATGAGAGTGAGGCCTTCGCAGCACTCTTCTCCTGGCGGAGGGATCATGTGACCAATCTGTGCATCTTGGATGCAAGCAGACGGGCAGTCCTCCGGACAATTGCAGCGGTTCTCACCTTTACCACATTCGCCGTTACCACACCGGATGCAGATATGTTGTTCCATGATGGAGACAGAACAGGAACCCTCAGGGCCGGGGAAGCTAACGGGGGCACCTTTCAGGCCTTCGCAGCAGGGGAGAGAATTCAAAACCGCAGAGCCGGTTTCACCTTCCAAGAGACACTCCATCGGACAGTCGGCTTTGCAGTTACAGCGGTTTTCTCCAGCACCGCAGAGGCCGTCACCGCACTTGGCACAGAGGAATGAGCCGAGACTCATGATGCATTGGTTGTCTCTTCCGGGAATGGCATTGGAAATCTGGGTGAGACCAACGCAGCACGTCGGAGCATTTTGGATGACTGGGCCGTAATCGCCTTCCTTGACGCAAGAATCCACGAGAGTCGGGATAACCGGTTCGCAGGGCTGAGCGGGAGTCACGCAAGCGAAACCCGGTTCAAGCTGGCAGTTCTCATCACACCCATCATCACCGTTCACGTTGGCATCGTCACATTCTTCACCCGCGTCGAGACTCCCATTGCCGCAGAGTGAGCAAGAACAGAACTTGCAGGAACTTGCTCCGGCACAATCACTATCCGCTTCACACTCTTCGCCGCCATCCTTGATCCCATTACCGCAGATCGACCAGAGAGATTGTCCGTTCGCATAGGAAAGATATACGGTCTTGCACATGGCTTCCGGGGGGACATGGTAGGGGGCCAGGTTGGTGGTGAGACCGGAGGCATCTGTGAGTTGAACGTGAACGTCGTAGTCTGATGGAAGAGATTGCCAAAAGAGACGACTGGTATAGGGGAGTTTGGTAGACGAACCTGGTGCACCATCTCTATTTTTGAGGGGGACACTGTAAGCGATGATCATCGGAGCATCTGTCTTTACAGCCAAATCGGCCCTTGGAGACATCGCAATATCACCGATGTCGATTTGTTGAGAGGATCCAAGAGGAATGATCACGTTCTCTGCGTCGAAGGGTCTGAGAATGAATTCCAAGGCTTGCGTTACATTATTTCGGTAGATCGAAAACCCTTCTTTTTCAACACAGCTTGCGACGAAATGCCAATCTCCTCCGCTGTCATTCGGAGGGCCGCCATTCTTGAATCTGAAGTCCGTCTTCACCGAGAAAGAGAATCGGCCGTCTGCACCAGTGGTGAACTCCTTCGGTGAGAATTCAAAAGCGCTTGCGATAGTTGCTTTGCTGATGGCCTGCTGCGTCAGCTGATTGATGAGACGGCCTTCGATCTGAATCGTCTGGATGAGCCGACAGCTTGCCATGCAGGTATTTCCTTCCGTTCCGTTGAGCGCCCCGTTGTCGCATTGTTCATCTCCTTCCATGACACCATTCCCGCAAATGGACCACTGCGACTGACTGTTCAAGAGTTTCAGATTCACTGTCTGACAGAAAGCGTCGGCAGGAATGTGGAACGTGCTGGAGGAGAAGGTTTGGTTCTGCTCGTCGATGAACTCTACTTGAGCATCGTAGTCGAGCGGCAGAGCATTGGAGATGAAGTGCGCCATGCTCAATTTATCATTCCCCGCACCGTTGCGACCCTCGAGGTGCTTGTAGGAATACCATATTTGCATCGATGCCGGGATATCCGTGGTAGTGGAGAGATGAGCTGCGGGATAGAGCGTCAGATCTCCGATATCCACCTCACGCAGAGAGCCGAAGGGGACAGTGATCAGTTCTGCATCAAACGGATACTTGGTAAGTTCCAACGAGCCTGTGTTATTGCGTTGAATAGAGAAGGAAGCATAGTCGTAGCAATCCTTGCCGAAGGACCATCCGCCGGAAATGTTGGGGGTGCCGGCTTGGGAACCGGGTTCGGTAAGCTTAAAGTCTGTACTGATCGTCATCGAAAAGTTTCCATGTGCATCCGTGACGACGCTTTGAGGAGCGAACTCGTATGAACTCTGGAGCCAGGCCCCGCTTAAGCCCTGTTGTGTTATCTGGTCCACGACTCTGCCCGTAAGTGTGATCGTATAAGGAACGAGCTGGCACTCCGCGGAGCAATCGGCTCCTTCCGCTCCATTGTCCGGTCCATTGTCGCACTGCTCTCCCGGATCCACCCGGCTGTTTCCGCATCCTGGTGCCACATCGAGGCCTGTCGAGCATTTGAAGGAGAGATCTTTCTCCGACATAACGTAATAGGTCGTTCCTCCCTGGAATTCCGTGATCGAGCCGTTACTCTTCAGTAGGCGGTTGTAGGCCTCCTGCGTATCCTGATCATTTGCGGCGTATTCCCCTCGTGAGATGAAGAAGCGTCCGAGGAAGGGCGGCTCTCCTCCTTTATATTCATAGGACCAGAAACGGGTTATCTGGTCCTCTGCGAGGAGGGAGCTTGAGGCGAAGAATGAAAAGGGGTCACCGGATGGACATTTGAAGATGTTGTGTTCATCTTTCTTGAGGATGATGCCTTCTTCAGACTGTGCCTTCGTGAAGACATTCACGGGCGTAAACACCTGTCCGAGAAGCGAGCTTGCTCCGGGTAAGCGGGGGATGGCCGGACGTGAAAGTACTTGCAGCTCCACTGCGACAATTGCGAGCAGCGCGACTGCAAGGAGACCGTAACGGAGAGGGGAGTGAGTGGGAGATTTCATGAAAGGGCGAGGAAATATCACTCCTTACTCTACGAGGAAGGAAACCTGACGGCAACGCAATTTTGTTACGGCTGCAATGGTACGATGCCGGGATCGGTCGATGTCACAGGCAGAACGGAGGGTTCTGGTTCCTTTGCCTGCTGTGTTGCTTGAGGAGCAGCTGGTAATTCTGTAGGCACCGCAGGTTGTGTAGCCGGTTGCGTGAGAGTGGTTTGCTGTTCAGATGGTTGAGCCGGCAGAGAGGGCGATGATTCTTTGGGTGGGAGGACAGCGAGATCGGCTGGGGATGACACGGGCACTTGTGGCGTGGATGTTTCGAGGGACTTCAGCGCCTGTTCAAGTCGTGCAGAAGAATCCTCCAACGGTTGTGCTACAACCGGCGCCCCGAGTGGTTGAGTGTCACTGATGGTGGGTGCAGTTTTCTTACGGCGGCGGGAGAACAGGAGGAAGGGTACTGCCACCAGCGCAACGGCAATGAGGATGATCTGCCAGAGTGGAAGAGCCGTGAGGATTGAAAGTGCCGAGAAACCACTGCCTGTCGTCACAGTCTCGGACGCAGTGCCGCTTTGATCCGTTGGTATTTCGAGGTCGGAGAGAGTCGCTCCGGACGTGTTTGCGGTGTTCACCGCGCCGGTTTCCGTGGGCGCTGCTTCGTGAAGTGTAGATTCCGAAGATGAGGAGACCTCTTCACTTGTTGGGGCAGACGGTTCCGAAGGAATAGGTGGCGTGTATGTGTCGACCGGTTGGCCATTTCGGAAGAACGTACGGTCGGATGATGCAGCTTGGGCTGTCAGGATGGAAGGAGCAATCACTTCCATTTCTATGCGAAATACCTCATCCGGCGTCATGTATGCGAGCAGGCTTTGGGTGCCTGCAAACAGAGAGAGAGTGAGCGCGAGGCGGAGAGCGATCTTCATGGAGAAATGTGGATGTTTCAATGAATATTATACATTAAATGACAGTATATGTACATATATGAATTTTCGGCATATGTATCATTAAAAGACATATGTCATTGTGTCATCATTGATTCTTCTTCGCGCGGACACTCTTGCATGGTTATCGAATTTTCCTTGCAGGAGGGGAAGGGCACCTTATCCGGTTCCCTTCCCCTCCTGCATCTCCCTTTCCCTCCTGATAGTAACGCTTTACGAGAGTAAATGAGCGGGTTCACTTCGCCGCTTCCTCGATCCTCCTTTCTCTGATGACGTTGACCTTGATCACGCCGGGGTAGGTGAGCTCTCCTTCGATTTTACGAGCGATGTCCTTGGCGAGCTGCTCTTGCATGAGATCGTCGATCTTCTTTACGTCCACATAGACGCGGATCTCGCGGCCGGCAGAGATAGCGAAGGCACGCTGGACACCTTCGAAGCCCTTTGCGAGGTCTTCGAGGTTCTTCAACCTCTTCAGGTATGCTTCGAAGGATTCGCGGCGTGCGCCCGGACGTGCACCTGAGACAGCGTCCGCTGCAGCAACGATGAAGGCCTCGGGGGAGGCGATGGGAGTGTCTTCGTGGTGGGCGGCGATGCAGTGGAGCACTTCCGGCCGAACCTTGAAGCGCTTGCAGATCTCTAGGCCGATCTCCACGTGCGTTCCCGAGACTTCATGATCAAGCGCCTTGCCGATGTCGTGGAGCAGGCAGCCTTCAGCAACGATCTGTACGTCCGCGCCGATCTCCTCCGCGAGCATGCGGCCGATGTGAGCCATCTCCACGGAGTGCTTGAGAATGTTTTGGCCGTAGCTCGTCCGGAACCGGAGTCTGCCGATGATCTTCAGGAGATCCTGCGGGTAACCAGTGATGCCGAGCTCCTCGGTGGCGCGCTTGCCGAACTCGAGCATCATCTTGCCGACTTGCTCTTTCATTTTGCCGACGATCTCTTCGATGCGTGCCGGCTGGATGCGCCCATCCTTCACGAGCTTCTCCATCGCGAGCTTCGCCACGTAACGGCGAGCGAGATCGTATCCGGAAATGACGATGGCCCCCGGCGTGTCATCGATGATGATGTCCACGCCCGTGGCTTCTTCGAATGCGATGATGTTGCGGCCCTCCTTGCCGATGATCTTTCCTTTCACATCGTCGGACGGAAGCTGCACGATGGTCGCAGTGGATTCCGTGGCGACCTCGGAGGCGTAGCGTTGCATGGCTTCGGCGAGGAGGTTCTTCGCCTTCTCTTCGATCTCGTCTTCCATACCCTGTTTGAGGAGCTTGATCTGCGAGGCGAAATGACCGGCATACTCGTTTTTTATCTGATCCCAAAGCTGCTCACGAGCTTGCGCCTCCGTGAGCTTGGCAACCTTCTCAAGCGCTTCACGGTGCTGTGCACTTGATTGGGAGAGCTCCGCTTTCAGATCCTCTGCATCCTTGAGTCTCTGTGCGAGAACGGTTCGTTGGTGTTCATTCTCTTGCACACGTTCTGTCAGGTTGCGTTCCTTCTCTTCGAGACGAGCTCCGTCCTTCTCGAGTTTGCTCTCGAGTTCGTTGGCCTTGATCTTCGCCTCGCTCAGGATCTCGCGAGCTTGCGCGCGTGCCTCAGCTTCGGCCGCCTTGGCCTTCACTTCGGTTTCGGAGATTTTCCCTTCCAGCTTATTCAGCTGTTGCTCGAGAGAAGAGATCTCGCTTCGCAGTGCATTGGAAATACGTTTTCCTTTCGAGAACCAGAACCACCCCGTGAGGATCCCCAACAGGAGTCCTGCAATGAGTGAGAGAAAGATGATGATGTATGCCATGGTGAGGGCAGAAGGAAGTAAGAATCCTCTGCCACTCTCTCGTTCAATCAGCGGACGGTCGTCCCATCGGTCGCAATGCGAGATGCTGTCGGTGATACATGAAAGTCATCGGATGGGGAGAGCTGTTCCAAGGAGGGGAGTCTGCTGAGTGATTTCCGGATAGGAAGGGAGAAAGTGGTCAGAAATCTCTCTCAGTATAGAGGAAGAACCGTTGAAAGCGAATGAGCGATTTTCGGCTGTGCATAGGGCTCTTCACGGCGTTCAGCGCAAAAGATGAATTGACAGAAAATGCAAATAGTTGTGAAGAAATTAGTGGGCGTTCTGTGATGACGTGGAACGTCCGATGGAGCTTGATCGAGCGCCCAAACGGACGGTCATCATTGATGGAATTTTGCGGAGACGGATGCGGGAGGGGCGGAGTGGTTTAATGGCTCTTCTATGTTAATGATGTGTCCTTCCCCACTCCTTCCGTACATCGTTGGTGCGCCGGCAAGGTGTCACGAGTTTCGTGGTTCGACAGGGCTCACCATGACACCTTGCCGGCGTCTCAGAACAACATTGTTCGCAGTAGCATTATTGTGGAGCGCCTCTTTCATTCCGTCTGCCTACGCTCAGGTCGTCATCTCCGAAGTAATGTGGATGGGGAGTGACCTCTCGACATACGACGAGTGGGTGGAAATCACGTCAACGAATGAGGCGCGGATTTCTATCGAAGGATGGACGCTCACGACGCTTGCATCCAATGGCTCTGAGACGCCTATCATCGAATTTCCACTTGGGGAAGCTCTGGAACCGGGACAGTATTTCGTCATTTCCAAATACGGAGCGGATCGATCGCGCATGAGTCATGAGAGCGATTTCGTCGCGGCCACCATGAGCCTTCCCAATACGAAATTACTCCTTCGATTGCGTGACGCATCGGGAGCGATCATCGATGAAGTGGATGACGGTGCGGGCGACCCGTTTGCCGGTGCCAATCCGGCGGGAGGCGGTTCCAAGGCGAGTATGGAGAGGATTGATCTTCTTCTGTTCGGCACATCGAAAGACAATTGGCGCACCGCAGTCCTCTCCTGCGGCTTCAAGGAAGGCTCACCCATCTTCGGCTCTCCCGGTTTTGCGCAGTGCGGCGGTGGTGCGATGGCATCCTCTTCGTTCTCATCTTCAGAGACGTTCTCTGTCTCCAGCTCCTCTGATCCTTCCATGTCTTCTGCGTCCTCCGGGACTTCAGCGGAGGAAGATTCTTCCATTTCTCCATCTTCCGGCTCTTCCTCCTCCTTCGAAACACAAAGTACGAAGGAGGACGATTCTTCCGTCTCCGTTCTTCTCTCCGAAATCCTTGCCGACCCTGAGGGTGCGGATACGGACGAGTGGATCGAGATCGGCAATTTCGGACAGGAGGCAGTCGATCTTTTCGGATGGAACATTGCGCGTGGAGGAGGAGCGTATCGCTATCCCAATCATGCGATAGTGGGTCCCGGAGAGCGCATCAGTTTGCGTAAATCCTTAAGCGGCCTCTCATTGCCCAATGAGGGAGGCACCATCTTGCTCTTCTCCGGCTCGATCGTCACGGATCGGGTGGAGTATCCGAAGACCGCGGAGGGTGTGAGCTACGGTCGGTCACCGGAAGATTTTTCTCTGTGGACGGCCCTCTGCATTCCGACGGAGGGGCGAGGCAACACACTCGAGAAACCCGACGTCGATATCGTCGTGCAATCGGGCAAAACTTCCGGAGTCGGAAGTGTATCGGTCAACGTGCAAGCCGCGGTCTCGCTGGGATCGCCGCCGCCTCTTCGTTGCTGCTTCGAGTACGGTGACGGGTTTGTGAGCGAGCATTGTAACCCGTCCTACCATACGTTTTCTCAGTCGGGAGACTACGAAATCATTCTGACGGGAGAAACGTACTGCGGATCCTTCGTACCTGCGAGACTGCGCGTCACGGTGGAATCGGAGGAAGAGGCAGCTTCTTTTGATAAAGAGACAGAGGATTACGAACCGGAAGAGGCAGCTTCTTCTGCACAGTCCTCTGCGGTTTGCGCGCCGTCTGCAAGCGGCGTGATTCTCTCGGAAGTGTATCCGTATCCGGGAGAGGACAAGGAGGAGTGGATCGAGCTACACAATGTCTCTGACGAAAAAATCCTGCTCTGCGGATGGACACTCGACGACGTCCGCTTTGGCGGAAGCCATCCGTTTTCGATCACGGATGAATTTGTCATTACATCCGGCGGGTACCTTGTTCTTTCCGGAGAAGAGACGGGACTCAAGCTGAACAATGACGGTGATGAAGTACATCTGCTTTCTCTGGCGGGAGTGGACCGGTCCGTGACAGTGCCGCGGCTGAAAGAAGGGGAGTCGTACGCGTACGTGGACTGGCGGTGGTGTGTGAGTGAGGAAGCGACTCCCGGTGAACCGAATCGTTGTCGCTCCTCTTCCTCCTCGTCCGTGCGTAGCAGTGTGAAAGCGAAGAAGGCGACAGTTTCGCGCGCTTCCGCCGCGAAGAGCACGAAGAAAACTTCCACAGCGAAGAAGTCCGTGGTGACCTCGATGTTCGATGATCGCCTCGTTGCGTACGCCGGCTCCGGAACGCTCCTCATTACCAAGGCATCCGAAGACAGGACCTTGGAGCTGCTCGTGGCGAGCATCGGCATCATCCTGTTCGGAGGGTTCTTCGTGGTGCGGAGGTATCTGTAAGCGATGTTCTTTTTCAGCTTATCGGGTATTTTCCTCGTCATGGTGAGGAGGCCCCGCACGATGGTTCGAGATGCACTTCGCTGCGCTCCGTGCTCCTCACCATGACGTGCGGGGCCGTCTCGAACCATGTTATTCTCGCCCCTTTCTCTCCACCGGTACCCTCCCTAGACGCAGGCCAAAAGGCCCTACTCAAGAGGATCGAAATCTGCTACAATATCTCGATGCCTCCGAATCAGCCGAATCCATCTGGAACAAGCCCGGAACTGCAGCGCGAGCTGGAGGCGATTTGGCAGAGAGAAGTCACACTGGCTGCCGGCACCAAGATTTCGGCGGACACTCAGAAGAAATTACATACCCTCTTCGGCAAAGGGCGGACTGCGGAGCTCCTTCCCGGTAGAAAACCAGAGGCTGCGCAAATTCAAGCCGTCCACCAACTTCTGGCACAGACGAGAACGGGTTTGCTTCCGATCATTCATGAAAACGATGCGAAGAAGCGTGCAGCGCAAATACTTCCCTATACAGGAGGAAACAAGAAGCTCAACGAGCTCGTTGCGGATCCCGAGTCTCCTGAGGCGGAACTCCTCGCCTATTTACATTTGCAGCATGTGAATCCCACCGACGCTGCGATGCTTGCGAGATTTTCTGCTCTGTATAAACCGGTGACTCTCGAGGAGCTGACGAACGCGACGAACCTCCTCAAAGCCAAAGAGCTCTATGATAAACTTATCGCTGATGATGAGAATCTGAGCCTGAGCGCTAGGATTACGCAGAAGGAATCGCTCGCGACTACCTATCAAGGGCGCGCAGCGACAGGCAAAGCGAAAACAGCGGTGCAATTCCTGGAGGCGGAATCCAAGCAGAGAGAGGAGGCAGATAAATTGGGGCGCCGAAGGGCTTCCTTGGTGAAGAGCCTCAAAATTATGGACGGTTACTTGAAGCAGTTGATTCCGCCGGGCGGCTGGCCGGACGATCCGGAAATTCTAGCTGCAGCTGGCACATTGGAGAATGCATTTAATTCAACTGCTCCGGTTAGTTTTGTGAATTCAACGGTGAGCTTGAGAACGACTGGTCATTCCATTTCCGGGTGGATGCGCGATGATTCGCTCAAATCTACCGTTGAAACGGTCACGACGAGATACCGCTTTCGTGGTAGTGGAAATCGCCCACCTGCATCCGTTGTGTTGGATGCATTCTTGCGTGAGCAATTCGGTTCGGGACTGATCGCCATGCCCGAGACTGACAAAGAAAGGTTCTATCAGGAACTGAAAACCATCCTCCTCTCTGGCGTCGCTGCTCCTGCCGCCGCCGGAGTCGCTCCTGCTGCCCCTGCAGCGCCTTCGGGGAGTACCGCTCCCAGGGGTGCATCTTCCGGAGCGACGGGAAAAACAGAAAGTAGAAGTTGGAGATTCATCAGGAATTTCTTCTCTCCGCCAAGCTAATCCATGGATTTTCTCTCTCCATTTCGTCAGGCCGAGAATGCATACTCCGCTTCCGAGCGGCGTCTGTGCGCGTTTGGCCTCGGAGGACCGCCGGAATTTTCCGTACCGCTTGACCATGAGACGCAGGGGCGCGAGCAGGTGCTCGGGAAAGGGTCGGCATTCCTCAGGGAGTCACTCAGTACCCTCGAAAGGAAAATGGATAACGAGGCTTTTTGGGATACGATCACTGACGTACTCGATCGAACATATGGCGATGGTGTGATTAAGGAGGGGAAGGGTGAGCATTTTGTCTATGCGTGTCGCATGCTCGATGACGACAAGGCGTGGTTTGAGCAGTTCAATGCTCTGACGGGTGCCCCTGCTGTTCTGGTATCCAACCCTGTGATCGCGGAGCTGTGGAAGATGATGACTCCTGCCGAGCAGAGTGCGCTTCTTGAGACGTTGGTCCGTGAGCGTTTGAGTGCTGGTTTGCAGCTTCCGGGCGGACCGATCGTCGATTCTGTGAATTCATTCATTCAGCCGGCGTATGAAGAGGTGAAGAAGGCAGTAAGCCAGAATAGGGTTCCGAACCCGGCGAAAGCGAAATTGCTGGTGGATTTACTGCGTGCGCAGGGTGGCGGACCGCTGCCGGCTCGCAGGGTACTTTCGCCCGCAGGCGAAAAATTTGTTCTCACCGGTCTGCGCGATCGCTACATCATGGCATCGCCCTCGGGTGCAGAGGAACTCACGATGGCGGCGTACATAGATTTCGCGGATGCTGTGGACTATAACGAAGCCTTGCAGGTTTTGGTGAAGAGCATGACGCAGGTGAACGACGCATCCGTTCGAAACATCATTGCACAGCTGCCGGAGGGAATGCTCAAAGGAGCGTTTGTGCACGGGGTCTTCGATCAGAAGCATTTGCAGACACTGCTCAAGTACCGTGAGCAGAAGCTTGTGAGAGACCGCACGGTGGGGGCGGCGAAGGAGAAGTGGACGGATCTGCGCCGCAGCGTGGAGAGCAAATCCCCCGAAGCTGCGGTGGAAGGGAGATACAAGTCCGAGGTCCTCCTGCAGGAGTTCTCCAAACTCAACGGATGGCAGAAGCTCATGGTGGGTTCGATCGCTGTAGGGATGGCATACGTAGCGTTCAAAACTCTGTTCCACAAGTCGACTGACGCGAAGGGATTTATCGAAAATGGAGGCTTCTGGAAGCTGCTTTCATTGGGTGCGCTCGGAGCGGGCGTGTACTTCCTCGGCGGTGACAAACTCGTTCATGGGGCGAGCAGCAATCTCGCCAAGGAAAAGCGCAAGGAGCTGGACCGGTCGGTGGATCTCAAGGGAGGCGGGCGCGATGAGTACATGCACTTCATGAATCATCTCGAGACGTACCTCTCCGAGCACGGCGAGGATGTCCGCGCGCATGAGATCGCCGCCTCGGCGGCCGTCGCTGACATGCCGATGGGCCTGCTCGCGGAGAATTTCACGCCGGAAGAGAAAGGCCGCTCCGGAACGCTCATGCTCAGGGGCAGGCTTCTTGCGGAGATGGAGCGCAAGCTCGGCGGCAAGCTCCGGCCCGGCATGCGCATGCAGATCGACGGCACGAAGTGGGGCCGCCCGCTCGCGCACGCCTTCTATCTCTATGGCGTGTACAAGTCGAGGAATGCCGAGGGCAATCAGATGCTGCACATCGGCAAGGTCCTTCCCGAGCTGCGCCGGCGCCCATCCGATTGGCGCGGTGCGGATTTCCTCGATCAGGCGAATAACTACGATCGCATCGCCAGCCCGGAGGTGCGCACCATTTATGAGAACATCATGGAGAACGGCCGCAGCGAGGCATTCACGGAGGAGATGACCCTCGCGAAATTCATCATCAGCCTCACGACGCACGTTCCTCTGGCGAAGCGCATAGCGCCTCCGACTCCTGCTTCTATCGTTGCTCCGGTCACCCGTCCTGCTCGCGCTGCCCCCGCTCCCACTCGTCCCGAGCCTGCCACCCCAGCTCCTGCCACGCCCGAACCGGATCGTGCCACTCCAGCTCCTGCCATGCCCGAACCGGATCGTGCCACCCCAGCTCCTGCCACGCCCGAACCGGATCGTGCCACCCCAGCTCCTGCCACGCCCGAACCGGATCGTGCCACCCCAGCTCCTGCCACGCCCGAACC
>JAQTSD010000044.1 GCA_028711445.1 Candidatus Peribacteraceae bacterium
CGGGGTCGTCTGGAGGAGGTTCTCGTGCCCCGTGCCGGCCGGGTTCGGATAGTGGTAGTTGTGAACGGAGAAGAGGATCTGGAGCGCGTAAGCGATATTGAGCAGCACTTTCATCGGCCCCTGCCAAACCGTCAACTCATCGAGCTCGGGATGCACTCCCACGATGAGCCGCCCGGCCTGGAAATACTGGATAGCCGCGTACACGAGAGGAATGAGGAGTCCCAGGATAATGACTCCATAGCGCTTGATCCATGCCTGAGCCTGCGTCTGCTTGAGAAGGAGGATCGGAAGCAGCGCGACGGCGAAGGGTTTTGTCGTCATGGCGAGCCCCCATGTGACCCACGTCCAGAATGCCTTCCTGCATGCCCCGGCAATCGTGAGGAGCATGAGCACCGTATAGGCGGCGGCGGTGTAGCCGGTGAATCCGATAAGCGAGTAGAAAGGCATCATCGTAAAGACGCCTGCGAGGGCGATCCCCTCCCAGTTTCCGCGGAAGAACGACCTGCCTGCGAGATAGGCACTCAATGGAACGAGGAGGGCGGCAACCATCTGAAACTCAATCTCGGCAATCGGAGAGTGTGAGAACAGATACCACGGCACCGCGAGGAGATCCGAACCGTGGAAGCCAGGAATAGTGAGATCAAGCCTGCCAGCTGCGAGCGCCTCAATGAAACGCTGATAGAAGAAAAAATCCCGATCCGGCGACGGCGCAGCCCCCAACATGCTCGTTGCAAGCCCCCCCGTCATGAGCGCGACGAGAAACCAGGGGTGTGTGAAGAAGCGCCGCAACGAAGAAATAACCATGAATGAAATTGTAGGACGAACGGAGGAAATGCAAAATTGGAAATGCAAAATGATTGGAGCGAATCAGTACATGAAATCATTCCACATGTTGCATGTTGCATTTTTCATTCGTCATGCACGTGACGGTATGTACCCCTTCTCGAAGTATTCGCTGCCGCTCCCGACCGCACCGATATCGTGAATGCGCCGGCCCGCAAGTACGTTCTTCGCGGCAAGGATGCCCATCTCAAGAGAATGATCCTGGTTAGTGTACCGGAAGCGGCCGGGGCGCCCGATGGCGTGGAAGTTCTCGAAGGCATCCATCCACGTGATCACCTCGGAAACGCGATCGGAATACGTGAGATCGTAGAGTGGATACACGTGCGGCTGGCGGAAGTGGTGGAAGGACAGCACCTCTTCCCTCTTCAGGAACTTGAGTTTCTCAAGCCACTGGATAGTAAGACGAAAAAGATCGTCGGCACTCTTGCGCCAGATATCGTCACCCTCGAAGCAGAAGAACTCGATGAAGAGGGATGTTTTGCCGTCGGGCACCATTCGATTGCTAAAATTCTTCATCTCAGCGATACGACCGAACGGGATCTCCTTATTCGGGAAGTAGATCCAGTTGTCGTGCGTCACGTGGTCGCGGTCGGCCGTGAGGAAAAGGTAAACCTGTGCTCTGAATTTCAGGCTATTCGCAGCCTCCATGACATGCGCGGGCGCTTGCGGAGCGAAGAGTGTGACGGCATGCGTCATGGGAATGGAGCTCACCACCGCCTCCGGCTCGAAGATCTTCACCCCCTCTTCATTCTTGAGAAAAACGCGGGTGATGCGACGATCTTTCCATTCCAATGCTGTGGGCTCCGTCCGCGTGAGCACGATACCGCCCGCACTCTCCACGCGCTCACGCATGCGCTCATAGATGAGCCCACTGCCGTGATCGGGGTAGTGAAAAGAGTCAACGAGCGTCTTGGGGCCGCCCTGCTTCCAGATCATCTTCTTGAGAGTCGCCCACGGACTCAAGCCCGCGATGCGTTGCGACGCCCAATCGACCGAGATCTGATCGACCGGCAAACCCCAAATCTTCTCCGTGTAGTTGATCATGTTGAATTCCGCGAGCGTACGGCCGAAATTACTGATGGCATAATCACCGAAGGACGCGACCTTTCGCGGCTTCAGCACTGACCGCACTTTTTCGTAGAGGAAATCTCTGACGACGCGAAATGACTGGATGAATCCCAGTTGCCCGATGACATTGCGCAACCGAACGGGGTAGAAGTAGAACTTCTCGTTGACGTAGAAGCGCGTGTGGCGCGGCACCGCGATCCATCGCTCGCCGAGGAGGTCCTCGATCATTTCATAGAGATAACGATTCTTGCTGAAGAAGCGGTGCGGGCCGATATCGGTCCGATACGTCCCTTCCGGGCAATGAATGACGAGCGTTTTGGCGAGTCCGCCAACGCTCTCTTCGCGTTCGACGACGGTCACGCGTTTGCCTGCGCGCGAAAGTTCAAACGCGGCAGCCATGCCGGCGGGGCCGCCGCCGAGCACGAGTATGCCACTGGAAGAATCAGGAGAAGACATGGGATCCGATCATAGAGCGTCTATGTCGCGCCGTCATACGACTAGTTGCGAAAGATCAGGTACTTGCGTACGGAGAAATTCCACAGAAGCACGATCCAGAGCGTGATGAATTTTGCGAGGAGCTGATGCATATCGCCCCACTCAATGAAGAGATAGAGAAAGAACTCGGTCCAGAGAAGTCCTCCCGCCGCCGTGATTGTCGCAAGGAAGAAGTCCCGCAACCAACGCTTGCTCTCGAAGACCCAGAGAATACTGAAGAGGTGGTTCCAAATGAGACCGATGGTGTAACCGACAATGGCCGCCCAGGCATAGTGCATGTCAAGCCGAGCCACGCAGAAGCCGTACACGGCGAAATCCACGACCGATGCCGACCCCCCGACGAAGAGGTAGCGCAGGAATTGGATGTGCAATCTCTGCGTGCGACCGAAAAGGTAGTGCTTCACGAAAAAGACGGGAGGAAACGCGCCGACTATACAGGAATTTGTCCGAAGCCCTAAGTTTGACCGACTACATTCTCAAAAAAGTCTCGCAGTTCACGCTTCTACGCTCCCGAAGGGGCGTATACACTGTGCACACGTTGAACCGTCCCACAATCGCCATCATCGGTTTGGGTTACGTCGGCCTCCCGCTCGCACATGCCTTCGCGAAGCATGGTTATCCCACGATTGGATACGATATCTCGCACAAGCGGATTGAAACACTGAAAGCAGGCGAAGACTGGACCCATGAGCTCACACCCGAACAACTGCGAGAAGTTCCCATCCGATTCGATGTCGACCCCGCCATTCTCAAAGACGCGGATATCTTCATCGTGGCGCTGCCACCCCCATCGATGAAGAGAACAACCCTGACATCGCGATCTTAAAAGCCGGCACCGAGACAG
>JAQTSD010000005.1 GCA_028711445.1 Candidatus Peribacteraceae bacterium
ATCGTCGAAGGATGACGTGCAGACAACAATCAGATCTGGATCTTCGAGAAGAGGTAACTTCCGAGGATGAGCAGGAAGGCGGTGATGACAGTGAGGATAGCGAAGTCTAAGCCGAGGCCGAAGTGAGCGACGGAAACGAGCGTGCCGCGCAGACCGTCTACGCCGTAGGAGAGGGGATTCAAGCGTGTGATGATTGTCAGTGTGCGGGGGAGGCCGTCGAGTGGGAAGAGCGCGCCCGAGAGGAAGAAGAGCGGCATGACGACGAAATTCATGATGAGCTGGAAGCCGTGGAAGTCATCGAGGACGGAAGCAATGGCCGTGCCCAGCGCGGTGAAGAGGAGCGCGATCAGGATCATGAAGAGAAGAGCCTCCGGCAGCAGAGTCCAGTCCGCCGGGCGGAAACCGGCGACGAGCGTGATGAGGAAGACGATGCAGCCTTGCAGGACGGCGACCGTCGCGCCGCCGAGCGTGCGGCCGATCATGATGTTGAGGCGGCTCACGGGCGCCACGAGCGTTTCCTTCAGGAAGCCGAACTGCCGGTCCCAGATGATCTCGATACCGGAGAAGATGGAGGTGAACAGGACCGTCATCGCCACGATGCCGGGAGCGAGAAATTGGATATAGTTGCCCTCTCCTGCCTTCTGGAAGACGGGCCCGAAACCGAACCCGAGTGCGATGAGAAAGAGGAGCGGTTGGCCCAGCGAGCCGATCATGCGCGAGCGTGAGCGGACGAAGCGCTTGAGTTGCCGGAGCCAGAGAATATAGATAGTGCTCATGGAAGAGGGTTAACGACGCGTCCAGAGACGGTGGCGCATGCGGAGGTGATCGATGGATCCGGCCTCCTCCTCGCGGATACCGGAGCCGGTGAGAGAGAGAAAAGCTTGTTCGAGTGAGTCCGCATCCGTCTGTCGCTTGAGCTCCGTGGCGGAGCCTTGCGTGAGGATCTTCCCGTGGTCGATGACGGCGATCTGTGAGGCGATGCGGTCGGCTTCCTCCATGTAGTGCGTCGTGAAGAAGATGGTTACGCCCTCCTCGCGGTTCAGCTTCTGGATGTACTCCCAGATGTGATTGCGCGTCTGGGGGTCGAGGCCGACGGTCGGCTCGTCGAGGAAGAGGACTTTCGGATGGTGGAGCAAGCCCCGTGCGATTTCGAGGCGGCGCTTCATGCCGCCGGAGAAGTGGCTTAAGATATCGTCTTTGCGGTCCCAGAGGCCCACGAACGTGAGCAGCTGCTCGATACGTTTGCGTCGCAGAGCCTTCTCCATGCCGTAGAGCACGCCATGAAATTCCATATTCTCAAAGGCCGTGAGCTCGTCATCCACACTCGGATCCTGGAAGACGATTCCGAAGGATCTGCGCACGCCTTCCGGATCTGTGAGTGCATCCTTCTCATCGAGCAGGATGGTACCCGCGTCGGGATGGAGTAGCGTGGTAAGCATCTTGATGGTCGTGGTTTTGCCAGCGCCGTTGGGTCCGAGGAATGCGAAGACCTCGCCCTTCTTCACGTCGAACGAAATGTCATCCACCGCAGTGAACGCAGCGAACTTCTTCGTGAGGTTCCGGACAGAGATGATGGGCATGGGGGAAAGAGTACAGGAAGAGGAATTAAGGAGGGATTAATGGTTGAGTTAATCTTTGTAACCTTGCAGCCCAGCCCATTCCTGCCAAACGAAGATTGATACTGTAATGGATTGCATAAGGTTCGCTGTCGTGGGAATGGGCTGGGCGGCGCCACGATGAAGCTTTGCCACCTTTTTCAGTTATGAAAAAGGTGGCGCCAAAAAGGTTTCGGCGGCTCATCATTATGGGAAACACCAGAGGCGTGTCACCCTGAGCTTGTCGAAGGGTCGACACGCCGCCAAGCCACAAATGTGTCGAGTCTTCGACAGGCTCAGACTGACACATTTGTGCTTTACTACATACTAATGCCATCTCGCCCGCGTCGTACCACATCGGCTCGCAGGGCGCCGAAGGTATTCATTTTGATATGAAGCAAAATGGCGTGCCTCCCCTCCCTTCCATTTTCATGAAAGGAGTACTCTAACTCCGTGTCTTCCCAGTCGTTCCCTCCACCGCCTTCAAGAGAAGAATGCTTCCGGGAGCTCTTTCCCCGGGAGCCCGCATTTCGCTTCCGTCAGATCGAAGCCGCGCTCTTCCAGTCGAAGTGGAAGAGGTGGTCGGATGTGACGATTCTTTCGAAAGCACTGCGTGACAGTTTGAGCGCTTCCATGCCGTGGACATCTGTGACGCCGGGGGTTGTGCTCCGTAGTATCAAGGGCGACACGTTCAAGGCACTCCTCCAGACAGCCGACGGATTGAAATTTGAAACGGTTCTTATGAGTAATGCCCGCGATCAGTGGACGGTCTGCGCTTCCTCACAAGTCGGCTGCGCGATGGGGTGCAAGTTCTGCGCGACGGGTGCGATGGGCCTCAAGCGAAGCCTTCTTGCCGATGAGATCATGGATCAGCTTCGGTATTGGAGGACATTTCTGGAAGAGCGCGGAGATCTCCCCGGCCGCATCAGTAATGTTGTCTTCATGGGCATGGGCGAACCGCTCAATAACGTGGAGAACGTGAAGCGCGCGATCGCGGCATGGACGAAACATACGGACCTCGGCCCCGTGCACGTCACCGTCTCCACCGTGGGCGTCCTTGCGCAACTGGAAGCCCTCCTTGCAGATAAAACATGGCCGCCCGTGCGCATCGCCATTTCGCTGCACAGCGCGGACCAGAAGACACGCGAGCAGATCGTGCCGTCGACGGTGCCGGATTTCCTTACGAAGCTTGCGGACTGGTCGCACCGCTATGCCGATGTGCTCGGTAACCGACGTCACCATCTCACGTTCGAGTACACGCTCATAAGCGGCGTGAATGACTCGCTGCAGCATGCCAAGGAGCTCGCGCGCTACGTCTCGAAGACGGCGGTGAAGAAGGTGAACGTCATTCCCTTGAATGCAGTCACGGGAAAGGGGTTCTCTCGCAGTGACTTGAAGAGTGTGGAGGCATTCAAGGCTGTGCTCTTGAAGCAGGGGATCGATGTCACGGAGCGGCGAACCATGGGCGATGATATTGCCGCGGCTTGCGGGCAGCTGGCGACGGAGAAGGTGTGATGAGTCCTCCTCACGGGTTTCCTTTGCGTTCGATACACACCTCATGCAGACGCTTGAGGGCAGGCAACGCTTTATCGCTATCCACGGCAAAGGTCATAACGAGCTCATTGAATCCCTGCGAGATGAGGCGGATATCCGCATCCACGTTATGGAGTGCCAAAACGGCGCTCAGAGCCGGACCGGATTGCTTCATGTTGTTTCCGAGGCAGTACAGCAGTGTCTTGTCGCGAATGATCGAGAGCGCGAGGGTACGGTCCGGCCCGAAATGTTCCTGAAGGAACGTTTGAAATTCCTCGGTTTCTTGCGGTTTGAGGTCCCCGTTCGTGAATGTGAAGGAGACAGTGACTTCGCTCGTCGTCACCTGATCGATCGAGATACCCCGTTCTGCGAACCACGCGGTCACAGTACTGAGGAATCCAGCTTGTCCGAACATTTTCGTCGAGCGCATCTCCAGTGCGACGGGCATCTTGCGTGCAGCGACGATTTCGATGCCGTTGGATTGAGGGTCGAAGCGGCGGATGTGGGTGATGCGGTTCAACGCAGGATCTTCCGCAGGATTGAACACCAGCGTATCGATATCATCTTCCGCGAGCATGGAGAGCGCTTGCGGATGGATGGCTCCGCCGTCGGCTCCGCGCGTATTGCCGAAGGCTTCCATGGCGAGTGCGAATGTCATGTCATGGATGACGGTCGCGCGGTCGCGGCCCACGTGCTTAGGATCGGCACTCATGATCGGATACTGTTTCTCGACGAGGTATGCGACCCATTCCCCTGCATCTTTTGCGGCTTGCGCGAGAAGTGCCCCCGTCTTGTCACTGTAGCCGCGCTGGCTGCCGAGGATCGGCAGATACCCCCCGGCGATGAGCACGGAGTGAGCAGGCAGCAATCTGGCGATGCGGTTCTGCATCGCACGCCGCACCGTCTCGATGGCGAGTGCCGTCTGGCGCTCGTTTGCGATGATGTTTTCAGGTTTTGAACCGAAAACCCGCTCGCCGATCCCTCCGGTATCGACCGCATGGGCCGGAAGGTTCTTCAATGTGAAGTATGTGGCATAGATGGCTTGTGCGAGGGCTTCGCCGACACCGGTGATGGATACACACTCGCGGGTGTCTTTCAGGATCCAGTCTGCACCAAGCTGCGCGATCTTGTTCCCGTCGCATGCGTCGATGCGTTGCAAAAATACATCGAGGATACGATCGATGGCGGCATGGAGACCGCGGCACGCTTCCGGAGCATCGGGCATCGGATCATCTTGCACCTGAGCGGCGACGATCTCTTTCGTAAAGGTGCGGATCCGCTCAAGTATGTCGTGTGCGGACTTGCGGTCTCCCGCTTGCAGCCGTTTCGCAAGTTCGATCAAGTGTGAGGTGGTATTGAAGCCGTGTTTCATGCGGCCTGTGCTGTCGTGGTCGACGACGTTTCCGTGTGCATAGTGATCAAAGCGCTCGGAGGAACTACGCAGGGCCGAGACGGCGATGATTTGTTTCTTTCCCTCCGCAGCCCTGCGTGCGACAATTGCGGTATTGCTCCGTAGGTCCGCGGCATTCTCGCCGCCGATTTTCGCAACGTAGGTTTCCGCGTTCCGGAGCACACGTTGTCCTGAGCTTAAAGGTGGAAGGATTTCCATGGGGGAGGGGAGAACAAGAAATACAAAAAACCCCTTTCTGTGCGGGAAGGGGCTGGAAACCTAGGAAGAATGTAGGTCCTAGCAGCCGTCCTTCCCGGAGAGGGAGGTCTTCGTCATCTTCTTCATGGTGACGAAACGCTGCATGACGGAAACATCCTAGGAGAATGGAGGTGGTTGTCAATGAAGTTGGTCTCGCGGATGCAGTTTCTTGATCATCGGTGTTTTTCCTTTCCTGAAGCATTCTCTCACCCTGAACTCGTCGAAGGATCGCCGCCCGTATGACATCGACTCGGCTCGCAGGGCGCCGATGATTCGTATTTGGTAGGCTGGCGCACCAGCGCTTTGGCACCATCAAAGTCGCCCGGACAAAGGTGATAAAAAGGAATCGATAATCAAGTAATGGTGTCCGCGCGGGAAAATCTGACTCTTAATTTCTTCTGGATGGTGCCCGTACGGAGATGACAAGATTGGATGTGGATTGATCGACGATGCGGGCGATCTCGTGCTGCAGGCGAATGAGAGTCACGAGCAGGGTTATGAGACACACGATGAAGGCGATGAGGAGACCAAAGGTGCTGACGCGCATGGAAAGGAGAAGGTTACTTCAGTGTTTTGACGTCGACGACCCGGTCGTAGCGTCGGCCGTCGAAGACGAGCGTGGGAATCTTGATCGTGTGGAGCCTATTCTCGACGATCTCCTTCTGCTCGGAAAGGGAATGGATCACGTCGTCGCCTGCAGCGAGACGCGTGATCTTCGTGATATCCGCGGGACCGTAGCCGATCTCTTTCAGGAGCTCCTTCAAGCGTGCTTGTGCCTGTTCGGTTGTGAAGGCGATATTGAACTTCGTCTGAAGATCGAGGCCGTCGGGATCGAAGCGGTTGAAGATGATCTCCAAGAGCTGCCAGTCGGGTGGGATGCTCTTGGAATTGGTCTTGAGCGGCACCATCTTCACCGCTTCGATCGTCTGGGCAAGGAGGAGCGATTTGGCGAACTTGTACCCCGTGTCCTTCTTCGCATCCGGAATGGGATAGAGGATGTAGGTGAAGTTGTAGCGATTCTCGAAGCCGGCACTCTGGATATTGCTGAGGAGCTTTCTACAGAAGGTGCAGCCGGGATCGAGCACTTCGAGCGCGTACGGCTTGGTAGGATCTTTCGGGAGGGAATAGGTGGCCGTCGGCGGTAAGTAGTCGGCAGCTTCCCAACGCTTGAGACGATCGGGAATGCGTGAGACGGTTTCTGCGAATTGTGCGAAGGGCGCAACGGCCCACTCGCCGATGCGGCCTTCCCGTACGGCATCCAGGAGATTGATCTGGTATTTATTGACTCCGCATGCTTCGCCGGAGAGCGAACAAGACTCCACGTTTGCGGGACGGCAGGTGCCCCACACCCAGAGATTCAGGCCGGCAACCGCCAGGTACACGACGCTCCAGATGCTTAAAAGGACGAAGGCGAACGCGAGCCAGTCGATCCAGCGGTCGAGGAACCGCGCCCAGCGCGGATGCGTGAGGATCATCTTGCCGATGAGCCGGCCCTTCACCTCGTCGCTGAAGCTGATGTCGCAGGGGCGGAAGGTGACGCGGCGGATCACGCAGTGCCACGCTTTCGCGGCGAGCGGCCGATACGTTGCAGAGAAGACGCTTAAGATAGCGAAGACGATGAAGGCGGCAATGCAGAACATGTATCAGGTGTTGCGGAGGATCTGATCGAGTGTCGCGAGGAAGTGTTCCACCTGCGCGGGGGTATTGTGCAAACCCAAGGCGATGCGCAGAAGCGGTGGGACCTTCAGGAGATTCTTCAGGTAATAGTGGCAGCAGAAATAGCCGCTACGGCACATGATGTTCTGCTCGCCTAAGTATAAGGAGAGCTTGTGAGCGTCGACCGTATCACTGTAGATACTGATCGTTGGACTTGCCTCCATATTGAACACTGTGAGTCCCTTCATCTTCTTGAGTCCTTCGAAAAGCTGCACAGCCAATGCATGTTCGTACTCTTGAGGCTTATTGCCTTGGGGCCGATAGTCTGCCGCCCAGTCCACTGCGGTCTTCAGCCCGATGATGCCTGCCCAGTTCTGGAGACCTGTCTCGAGGAGGGTATGCAGCTCGTGATCCTCGTCGATGAGATCGAAGTCGTCCAAACGGACATCATTCACTGTTCCGCCGCCGAGAAAGCGGTGATCGAGACGGCGAATGAGATCTTTGCGGATAACGATGATGCCGATGCTCGGCCCGTACATCTTGTGTCCGGAACCGAAGAGCGCATCGAAAGGGACATCCTTCAGCTCCTCGATGCCATGTGCGAAGTGCTGGGCGCCATCGAGCAGGAGCAGCCCATCATTGTGGTGAATGTCTTCTGCGAGTGTGTGAGCATTGCCAAGCTTGCGGCCGTCAATATTCGACATGCTGCTGAGGATCACGACTGCGCGGCCGAGTTTTTTTGCGTCAGAGGGGAGACTGCCGTCCTCGGAGCGCGGCAGAACGACGCGCTCTTTGCCTTGCGCGCGGCTCCACGTGATCGATGGCAGGAAGACGGAGTTATGTTCGATCTCGGACGTTACGATCCGATCGAAATCCTTTCCGGGGAGCTGCTGCAAGACGAGGTTGATGCCGTAGGTGGTGTTGAGGGTGAAGGCAACAGCGTAGTCACGCTCGGACTTCCCGGTGAGTTTGAGGATTTTTTTGCGGGCATCAGCGACGGCATCATCCACTTTTATGCCCCATGCGTACTTGACTCGCTCGCCGCAGGCTCCGTAGCGATGATAGTACTCGGATTCCGCTTCGATGACCTGTTGCGGCCTGAGTGTCTGACAGGCGGAATCGAAGTAAAAGACGTTCTCGGGGAGGTAGCCGAAGTCTTTCATATCGACACCTTTGGCCAATGGTGAGTGTTTGGAACGGAACATGGTTGTTCAGTGGAAGGCACTATACATGAAGGAGGAAAGAGAGACCAAAGCGGCCGAAGGAGATACTGGAGCAATACTTCGAATTCCAGGCAATGCGTCTATGTGGAGTCCTAAGGCTATCCAGCGTACCGTCTTCATATACTTTCTCATTTTGAGTTATGGCATCTTTCCGGCGTTTCTTCTTCCTTTCTCTCGCGGGCGCCCTCTCCGTGACCTGTATCACGGTTGCTTCGGCTCGTACGATGACAGGCGCATGCCCCGCAGGCGTGAAGCGGTGTCTCCTGACGAAGACAGTGAAGACGGTAAAAGCGGAAGCCACAGATACCTCGTGCAAGAAGATGAAGGGGGATCGTTTGCGAGAGTGCCAGCTCTCCGGCAAGCGCCCGCAGACCAATGCGACGAATAACGATATTCTCATGCGTGGACGCTGCTCCGCCAAGACGGCTGCCGAGCGCAAGGAATGCGAACAGAAGATGACTGGCAATGCCGAGAGTATTCGCCAGAGAGTCGGCAAGCGTTTCGTGCAGGCGAGCCAAAATGCCCTGAAGACGGAGGTCGAGCTGAAGTGTAAGCCGTTGAAGACGGCAGCGGAGCGGATCAAGTGTACGCAGGAAGTGAGGACTGCTTTCGAGAACAATCGAACGGGAGAATAATTCAACGGATGCGGGCGAAGAGAAGAAAGAGTGCTGTGAAGCCAATCGCCATCGCTACCGGTGCGATGGAAGAGAGAAACGAGCGTTTATTCGGGTGGAAGGTCTTCAGAAGCAGAGCATTACTTACGACGGAGACGGAGCTTAAGGCCATGGCCAGACCTGCGAGCTCGGGCTTGAGGATGAAGCCCATGAAGGCGAACACGCGTGCGGCGATAGGAATGCCGATGATGTTGTAGAAGAGAGCGAAAAAGAGATTTTCCTTGATCTTCCGCACGGTGGCGCGGCTTAGACGGATAGACAGAGCGATGTCTCGCAGATCGTTCCGAACGAGGACGATCCCCCCGGTTTCCATCGCGATATCTGTACCGGAACCCATGACGATGCCGAGATCGGCCTGTGCGAGCGCCGGGGCGTCATTGATGCCGTCGCCAACCATAGCGACACGTTGGCCATCGGCCTGGAGGCGTTTCACTTCCTCTGCTTTATGTTCTGGGAGGACCTCCGCTATCACACGATCGATGCCTGCCTGTGCGGCGATGGTGCGAGCGGTTCGTGCGTTGTCGCCCGTGATCATCACGACGGAGAGCCCCATGTTCTTAAGATCTGCAACGGCGGATGAAGATGAGGGTTTCAGCGTATCGGCAACCGCAATGATGCCGAGGATATGCTGCGTATCGGCGAGAAGCATGGTGGTCTTGCCTGCTCCCTCCAGCGTGTGGAGCCAGGTTTTGGCTTCTTGGAGAGGGATGGAGCGTGAGCGCATGAGTGCGCGATTGCCGAAGAAGTAGGTCGCGCCTTTGAGTGTTCCTTCGATGCCGTGGCCGGGGACGGCGCGGAAGTGTTCCGCGTGGGAGAGCGGGAGGCCGAGGGACTCCGCGTGACCAACGATGCTCTCGGCGAGCGGATGCTCGGATCCGCGTTCGAGACTTGCGGCGATGGTGAGTAATGCATCAGCGGAGAGCTCGGAATCGGGGAGGGGGATGGCATCCGTCACGTCCGGAGAGCCGACGGTGAGGGTTCCCGTTTTGTCGAGTACGACGGTGGTCAGAGCGTTGGCTGCTTCAAGCGGTTCTCCGCCGCGGATGAGGATGCCGAGTTCCGCCCCTTTGCCCGTGCCAACCATGATGCTGGTGGGCGTGGCGAGCCCGAGAGCGCAGGGGCAGGCGATGACGATGACGGAGACGAACGCGAGGAGCGAGAAGGTGAGCGTTTGTCCGAGCAGCATCCAAGCGACGAAGGTTGCGATGGCGATGAGGATGACGGCCGGCACGAACCACGCGGAGATCCTGTCTGCGAAATCCTGAATCGGAGCCTTGGATCCCTGTGCGTCCTCCACGAAGCGGATGATGCGGGCAAGGGCCGTTTCCGCGCCGATCTTCTCGGCCCGGAAGCGGAGAGAGCCGTGGCGGTTCATCGTCGCGCCGAAGACGCGGTCTCCCTCCTTCTTCTCCACGGGGATGCTCTCCCCCGTCAGCATGGATTCGTCCACGGAGGAGAGGCCGGCGATCACGGTGCCGTCCACAGGGAATTTCTCTCCCGGGCGCACGATGACCGTGTCGCCGATTGCAACAGCTTCGATGGGGATTTCCTGCTCGTGCTCGCCTCGTAGTACGCGTGCAGTTTTCGCTTGCAAGTTCATGAGTTTGCCGATGGCTTCGCTGGTTTTGCCTTTTGCGCTGGTTTCGAGCCATTTACCGAGGAGCACGAAGGCGATGAGGAGGGCGGAAACTTCGAAGTAGAGGTCCGTGCGTTCACCGATGAGCGAACCTGAGCGCGCACTCTGAAGGACGTACTCGAAGAGACTGTAGAAGTACGAGGTCGACGTGCCGATAGCGATGAGACTGTCCATGGAGAACGTTCGCATCTTCAGGCTCGACCACATGCCGCGGTAGAAACCTCTGCCCAGCCAGAATTGAATGGGAGTGGAGAAGAGGAAGCCGATGATTCCCATCCACGGATCGATGTACACCGTCATGGGATTTTCCGGGAAGAATGCAAGGATCATCATAAGGACAAGCGGGGAGCTGAAGGCCAGCGCGATGAGAAAAGCATTACGGTAGAAGCGGAGTCCTCCCTTGCGTCGCTTCCGGTCCTCCTCATGATTACTTGCATCAGTCATCTGTGCGCCGTAGCCGGTATTTTCCACCGCCGTGAGGATGGTGGATTCTTGGAGTATCTCTGGGTCGTAGCGGATGTGCGCTTTCTCCGCGGCAAGATTCACATGAGCTTCTTCGACGCCTTTGAGTTCATGGAGTGAACGCGTGATGAGTGTTGCACAGCTTGCACAGTGCATGCCGGTGATGGAAAGAGTGATATTCTTGGATGACATGGGAGGGAGGAGGGGAATCGAAAGAATGAATTGCGTGCATTAGTGCACGATGAAGACACCGCGAACCATGCCCATCGAACAGCTGAAGGCGATCTTGCCGGGAGTGGATGGCGCGGTGAACTCGATCACGTTCTCACCGCGCTTCAGGATGCGTTGGATACCAAGATCCGGTACCACGAGGCCGCTCGTGCAGCCGCTTGCATTGGAGGCATCAATGATCCACCGGACGGGGACGCCGGCCTGAAGGGTGATAACTTCCGGATCATAGCTGTATGAGGACACTTTCATGGAGATCTGTTGCAGACCCGCAGGGGCGGAGACTTGTGCCTGGTTGGAAGGTGCTTGCGGGGTCGGTGCGGGCTCTTGGACAGGAGGTGGCGGTAGTTGCTGCGCGGCGACTTGCTGTTTCCCTGTTGTCGAATCACTGAGAGAAATAGTGTAGCCGAGGAGAGTTAAGCCGCTGCGGATATTGAAGAGCGCAAGGACGAGCACAAGGGTCCCGGAAAAACGCAGGAAAATGCGTGAGAACGATCCGTGCGACAGGGAGGAGACGAGACTGACGCCCAGCAGTGCCGGCAGAGTACCGAGCGCGAAGAAGAACATCGTGAAGGCGCCCATTTGGAAGCTGCCGGAAGCGAGTGCAGCGAGCTGCAGAGATTGCGTGAAGCCGCAGGGCAGAAAGAAGGTAAGTGCTCCGAGCGCGAAGGGGGCGAGCGGGTGATCTGTTTCGGAAAGTCTCGCGATGCGGTGAGCGAGTGCATTCGGCAGCCGGATGGGGAAGCTGCCTTTTGGAATAATCTTCAAGATCGTGAGGGCGAGGTAGAGCATGACGAGGGCGACGACGATCGTCATATACCCCGTCATCTTCGTCGAGAGGGCGATCGATTGGCCGAGCCAGCCTGCGAGACCGCCCAAGAGGAAGTAGGAGATCAGGCGTCCGATATTGAAATGCAGAAGCGGCATGACGCGCTGCGCACCCGTGGAAGATCGGTGCGTTTCGTTGTACTTCGCAGCGACTGCGAGCAAAAGGCCGCCCGTGACGGCCAGGCAGCTCGATGCACCCGCGACGAGGCCGATGACGAAGATGCCGCCGAAGGTGAGTGCTCCCGATGTGGAGGGGGCGAGGGAGACGATGTCGTATGCACTCAGGATCTTATAGATGGCGAAAATGGTGATCAGCGCCCCGCCGATCTCCAGCCACGGGTTGTTGGAGGAGTTTGCGGATTCCTCTGCGGGCCGCTCAGGGCCGTCGATGCTGCGGTAACCTGCCTTGTGAATGGCTGAAAAGATCGCTTGCTGAAGCTCTGCAAATGGTTTTTCAGTCCGGACCCTCGCCGTGCCGCTGCGCCTGTTCACATGCGCTTCGAGGATGCCGGGAAGTGCACGTAGGGTCCGCTCGAGCAGGATCTCGCAGCTGTCGCAGGTCATCCCGCCGATGCGGACGGTCGTTTCGTTCGGTGATGGAGATGAAGTCGTCATAGGAGAGAGGAGAAGACAATCAAAGAACACTCCTATCGTTGAGTGCTCGAAAAGAAGAACTCCTCTCTACTGCTGAAGAACGATTGTTTCGGTAAGGAAATCGGGCGGAGGCGGCCACTCCATGAAGACGGGGTTGTCCGCAGAGGGTGGGAGCAGAGTGAGAACGAGAGGGGCCTGCGAGACCGGTAGGACTGCGGCAATGCTCCATGGCATGGATGAGTGCAGGCTGACCGTCGGCATCAGGGAACAGTGTTCGCCGTGCGCGGGCATCGGGGGAGCGTCGGATGAACGGTGTCCGGGGCACCCGTGCCCCATCGTTTGCATCGCTGCCTCCATCGCCGACTGGTCTGTCGGGAGGGGGGCTGCCTGCGCGATACAGGTGTTGCACAACAGGACATTGAGGCCGAAGGCGATGCTCAAGACGAGCTTCATGGGAAGCATCAGTATAGGGCTTTTCAGAAAAAATGCAAGCATTTGGCAATTCTCGGCAGAATTTTCAGTCATAGAGGTGGATGGTGAGGGGGATTATCCCTTCCGTCCGACCATGCTCTCGCGGTTCATCCGCATCTTCTCTTGTGCTTCGGTCGTGATGGCCTTGAGACAGCGAGCACGCGGACGCCCCGGCTCGACGTCGCGCATGCAGTGCAGGCGTTGCGCGCGGATGTCATTCACATAGGGCAGACGCTCCGTGTTGATGTCCGTCACTGGCTTGAATTCTCCGAACGTTCGACGATTCACTTCCCAGTAGCGCTGGTTCTCCTTGTAGCGCTGCTCCTGCAGTCGCTTGCGCAATTTGGTGCCGCCGATATCCAGACGGTCGTAGACGGCGTACGTTTCCGTGGGTTTCGCGAGACCCCAGCTCGTGCGGACATGCATCAGCTGACGTTCCTCACAGCGTATCTGGTCGGTGTAATCGACATTTCGGCAAGTGCGCAGCAGCTGTTCGCGCTGCTCTGTGGTGAGTTCCGGTTGCGCGAGCATAGCCGCGGAAGCATTGAGCGGTGAGAGGAGCAGTATCCATACGAACAAGCCGGTGGAGAGCGTACGAGAGGACATGGGACACATCAGATGAGGAGACTTATCCTAAGCGAATTATGGATCGAGTCCAGCAAGTATGCAAAAAATCACCCCTGTGAAGGGGTGATTTCCCATTCGATGGTAAGTCAGAGACTTACTCCGAACGCTCCGCCCGGAAGCACGTATTGCATAGGACGGGTCTGCCGCCCTCTTCCGGGGTCCGCGGCTTGAAGCGCACCTGGCAGGCGGCTCCGCACTTGGCGCACACGGCGTCGTAGAGCGGACGATTCGCCCGGTCGGACTTCCGCGACGCTCGGCAGGACTTGCAGCGCTGTGGGGCGCTCAAGTTCTTCGAGGCGTAGAACTCCTGCTCACCTTCGGTGAAGGTGAAGGTTGCGCCGCAATCGCGGCACGTGATCTCCTGATCGGCCATAAAGCTGATGAGGAAGGAAATAAAGATACAGGTTCCTTCTCATCAGGTTTCTCGTTGAAGCGATAACGTCTGCTCGAAGGTCTCTGCTATTCTCACTGTACTAGAGACGGGAGGCAATGTCAATGATTTGCACGCATTGCCTCACCCCCCTCCGTCCCGCACCGCCTCTGAAAAATCTCCATGATCGGTTGACAGACGGGGGAGTCCGCACTTGAATGTGCCCCCAGTTTCTTCCCCAAATTATATGTCTGAATTCCCAAAGGATGATACGACCGTGCTGGTCCCCGGCATTCTTGTTCCATTGGATTCGGAAGGAAAACCTGTCGGAGGAGCCCCGGCTCTTTTGGAGATGACCAAGAAATCAGTTCAGGATGCCATGAGCGAGGGCGGGGAAAAATCCGATGCACAAGGTGAAGGTACGCAGGACACGGGTGCGCGGCGCGGACCGGCCGTCAACAAACGGTCATTCGACCAGGGTTGGGAAGCGATTTTTGGGAAGAAGAATTGATGTATTCTAAATGAATCGTTCCATCCAGCGAGAAATATCGGTGATCGCCACCTCCT
This sequence comes from Candidatus Peribacteraceae bacterium, assembly GCA_028711445.1. GTDB lineage: Bacteria > Patescibacteriota > Gracilibacteria > Peribacterales > Peribacteraceae > UBA9631. Next base: position 14,113 of record JAQTSD010000005.1, read on the forward strand.
CCACGGGGGTGGTTTTCCTATTCTTGCGCGGCTGCAGCCGTTCGATGAAGTCCGGCACGGCCTTCGCTTGATAGAGGATGCCGGTGGCGATCTTCTTGCTCGTATCCACTGCGGTCTTCCGGGCGAGGTCGAAGTCAGAGGTGTCGTACTTCTTCTTGCTCTCTTGGACAGAGTAGCAATGCTCTTCGAGCCACTCCTGCGTGGCGAAGTGGTTGTAGCTCGGACAGGCTTGGAGGATGTCCACGTAGGCAAATCCCCTGTGCGTGATCGCCGCTTTCATGATCTGCACCATTTGTGGAACGTTCCCCGAGAACGCGCGGGCGACGAACGTGGGCTTCAGCGAGAAGACGAAATCCATGCTGTTCAAGGTCTCTTCGGGAATGCCGTTGGGGGAGGAGTTCATCCGCTCGCCCTTCTTGGTGAGTGCGCTTGCCTGACCCGTGGTGAGGCCGTAGTTGGCGTTGTTGTGCATGAGCAGCGTGATCGGATAGTTACTGCGGACCGCGTGCACGAGGTGTCCGACCCCCTCCGAGAAGCTCGCGCCGTCGCCCCCGACGGCGATCACAGGCAGGCCGGGATTGGCGAGCTTCGCGCCCGCCGCGAGCGGGATCACGCGGCCGTGGAGTCCGTGGATGCGATAACCCAGCAGTTTATCTGCCATATTGCCGTGGCAGCCGACGTCGAAGCAGAGCAACACTTGCCATGGTTGGAGCTTGAGTTCAACGAGAACCTGCTTGAGAGCTGACCAGATGCCGTAGTTGCCGCAGCCCTCGCACCACGTGGGGGCCGCGGAGCTTACGAAGTCCTTCATCTGGGGGCCGGAAGCGGAGAGAGGAATCTTCTTCATGGACGGAGAAAAGGCAGGAGCTTCTCCTTCAGTTCATCATAGAAGAACGGACGGCCGTCCGCCTTCAGGATCTGGTCGGTGGGACCGGTTCCACAGGCACGCTTGAGGAGCATGGAGAGTTGACCTGTGTGATTGCATTCCACACAGACAACGCGTCTCGCCGTTTTTGCAAGCGCTTCGAAGCGCTGCGTCTTGAGCGGCCAGAGGTACGCGTAGTGGAGGTGAGCGATCTGCCGTCCCTTGCATACTTCGTCTCCGAGTATGTCTTCGACGACGCCTTTTGTGCTTCCCCAGCTCACGATGAGGATTTCCGGATGCGCCGAACCTGAGAGGTCGGGTTCGGGGAGAGAGGCTGCGAGCGCTTCCATCTTCTTCATGCGCTTCCGCATCTGCTCAGTTGCATTCTCGGCTGTTTCTACGGAGTTGCCTTCGTTGTCGTGCTCGTCGCCCTGCGCGCAGTACGTGGCTGCCTCGCTCCCCGGAAGCCAGCGGAGAGAAATGCCATCGGTGGCGGATGGATCGTAGCGGTCGGATGCCTTGAGTGTTTTGAGTTTCACAGGATCGGTCACGAGTGAACCGCGCCGGAGCCGGGCGCGTTTCTGATCGTAGGGCTTTTGGGTGAAGAGCGCTTCGGCGAGGTGCTTATCGGTGAGGACGATGACAGGGATCTGGAACTCCTCCGCCTTATTGAATGCTTCCGGCATGAGATCGAAGGAATCGATGCTGTTACCCGGGGCGAGAACGAGGCGCGGGAACTCGCCGTGACCGGCATGGACTGCGAGCAGCAGGTCTCCCTGCGCCGTCCATGTGGGGAGGCCCGTACCGGGTCCCGGTCGCTGAGCGAGAACGAAGACGGCGGGCGTCTCGGTGATCCCGGCGAGGGAGAGCGTCTCCGTCATGAGGTCGAATCCGCCGCCGGACGTTGCCGTGATTGCGCGCGTGCCCATGTGCATTGCACCGACCATCATCTGCGCGGCGGTGATCTCATCTTCCGCCTGTTTCACCGTCATGCCTGTCTCGTTCTGCAGGTCGGCGATGTACGTGAGCAGGGGACTCGACGGCGTCATCGGATAGCCCGCGTACAGGCGGCAGCCCGCATGCACGATGCCGAGACCCATCGCGTGGCTCCCGGTGAGCAGCAACTGTTTGCACCATTGAGCATTCGGCTCCGGCAGGATGACACAGATATTCGCCGCGTGGTTTCCGTGGAAGGCGAAGCCCTCTTCGATGCAGGAGAAGTTCTGCGTGAGGAGATCCTTCTTGTGGCCGAATTGCTCCGTGACGAGTTCTTTCAGTTCCTCGGGCTTGCGTTTCAGGATCGCCCACACCACAGCGGTGATGAGAACGTTTCCCAAGATGGGTTTGGCGTTTAACGTGCGGAGGATGTCGATTGTCGGGAGCTCGATGATCTTCAAATGTTTTGCAGAGATGAGCTCCGCTTCCTCGGGCGAAAATTTCCACTGCGCTGTCTGATGGATGAGGATGCCGCTCTCCTTGAGGTCGTGTAGGTTCGTGCGGATGCCGTTATTATTGAAGCAGACGACGACATCGACGTGCGTTTCGGAGCTTCGGACGTGGTTTGAGGCGATATCCAGCTGGTAGCTGGAATGGCCGCCGCGAATGAGCGACATATACTCCCGGTATCCGAAGACGCAGTACCCGGCGCGCTTGAGCCCTTTTGCACACATTTCCCCCACGGAGTTCACTCCTTGGCCTTGAGCGCCGACGACTTTGAGCGAAACACGCTGCATGCTGAGGATGAGGGCAGCATTGTACCCTATGTTGGTCGAAAATCAGCGAAAAAGTCCCCATTGACCTTCCCTATTTCGAGGCTTAGGCTCCCGGCGATTTACCATCCTTTTCTATGGTCAATGTACATCGGGAAAACGGTTGGAGTGGTCTCTACGACGACTATGTACGGTTCCAATTGGCGAGGCGGCGCGATGGTGTGGCAGACGGTCCTCTGCGTGATGAGCGGGAATTCGGCGAATTCATGGACAGTCGCCGGGGCGATATGCCCACACTCCTGGTCAAGTTGTATCACGGTGGATTCGAGAGAGTCATCGGGACCACGCCCAAGACGATTCCGCGAATCAACCGGGGACATAAGCCGAGGATCACCATCACTTCTTGTTCTTGACCGTCGACAGGTCGCAGATAACCTGGGGAGGCTTCACGAAATGTTCCGGTTGTGCGCCGGTCTTCCACTGTTCGATGGAGAGGAAGGCATCGTGGTACATATTCCCCATACTTTCGTCCGTGTAAAACGCGATGTGGGGGGTGGAGACGACGCCGGGAAACGCGATCAGTTCTTTGTTCTCCGAGAAATTCTTCTCGTGCTCGAGCACGTCGAGCAGGGCATAGCGCACTTTCCCGCTCTTGATGGCCTTCACGAGCGCGGGCGAGTCGATGACCGATCCGCGTGCGGTATTTACAAGAATCACGCCATCTTTCATTTGCTTGAATGCCGCAGAGGAAATCATGTGCTCGGTCTCCGGAATGGCCGGCACATGGATGGTGATGATGTCACTCTGTGCCAGGAGCTCAGGAAGCGGCACGTACTCAACGCCGAGGAGATCTTCGAGCTCAAGCGTGCGGCAGCGGTCTGTTGCAAGAATCTTCATGGAGAAGCCGTGGGCAATCTGAGCGACCCTGCGGCCGATCTTCCCCGTGCCGATGATGCCGATTGTCTTGCCGCGCAGAGTGATGCCGCGCAGTCCGTGATAATCGAAGGTTCCTCCTTCCACGCGTTCATCGCCCTCCCGGACATGCCGCAACGTTCCCAAGAGCAGTGCGAAGACGTGTTCCGCGATTACATGGGACCCGTAGTCAGGGACATTGCAGACGACGATATCTCGCTCTTTGCAGGCGGCGAGATCGATGTGGTCGTAGCCGACGGAGCGAGTGGCAATGAGCTTGAGCTTGGGAAGTTTCTTCAAGGCGTCCTTCGTGAACTGCGAGTAGATGAAACAGGAGATGATCTCGGCATCTTTGCACTTTTCCAAGATGCCTTTTCCCTGGAGGTCCTCGGCGAGGATAACGGCGTCACCGAAATGTTCTGTGACTGTGGAGCGGTCCTGCGGTTCGACTTCGAGGAAGACGATAGGAGAAGACATGGAGACATTGTAGTGCACTTTTAATATGATGGCACATACGGTTCGAAATGGCCGCAGACCGTCCTTCGGGACGCTCAGCGGGGCTCCTCAGCGACATAGGGCGGTGCAGGCCGCTTCATCATGAGAGGCGGCGACGGATTCCGCACTAGATAACTAAGCGATGATGCCAACGAAACCCCGCAGTAGTGCCCCCACGCCGAAGGCAATTGCTGCACAGACGGCTCCGATGGAGACGATCTCAAGCGGCCCTTTGAACCAGCGTTCCTTTGTGATGAAGCTGCGGGTAGTGCCGAGAACAATGAGAGCGGCGAACGTGGCGCCGATGGCAGATGGGAAACGCGAAGCGTCCGCGAAACGGAAAAAATAGGGGAGAAGCGGGATGGAACCGAAGAGGGCGAAGGAAAGAAATGTGAAGAAAGCGGTCTGGAGCGGATAGTCCGCCGCCTCCTCGTGGACTCCGTGCTCCTCCGCCAGCATGGTCTCCACCCAGAGATTCTTGTCGGCAGTGATGGTCGCCACAATCCGTTCGAGAGTTTCACCGGAAAATCCCTTTGCTTGAAAAGCGTGGCGGATCTCCTCGCGCTCCATGTCCGGTTCCTCTTCGATCTCCGCGAGTTCCTCCTTGCGCAATTTTCTGAATTTGTCACGATCGGATTTGACCGAGAGGTAGGTCCCCGCGCCCATGGAAACGCCGTCTGCGAGGAGGTTGGCGAGTCCGAGGATGATGATGACGGAACCGGGGAGCTGAGCACCCACGGTCCCCGCGACGACGGCGAATGTCGTCACGATGCCATCATTGCCGCCAAGCACGATGGAGCCGATGAATTCGCGTAGCTTCGTGCCGTGCACATCGGTAGCGAGGTGAGCTTGGAGCTTCGGCGACAGATCGTGATAGAAGGACATGGAGGACGGAAGAAAGGAAGGCCGATTCAACGTGTGGTATTTTGATCGGTCTTCTGTCCTGAGCTCTTCAAGTTATTCAGGAAATCCTGATAAGAGGCACGTTCATCGTCGTCGAGATCGCGGTTCATCATCCAACCGGGGCCACCAAGGCTGCGAGCAGAGAACATTGTCCGCAGACCACCGGCTGTCATCGGGAAGGTGAGGAGCGCTCCGAGGATGCCTAAGACGATGAGCCAGATGCTGAGTGTTTTCAGGCTTTCCTTCTTCAAGTTCTTGCTGGCCCAGACAATGAACAGCACGAGGCCGGTCAAAGCAACGACACCGAAGAAGAAGTGGATGCAGGAGCCTGCGAAAAGGAGGGGTGATCCGAAAGAGGAGAAGACATTCATCATTGGTAAAGAGGGGAAAGGAGCATCAGTATAGCTTATGAAGTGCGCCTTCTGCCACGCTTGTATTCCTCGATGGCATAGAGCGTATTGAACGCGGCGATGTGGGCTTGGAGGATCGCCTCGTTCGTGTTCGCAGCTTCCACGGTCCGGTGGACGGTACAGTCGTTGTGCATCGTGGCGGTGACACGGGCGTTCCCGCCGGATCCTTCGCTGATATTTGCTAGATTGAATCCTCCCGCGGGGATAGTGAGTCCGGGCATCGCCGCTTGCATGCCCTGCACAAAGGCGTCGATGACACCCTCATCCGGGCCGCTCGCGGTACCGGTGACGGTCTTGCCGTCCCTCGTGCGGATGCTCACGGTCACCGGCTGGCCTTTCCTACCCCTCTTTTCCTTCACGCTGATGACATAGGGCGTACTGGCATATTCCCCGATGAGGGGTAGGTAGAGCTCCTCGAACAGCTCCGCATCGGACATGTACTTTCCTTTGCCTGCCTTCAATTTTTCATCCATGCGTGCCTTGAAGCGTTGTCTGAACGTTTTTCTGTCTTCGTCGCGCAGAGGCAAGCCATCTTTCTGGAGACATGCGGCGAGAGCACGGATCCCGGAATGTTTCCCGAGGACCAGATCACTCTGACGCCGGCCGACATCCCCCGGTCGCATGATTTCGTACGTCCTGCGATCCTTCAAAAAACCGTCTTGGTGGATACCCGCTTCGTGCGCGAACGCATTCTTTCCGACCACCGCTTTGTTACGCGCCTTTGGGAATGTGAAGCTTTCCACCAGGTCGCTTGTTTCGACAAGCTTGCGTGTGCGGATGCCTGTGACGGCATGGAATATATCCCTGCGCGTTCGCATCGCCATGACCACTTCCTCCAGCGAACAGTTGCCCGCACGCTCACCGATGCCGTTGATCGTACACTCGATTTGGCCCGCTCCGGCATCGACTGCGGCCAAGCTGTTGGCGACTGCCATGCCCAGGTCATCATGACAGTGCACGCTGATGGTTGCTTGGTCGATGTTCGGAACACGACGACGGAGCGTTCGGATCAATCTGCCCATTTGATCGGGAACCGCATACCCGACGGTGTCGGGTATATTGACGGTGGTCGCGCCGGCGGCAATCGCAGCACGGACCACTTTGCACAGGAAGTCGATCTCCGTTCGCACGGCGTCCTCGGGGGAGAATTCTACATTTGGGCAGTATCCTTTTGCCCGCTCGACGCCTTCGACGGCGCGCCGGATGATTTGTTCCTTCGTCATCTTGAGTTTGCTTTCCCGGTGGATGGCGCTCGTGGCGAGGAAGACGTGGATGCGCGGATCGCGTGCGTATTGCACCGCGTCCCACGCACAGTCGATGTCTCCATGATTACAGCGTGCCAATCCGCAAATGGTAGCTTTTCGCACTTCCTTGGCGATGGCCGTGACAGAAGCGTGGTCGTCTTCCGAGGCAATGGGGAATCCGGCTTCGATGACATCGGCGCCGAGACGCTGCAGCGCGATGGCAACTTCCATTTTCTGATCGAGGGTCATGGAGCATCCCGGCGACTGCTCGCCGTCGCGCAGCGTGGTATCGAATATTTGGATCCGTCGTTCTGGTGCAGAAATTTTCATGGGAGTGAGGAGAAATGAGAATCAAAAATCGGGCAGATGGCGCACTCGTGCGCGTATCGCTTCAGTGTTTCTGGTAACGGTTTTTTGGTGGATACCGGCTTCGTGGCAGAAGGCATGTTCGTCAACAACAGACCTTTTCAGGGGAGCCGGTTGTTGGCGCAATACCGCAATAGCTTGTCTCATCATGTCGGCTTCCATGTCGTTGTAGCGCCACGGTTCTTCGAAGGGTGATGGACTCATGGGAGGAAGGGAAAAAGAAACAACAAAAAACCTCGCCTTCGCTTGGAAAGGAGGCTCGTGCGGTTTCAGCAATTCACATCATGCACGCAACATCCCTTCCGCCGTAAGGAGCCCTTCGACAAGGCTCAGGGCAGAGAAGGAGAGGCCGAGGAGCAGAAGCCCTCGTTGCTGCATGACGGGGGCATTGTACGGAGAGTCACAGTCCTGTCAAGGACTAGGCGATGATCGATGAGCCACGCTGAGGAGAGAGCGAACCAACTTCCAAAGCTTCCATGTCGGCTTCATCGACGGCATGGGCGATGTGCATGAGGAGGGGGTGCGTGATGGAGTACTTCGGTTCGCGGTAGCGTGCGATTCCGTAAGCCGATATCGCTCTTCGTGCATCAGGCGGGCTCTTCCTCTCGTTCCATGCGACGAACGAGGCGAGGCCCCCGTGTTGCCACAGGTGCGCTGTTCCGTTGTCGAACACGAGGTGAGCGCGTTCTCCGTCAGAGCGACTCAAGAGCGGGCAAAAAGCCATCACGTGCCAGTCGATGTCGAGGAAGTGCCGCAGAGGCGGTGCGATAGCCAAAAGGTGCATGGGCATTCCGTATCGCGAGAATGATCGGCATGCGCCGTAGGCGTGATTGTTGCAGCGCCGTCGGGAGGGATCGGGAACGTCATCAGCTCCGTAGTAGCTGAAGAACTCTCGGGCGTTGTCGGGAATGTTTGTGATGCCCGTGTCCGCTGCCCGCTGCATGCCGTTTCCGATCATGGCGGGAAGGTCGGCGATCGAGCCTTCGCCCGGATCGTCCGGTTGAAGGTTCGGTGCTTCCGGTTCATCAATGGCTACGTTCATCTCGCGATGGACGATGTACCCAAGCTCAGGAAGCGAGCGCGGGCGCGGATATTCCGGCGAGAGGGGGCGGGCTGTGGTGAGCTCTCGGAACCCCATCCCGCCGAGCACGTTGAGGATGACGACGGAAGCAGAGTATTTCAGAAAACGCCGCCGTCGATCAACGCTCGCTTTTAGTTCCTCGAGGGACATACTCTCGAATGGTCGGGAGGCACGCCGTGTGCAACCGGTCTCGTGGCTCTCCATCGTGTCCACCGTACGCCACCGACTGCGGCAGGACAATCCATCTTTTGCCGACGCAATTCGTTGATTAAGGCGCGAAGACATCGGCACAATGGAATTGCTTTTTGTAGAAAAAACCTTAATGTAGTGCCTTTTTTGTTCCGATGTCACATCACGGATTTCATCCGCGGCTAAATAAGGGGCTTCCGTCCTACTCCGGGCCTCCTCGTGAGGAGGCCAGGCCGGAGTTTTTGCCTCTGGAGAGGAGGATCATTGCGACTGCCCGTCAGTTCGGTGTGCGTATCAAGGAGCGTTCGCTCACGCCGGAGGATGTGGCACGAACGGTTGCAGCTTACGAGCAAAAGCGGGATCAGGTGCCCGTTGGCTGGAGCCTGGAGGCGCTGCGCGCAATGGGGAATATTCCGCAACTGCGTGCAATAATCAGGGCGAAAGCTGAGGAGATGGCCGCGCCGACTCCTCCCACATCTTCACCTCAGCCTCCTCCTGCGCCACCACCACCTCCGGCACCTGCCGCGCCCCCTCCGTGCCCGAAGCCGGTGACACGTGCAGAAATACCGGATGCCTCTGAATCACCCGATGCAAAGAAAGCGGACAGCCCGGTTCGCCGCAAGCTCGCGGCGCCGTCTACAATCGATCTCATCGCTCTCGAGCGGCAGTTCCATCGGCCCCCGACCCGGCGGGATGAGCCGCATTCATTCACGATGGAGCAGATCCGTGCCGGATTGGCGTTGTATGACTATCATTGCGGTCGGGGGAATGGCGAAAAGTTCTTGAGAGAACGCGGCCTTTCACCGTCGGCGCCTTCGGACTGGAGGCAGTTGCTCGCACAGTCGGATGGGGCGGCAGGGTCGGATGGGCAAAAGGAGCCTGCTGAACGTCCGAGGCGGGCAAGAGCATCGCCCGTGCCGCTTCGTTCGGCACCCGCCAAGGAAGCGCAAAAAGGTCGGAGAGCAGACGGGAGGAAGAGCCCGCTTCCTCAGAAGCGCCCCAGGCCTTCACCGAATACGTCGACTATCCTTCTGCCGTCCATGCAGCCTTTCGATCTGCCGACACTTGCAGAGCTTGCGCAGTGGGAGCGTGAACAGGGTGTGGAAAAACCATTTACGAGAGAGGAGCGGCTCGTCATCGTCCGCAAAGGCGTCGACTTGGAGCGCAGAGACGCTGCCGCATTTAATCAATTTTTGAGTGACTGCGGGCTGAAGCATCACGAATTTGAGAGGTGGAGGTTGATGCATAAGCGTCTCCTCCTTGGCTTGGAGCCGGTTGAGAGTGTGTCTCCTCCTCCGTTTCTTGACGAGGGACGCGGTGACGGAGAATGGGCGGCGGGAGAAGACGCAGGTGAAGAAGAGGAAGACGAATCAGACGGTGCGGTCGAGGATGACGACGAGATCGATGATGACGAAGAAGCCGATAGCCCTTCGGGCATCCCGCTCGGTCATGTTTCCGATGTTCTCTTGAGCGAAGGGAGTCACGTATCGGCGTACATGGCCCTCTTTGATGATGAGGGGGGAGAAGGAGAACATGAGACGAACAGGGCCGGCATCATGTCACGCTTTCTGGGACCGAAAGATGAGATAGTTACCGAACTCACGATGCTGCGTGGCATCGCGTATGCCCAGCGCAGCGCAGCCATGCGAGAAAAACTTGCAACATTACTCATTGCGGAACGCGGTCTGCAGGACACCGCCGAGAGCAGGGAGTATGCGATGCTCGTGCAGATTCCGGAAGACCGCAGGACTTCGGAGCAGCGTTTGCGGCTCATGGATCTCGCGTGCGAACTTTTCAATTGCACGATGGCTGAAGAATGATTACGCAGCCGGAAACTCGATGGTCTTTCCCGTGAACGCTTTCAGACGAATGACCGATTCGGCAGTGATCGTCCCGGCGCGCTTCGCTTCGATGCCCTCTCCCTTCAGGAGCTTGAGCGCTTGGGGGACGTCCTTTTCCGGGAGGACGACGAGCATGCCGTTTGAGAGATTCCACGTCCGATAAGCTTCCTCGATCGGCACGTTTCCGAGCTTGATCAAATCCTGCATCGCCTCATGGGGCGGCCAGAGATCTGGGAGCTCCGCGCCGGTGCCGCTGCGTTTCAGGATGCGCTTGAGTTTGCCCGGGATGCCTCCGCCCGTGATGTGCGCGAGACCCTTCACGGGAACGGATCGCCCCTCGCCGAATCGGCCGATGAGCTTGAGGAGTGCGGCGGAGAAGATGACGCTGGGAGTGAGCATGATTTCTCCCCAACTGATGCCTTTCTTCCATTCCTTCTTGAACCACTGGGGGCCGAACGCGTCCGAGAGGATTTTGCGGATGAGAGAGAAACCGTTCGAACGCGCCACAGTGCACTTGAGGGTGAGGATGGCATCACCGGGAGCGATCGTCTGAGGCTCAAGGACTTTGTCTTTCTTCACGATGCCCACGACGGTTGCGCTCCACACGCCTCTGGCGACGGCACCGGGAACTTCCGCGATCTCGCCGGCCGGAACGGCGATCTTCTGCTCACTGCAGGCTTTCGCGAGTCCGCCCATCAGATGGTCGATGACGGAGGCATCGATCTTCGGCACGTCGATGGTGTTCGTGATGGCGATACTCTCCGCTCCGGTACACACGGCGTCATCCGCGACCATCGCTGCGAGATCGTAACCGAGCGTATCGAACTTCCCCACGTCGAACGCGAGATCGATCTTGGATCCCGTCGAATCGTCGCTCACGACGAGGTAGTGGTCCCCCATGTCGAGCAGTCCTCCATAGCCGTCTTTCTCGAAGACGGGAGCGCCGATGAGCCCCTTGCGGGAGGCGAAAGTGGAAGCGGCATGCTTGTATGCGTTCATTGACGCGCGATCCCCTTCGGAGATATCGACGCCGGCATCCTTGTAGGTGGTCATGGGAGGGGGGAGCAGGTGAGCTCAGGGTAGCGGAAGATGTGTAATGGGTGTAGCGGGAACGATCACATGTCTGCCACCTTTTTCGTAACCGAAAAAGGTGGCGCCAAAAAGGTTTCGGCGCTGATGCTCGCCGCCTGTACGACATCGGCTCGTCTCGCGTCGCGCCACAAACTCCTCGTTCGCTTCGCTCATTCGTCGGACATGTGGCGCTCCCTGCTGGCGCTCGACTCGCCGTGTCGTACGACGGCAGCTCGCAGAGCGCTGTAGGTTTCAGCTATTGATCGATGTCACTCGCACTTTCCGTGCGCGCGGTTTCGGCTGCGCAGCGGCTTCATCGGGAGGAGGGGTCGGGAGATCGCCGAGAAGCTTGTGCGGTTGCGGACGGACTGTGCGGTAACCGCCCGCGGAGTCGCGGGTGATCCGGCCATTCTCGAGCGAGACGACGCGAGTTTGGAGGGAATCGACGAGGCCCGCGTCGTGAGTGGCGAGGATGACGGTCGTTCCGTCTTTGTTGATCTTTTGGAGGAGTGCAAGGATCTGCTTGGACTGTTCGGGATCGAGATTGCCCGTCGGTTCGTCGAGAAGGATGACCATGGGGCGGTGGACGATGGCCCGTGCGATGGCTGTGCGCGCCTTCTCTCCGCCGGAGAGGCAGTAGGGAAGCGACTCCGCTTGGTTGACGAGATCCATGTTCCTCATGAGCTCCGCCACGCGCTTGCGGATCTCTTGGTCCGAGGCGCAGCAGACTTCGAGGGGGAAAGCGATATTCTCCCGGACGGTTAAGTGTGACAGGAGTTTGCCATCCTGGAAGACGATGCCCACCCTGCGGCGGAAGAGTCGCATGGCCATCGGCGGGATCGCATGGAGCTTCACGCCGTCCACTTCGATCGTACCGCTGCTTACCTCCTCCGCGCCGGCGATCAGGTGCACAAGAGTGGACTTTCCCGCGCCGCTGCGTCCAATGATGCAAACGAATTCGCCCGGATTGATCTGCAGAGAAATATCCGAGAGGACCTTGCGTCCGGAGAACGATTTGCTGACGCTCTTCAGCGTGATCATGGAGATGATTATACAGGACTTCGGATCCTTCGACAGTCTCTACCGGCGCCCCTTGGTTTTTCGGAGCAGCACATAGATCTCCTTGCTCCGATCCCTGCTCGCTTCGACCTGTGTCGTGCGCACCGAGCCCCAGTCGTGTTTCAACTGCTTCAGAAAGCTGTCGAAATCCGCGCCGCGCAGCACTTTGATTACGCAGATACCGTCGGATTTCAGGAATCGTTCCGCGATGTCCGCTACTGCTTGGCTCAGCTCGATTGAACGCCACTGATCGACATCTTTCACTCCGCTCGTAGAGGGTGCTAAATCAGAGAGGATGAGATCGAAGGAGTGAATATTTTGCTTGGCGAGCAGAGTGGAGACACCTTGAATATCCATGATGTCTTGCACGAAGGTCGTCGCCCCTTCTACGGGTTTCACTTCCTGTACATCCATCCCGATGAAGTGCCCTGTGAGACCAATGCGCTTCACCGTGTACTGCATCCAGCTGCCCGGCGCACAACCGAGATCCAGAACCGTCATCCCGGACTTGAGAAGAGAAAACCGCTCGTCTAATTCCATGAGCTTGTAGACGGAACGGGCGCGGTAGCCCTCTTTGGCGGCTCTGCGGCTCCAGGCGTCATTGGGTGTGTAGGGTTTGGGCATAAGAGAAAAGAGAAGTCAGTGATGTAGAGCCTTCATCGTAGTGGATGTTTCTTGATCATTGCTGCACTCCGTGGATATTTCTCATTCGTCTTGAAAGTCTTTTGAAAGACCAACAATTGGCGTTCCCCCCATCCGGCCGGGAGTTCGTAGCGGTACTGGTCCGTGAGGTGACAGCTGAGTTCCGCGCGGGCGAGGAGGGATTCCGTGAGTTCCGCATCGATCTTCATACTCTTCCAGGCGACGACTCTTCCGCCGACCTTTGCAAACGGGGCGCACCACTCGAGCAGGACGTTGAGCGGGGCGACGGCGCGGGAGAGGACGAGATCGAAGTGCTCACGATATCTTTCGTCGTGTCCAAGATCTTCCGCACGTCCGGTGACCGTTTCGGCATTCATGATGTCGAGAGCGGCAATGATCCGGGAAACGGCGTCCATCTTCTTTCCGATGGAGTCGAGGCCGGTAAACCGACATTTCTCTCTACAGATCGCGAGCGGCAGGAGTGGGTAGCCTCCACCGGTGCCGAGATCGAGGATGCGAAGATCGGATGAATCCTGGAGCAGGAGCGGTGTATCGAGGATGGCGAGAGAGTCTACGATATTGCCGTACCAGTTGAGCTCCTTCGTGCGCATCGCCGAGAGATTGAGCTTCTGGTTCTCTTTGAGAAACGCATCGCTGAGCGCCTCGAGCCGACTATGGAACGCTTCGGGGATCATGGAATTGAGGTTCACCTCCGTTCATGTTAGCGTCAGGATACACCTTCCCACCCTCTCCTGTGCCGCACGGACAACGCATCGCAGAACTCCTCCTCAATGTCGGAGCAGTGAAGCTCTCCGTCGATCCGCCCTTCACGTGGACGAGCGGGATCAAGTCGCCGATTTACTGCGATAACCGCATGCTCTACAGCCATCCCGATGCGCGCGAGTTCGTCGTGCGCGCGCTCATGGAGCGGGTGAAGACGCTGCACATCGAGCCGGATGTCATTGCCGGAACAGCGACAGCCGCCATCGGCTGGGGCGCGCTCGTCGCGGATCGATTGGGTCTTCCTTTCGTGTACGTCCGCTCAAAGGCCAAGGAGCACGGGGCTCAGAAGAGGATCGAGGGGGATCTGAAACCCGAGCAGCACATCGTGCTCATCGAGGACTTGATCTCCACGGGTGGCAGTTCCATTTCCTCGGTGGAGGCCCTGCGGGAGGAGGGGAAGGGCTTCGTCACCGACATCGTCGCCATCTTCAGCTATGAGCTCCTCGCCGGTCGCGAGAAAGCGCAGGAAGCCCGCGTCACCCTGCACCCGCTCTCCACCTTCTCGGTCCTGATCGATGTTGCCGTCAAACAGGATCGGATCATGGAGGAGGATGCGGTGGTCGCGCGCGAGTTCATCCGCGATCCGGAGCACTGGAAACGTTAGAGAAGCGCCTCGCGACGGAGCAGAAGATCATGCGGAATCTTCCGGACAGGAAGCAGATCGCTCTGTCCACTTCTTCCTCCAAGGCGACGGGATCGATGTCCAGTTCCCGCAGACGTGCGTGACTCTCATCCATCCATTTCCGACTCATCGTGCTGCCGATGAGGCGGTGGTAGTTGAGGGATGCGAGAGTGACTATCCGGATATTCTCATCCGGATAAGCCTCTCTGAAGTGCGGATAACGCGCTTCGATCTTCTTCTCGAGTTCCCGGCACATTTTGACGAGGAGTATCGAGAGCTGTGAGTGCTGCTTCCATCCCAACTTGGATTCGGCGGCCCGGAGAATGGTTCTCGTGCCTTGAATAGCCGCAGATACTTCGGGATCCTCCATTTGGTTATAGTATATTTCACAATATTCATTCAACTATTCAAATCTTAGGAAATTTTGATCAAAATCTGATGAGAATTGTATGAATAAGCCAAACCTTGATATTTGACAATTATAATAAATATATTAAAATATCAGTTACGGTCCTTCACCTACCCTTGGTCATTTCAGGAGCGCTGCCGTGTCTGAAGGTCAGAGTTTCAATCGCCCTGTTCTTGTTAGGGATCGGGATGGCCATTTGCAGTTTCGCAGAGCCGGAGAAGCCTTGCAGAAAGGCGACAGCTATATCCGGGATGCGAATGAGACCGAGATCCGCATGAATCATCTCCGGTGATTCGCTACGGAAGCCGCCTGCCCCGAAGGGCAGGCGGCGATTGTTTATGGAACCGTTGGGAAACGCCCTTCGAAACGGCTTGGCGTGTCATGCTGAGGAGGAGCCCGCCATAGGCGAACGACATCTCGAAGTATGAACACGCCGGGCCTCCTCATGATGACACGTTTCCCAACGGTTCTTAAAATTGTTTCAAGAATCTCAAATCTCCCTCGAAGGTCGATCGCACGTCCGGCCTGCCGGCCGTAGCTTCCTTCAGATCAAAATTGCCTGAGAAATCTCAGATCACCCTCAAAGAAGGAGCGAAGGTCGGGGATCTGATGCTTGATCATGATCATGCGCTCGATGCCAAAGCCGAAGGCGAAGCCCTGCCACTTGGCGGGGTCCACGCCGCCGTTCCTTAAGACCTGTGGATGCACCATCCCGCAGCCGACGATCTCGAGCCACTTTCCTTCGCGACTCTGCTCATCGTTTCCCTGCCAACGCATGTCCACCTCCAGCCCCGGTTCCACGAAGGGGAAGAATCCCGTGCGGAAGCGGAACTCCGATTTAGGCGAAATGAGTTCGCGGATGGTGGTGATCATAACGGCCTTCATATTTGCGAGTGTGATGTCCTTACCTACCATGAGTCCTTCAAACTGATGGAACATGGGGGAGTGTGTGGCATCGGCGTCCTTGCGGTAGACCTTCCCGGGAAAAATCGCACGGAATGGGGGCTTGTGAGTCCGCATATAGCGGATCTGCACCGGGGAGGTGTGGGTCCGCAGAACCTTCTTCTCTTCGCCGGCCGTCTTCACCCAGAAGGTGTCCTGTGCGTCGCGAGCGGGATGCGTGGGCGGGATATTCAAAAGATTGAAGTTGTACTCCTCGGTCTCCACTTCCGGCCCGCGTGCCACGTCGAAGCCCATGCGTCCGAAGACCTCCTCCACCTGTCGAATGAATTCCGGGATGAGATGCAGGTGGCCATGCTCCTGTTCGGGAAGAGAGAGCGTGGGATCAATGCGGTCGGCATCCTTCAACTGCGTGGAGGATGGGATTGCGAGAACCTTGCGACGCTGATTGATGAGGTCTGTGAGCTTGGTCTTCCACTCGTTGAGATCCTGCGCAGCAACTTTCATCTTCTCCGGCGGAAGCTTTTTGAGTTCTGCGAGTGCCACGGTCATGAGCCCCCCCTTGCGTCCAAAGAGCTCGTGTTCGAGATGCGTAAGTTCCGACAGTGAGGAGGTCTCCAGAATGAGTTTCTCCTTATCAGCCCAGAGGGAGGCAGCTGAAGTCATAGCGGGTTCATAGTACGTGGAAAGCGTTCATACGACTATGCAATCTATTCGATAGACTTGGGCGTGTGTCATGTCAATGTATATTGGCGTAGCTTCGCCGATATTCGTGATGCTTCACCAAGCTCGATAGATGTTCTTAATAATGCGAAGCCGTATCAATGCTCCAGCGCGAGTTCGATCAAAAGAAAGGTTGCGTAAATCATGACGGCGATCCACCAGTTGAGAAGACTCAAAAGGTGGAAGACGACGAGAATGACGGTGGCAGATGCAAGCAAGATGCCTTGCCTCAGCGAGATACTCATAAGCTTCCCCGTATCCCACGAGTGGATCGGGATGAACTTCCACAGCATGAGGAACAGGAGCGTTGCGACGGTGGAGATCGAGAGAAAGAGGCTCAAGAAGAATGCAGGCAGCGCTTGAGCCGGAGAGAGGAGCGGACTCACCCTCAAAAGCACCACGAGAAGCGATGTCACCGAGAAGAGCGCCGAGAGGATGATACCAAAGAGAAGGGAGCTCATGAGGGGACTTCGGACTTCGGGATGCGGACTCCGGGATTCAAATTTCGGACGTGTTCATCGAGAAACTGTTTCAGGGCTTTGAAATCTTCGAAGAGTGAGTTGCGTAAGCCTCCGTTATGGAGTGCTGCAGCAGGATGGTAGATGGGAAAAACGGTGACACTGTCATTCAGTTTTTGGGGTTTGCCGTGCACGGCAGTGATGGAGAGCTTCGAGAAGAAGTGCCCGAGAGCATGGCGACCGAGAGGCACGATGATCTTTGGTTTGATGAGAGCGATCTCTGCCTGCAGCCACGGCATGCATTGTGCTTTTTCCTCGTCCGTCGGCTCGCGATTGGCGGGGGGCCGGTACTTTACGACATTGGAGATGTAGACGTCCGCGCGCTTCAGTCCGATGGATTCGAGAAGTTCGTCTAGGAACTTGCCCGCGGGGCCCACGAACGGGCGCTTCAGTTTGTCCTCCTGTTCTCCGGGTGCTTCACCGATGAACATGATCTCGGCATGTGGGTTGCCTTCGCCGAGGACGGCGTTTGCCGTCTCGTGGAGCGGGCAGCCTTTCCATCCGCGAAGTTTCTCTTGGAGGGCGGGAAGGGTGAGTTCCATCCGGCCTATGGTAGCACCTTCGCTATCTTCGGAAATATTGATCGATGCGGTTTCTCGTTGAGGGAGACCGCTGCGCATAGTCGAGGCCGAAATGTTTCTGGATGCGGTTTACGGTTGCGGATGAACGCTGCGGGTGCATGATGTCGAGATGCAGGAGTTCTCTGCGGTATTGTCGTAGAAATCTTGGACTGAGTGGCTGCGAGATCGGGAGCGACTGCACTTGTTGCTGCAATATCTTCTCGAGAGCCAGGATATGGTCGTATCTCTTTGCAGCGCCTTCGTCGGACGACCGACTGAAGCTGCTCAATAGTTCATTAGCACGCCTGAATAGGCGGCAGTACTGTGCGCGCACTGCGGCACGGATACTCTCAGCGTATGCTACTTTGGGCTTCATCATTTCCACGCCGGCTGCTTCCTCGAGCAGGTCGGCGAGCGTGCGGATGCCGTGGCAGAGCTCTCTTCGTAAGGGGGACATGGTCGACAAGCCTAATATCCCGCCTTGATCTTCTCAATCCGCTTGGCGACTTTTTCCGACACGCCGAATTACAGGTATTGTCCGATGCGGTCTTGTACGGAGCCGTCCGACGGGGGATCGAGCAGTGGAAGCAGTTGCAGCTCGAGGTGAAACTCTTGCAGGTTCTCGGGCGGGTAGCGGATGTCGGTCGGGAGCCTTCCGAGCGGACCCACGATCTCTTCAAGATCGCGAAGTTTCGCAGCGGAAGTATGGGAGAGACTCGCTTCCGCCAGTGTCTGCTCGATGCGGTGGAGGAGCAGCGTGCAACGGCGTCGGAGCCTGTGCCGGTACGACTGTAAGATGTCGATGGGCATGTGACGGTCGCACTCCGCCTCGCCGCGCGCGCGGATATCGCTGAGCAGGCTGTCTGTCACCATCTGCCGAAAATATG
Organism: Candidatus Peribacteraceae bacterium; assembly: GCA_028711445.1. Taxonomy (GTDB): domain Bacteria; phylum Patescibacteriota; class Gracilibacteria; order Peribacterales; family Peribacteraceae; genus UBA9631. The sequence continues at coordinate 32,302 of JAQTSD010000005.1, forward strand.
CCTCGTCGTACTCCATAGTGGCCGCGCACTCTAGTATTCCGCTTTGATCTTCTCAATCCGCTTGGCGACTTTTTCCTTCAGCGCTCTATCGCTTTCCGCGAGGATTCGGATGGCCGCCAGCGCGGCATTCTTGGGATTGAGGACGGTCATGACCGGGACGTCGGAAGGCATGCGCAAGCTCGAGTGGAGATCCACCTGATACTCCTCGAGGCTCTTGGCAGGGGGGCACGTGATGACGGGATGTACGCAGCTGCCGGCCACCACGCCGCCCAAGCCGTTACTCATTCCCACCACCGTGATGACGACTTGCGGCTGCGGATCGGCGTTGAGTTTCTGGATCGTCTCGACGACGTTCTCCGGCACCTTGTGGGCCGAGGCGACGATCGTCTGGGACGGCACGGAGAATTCTTCGAGAACCGCTTCGATCTTCGCGGCAAATTCCGCATCCGACTTGCTTCCGAGGAGGAGGGTGACGAGCATGGCTGCAGTATACCGCATCTTCAATGATTCCATAAAACTCAGGGCATCCTCGCGGATACCCTGGTCCAGCAGCAACCCCTGCTGGGGTGGGTGCAGAGAGAGGAGTCAAACCTCGATCTCCAAAGTCCTCATGGAAGTTTCATTGTCGCGACTCTTCCGAGAGCACCTCGGCGCATTTCTCAACTATGCTATTCTCCGCTAACGATAACTCTATCAATGAATGTTGTTGTCAAATAGTGGGAACGTCTGAATTTTGGTGGAGCATCCGTGACGAGTTTCAAACTTTTTGGGCGCTCACATACCGATCTTATTATAACAGCAGAACGCCTCAGAGAACTGACAAATGCACTGTTTTCGACAATTTCGATCCTCAAAAATCCGCCCGAAAACCCATGGAAATTCGTGCTCTGAATGTGCAACTTCGTTCAACTTTGCATACCAAGCTAACGGGACTTCAAACTATGTCCTAATTATAGATGGCTTAGTAATACGGTTTTCCCTTCTCATCGATTCCCAATGCGCGTGGATCATCGAGTGGTTTTTAGTTCTTTATCTCTCGCATGATCATAAGCAGTCCGATGACGTTACTCATCTCCAGATCGTCGCAGAGCGGATCATAGTCGTCCATAGTGGGCAGACAGTTGATCGTTAGCAAAACAAACGCAACTAGAGTTGCTGGACTTTATCTGCAAAAGGAATTGACAAGGCTATTTTAGTGATTTTATGAAACAGTTGGAGCCGCTCGCGCATTCATACTCTAATAATGCCTCAGTAATCGTCGCAAATATTCTATTTCTTGGATCCTCTACTATCATGGAATTTCCGTCCGCAACATAAAGAGAACCGTCTAAGGTATTTGAGTTTCTGTTGTTAATTTTACTTACGAATTTAACCATTTCACCGCCAGCACTTTCAACATTTGCCATTTTTACTTCACCTAAATCAAATTCTCTTTTGGCGGGAGTATCGGTTCCCTTGAAGATTCCATAATCATTTAGGTTCAATCTGTTGCTTCTAATTTTCTCTGCTCCGATTGTACGTGGAATTTCTTCACTAATTTCAAACTGAAAATAGTAGTATTCAGGAATTTTAAAACTAGTAGTTGCTATTGCAATGAGTTTGATCGATTTAAATTGGCCACCGAATTCAAGTAATAAATTGTCCCTACTAGGCTTGTATGGAGCTTGAGTATTTACCGGATCAACTTCTGTTGTGTAGTCCTTGAGAATTACTGTCTGTTTGCTCACAGTCGGCTCACAACTTCGTTTAAGTGGGAATTCACTATAGTTAATTTTACAATTGGCGTTTCCTACTTTTTGTATTTCTCTCGTTTCAGAAAATCCGCCTGTGTCCTCACCACAAATTGACCAGTCACTTATATTCAAGTTTTCCTCCTTACAATCTGGCACATATTCACATGCAATTTTTTCATCTGGGCGCTCAACTTTTCCTGGATTCAAACAAGTAATATTTGACCTTCTTATAACATTTCTAACTATGTAGTTATCTTCATTGCATTCTTTCTCATCTCTAATTTCATAAACGTCATCCACAGTGCATTCGCCCGGTATTACTCCTAGTCCTTGCAACAAATATTTAAGCCCAAAAAGAAGCGCAGAAACGCCTAGAACCAATACTGCTAATTCCTTTATGCCAATTTTTTTAGCTTCGTCTGTCATACGTTATTCGAAAATTAAAGAAAGATGATAAATTGTATGCTGATAACAAAGACAGGATGCACATTGCAAAACGCTTAAACTTAAAATCATAATCAATAAATTTTCTAACTGCATTAGTAATCCTTTTATCTAATGGGATGGTGATTTTAGAGTTATTGCCTAGAAAAGCAATTACGGCGAAAACTGTTGTGAAAAATGCGATAATTGCATAATTCAAAGTGAGATAGATACCATTTAGGGCTAGCAAGATTAGCCAAGCCGATTCTTCATTAAGTTTAAAGTTCATTATTTATTTTGGAGTAGATACTTTTTGCCCTGGTTAAATTCTTCCAAAGTCTTGGCGCATACAACATCCTGCCCCATTGCTTTTGCGGCGGCGCATTTCATCCCTTCTCCACCGTTGTAATAGTGTATGAGCATGTTCTTTGTGAACATGTCGTACAGCATGATTGCATATGCCGTACCAGGTCCATATTCCTCTCGCTGCAATATGCACGTATCTAGGGTGGGACTGTAGTAAAACTCAAACTCAATAGAGCCATCATCAAAGTGAGTATCCTCATACTCCTGCTGTCCGAATTGCTCACACTTCATTTTGCTGTCGACAGCAGATGGTTCGTGATTAGAAGGTTGTGCTATTATTTGAACAGGAGGTGTAGATTCAGTCTGACAAACCTGTCGAGGAACGATAGATTCAATAAACCAACCATTACTTCTCTCTGTCACATTCACATCCATCATGTCCTTGCACTTCTCTTTGCCTTGTTCTTTGTAGGTATATACAACGCGCCTCTGCGTCTCTCCAACCCAATCTATCCGCTCAATCTTAAGCATTTGTTCTAAACCTCCATAGTATTTGGTCATCCGCTCAGAAACGTAACTGCCAGTTTCTTGTTTTTCAGGAATTATAAATTGAACTGCTTTTGAACCGTTTCCCATGCTCAAAGCATTATAAAAAGCACTCACTGCATTTTCTGCCGAAATTGCACCATTTGTAGTCTTGGCATCCAATTTACTAACAGGTTTTGCATCAGTAGCTTTCGCACTGTTAATGCACTCAATTTGGACAATATTTTTTAATTTATCTTCAATACCCAAGCCACATCCAAATGCGTCATCCAATATAACATTGTTATCGCTCGGGCTTCCACAGCTGGCAATTGTGAATCCTTCAGCGCACGAAACCCACATCAAATCACCGGGCGTGTTAAATGATGTGAATATCAGATTTGTCGCATCAAAGTTCGCAGAGTCTGTTGCGGTCGGAGCATTCCAGGCATTCTTAGTAATCGACCGAGATCCAACTCCACCAACCTGTATTACTTCGGCAACATATCCAATGTCTGCTCCGAATGGGATGCTGCTGCCATTATTTGTAGCGGTACATCCAATAAGAATTAGCGTTGCCGTCATTAGGAGCATTTTTTTCATTATGTAAAGCATCGTATTCCTTGCTACCGGTCTATGTCACGATGAGTTTTAAGTCCCGCTAGCTCGACCTGTTTATTTTTCAAACTTTGTAGCAGTGACTTTTGCTCTTCCAGTAAACGAAGAGTCGAATTTGAATGGAAGGTGTTGGTGGAGCTGAGGGGAATTGAACCCCTGACCTCTTGCATGCCATGCAAGCGCTCTAGCCAACTGAGCTACAGCCCCACGAGATGAGGTCTACCATGAGCGAGCGGCAGCGATAGTAGGCTCTTCGACTCACTACGCTACGCTTTGTTTGCTCAGAGTCATTCGCCTCGCTGACGCGAGTCGAATGGTGCGCCCGGCAGGATTTGAACCTACGACTTCCAGGTCCGCAACCTGGCGTTCTATCCGGGCTGAACTACGGGCGCACGCGCGAACGGAGAAAGAACTGCGAATTGCTCGAAACGAGCCGCCAGAGCGTAGCATCCGCGCGGAGGAGAAACAAACCGTTTTGCAGAGAAGAGCGCCGGTTTTCTGTCACGAGCTAAAGTGGTTCGACGGGCTCACCATGACAGAAAACCGGCGCATGTCATCCTGAGCTCGACGAAGGATCGAATGGGCGATACGCCCTCCACAAATGTGTCGAGTCTTCGACAGGCTCAGACTGACACATTTGTGACGAACGGAATGCAACCGGTTTTTCAGCTTAATAGATCACATCCTCGATTCCCCCCGCCTCCGCTTCGAAGATGACAGAGCCTTCGGGTGTGATACTCGGGAAGGCGTGGCTCTGCACTTCGGTGTCCGAGACGGTGTAGAGGGAGTCGGAGATGCGCAGGACGCGGAAGATATCCTTCCTGCCGGAATACCAGTAGTCGCCGGCCTTGAGGAAGGTGTCTGAGGCATAGTGGGTGATCGTCCCGAGGAGCTCGAAGCCGTCTGCGAGCGTGAAGTTGTAGACGTATGCCCCCTGGAAGATGGGACTCCCGTAGGCGCTCGGCTCACCGGACTGCTTCTGCTCGGAGGGGATCTGGTAAACGGTGACCGGGAAGCTGATCAACCCCCGCTCCTTGTCGAAGAGCAGCGCTTTGTGATTGGTCAGGAGCGGGCTCGATGTTCCGCGGTCGCCGATGACCTCGCGGTACATTTCCTTCGGATTCCCGACATCCGTGACGTCGAACACGGCGATCTTCATGCCCTGGTACCACGCGAAGGATCCTTCCTTGGCGTCCTCCGCTTCCTTGCCGAAGCCGATGATGTGGGTGGCATCGTAGGGGTGCAGGTAGTCGCTGAAACCGGGGATCTTGAGCTTGCCGAGGATCGTCGGATGCCGGGGATCCTCCAAGCCGATGACGAAGAACGGATCGATCTTCTTGAAGGTGACCATGTAGGCGCGATCGCCCATGAAACGCACGGAGTAGATCTGTTCGCCGGGGGCGATATCCTCGATGGAGCCGATCGTCTCCATGTTCATCGAGAGGACGTAGAGATTGTTCATCGACGGGTTCGCCTCGTTCCATACTTCGCCCTTCGTGGTTGCGATGCGGAAGGTATCGTTGTCTTCATCCATGGAGAATTGGTTCAGGATGTGGCCCGGGACCGATCCCTTTGCTTCGAAGGAAACGCCGTCATCGGTGAAGCTGAAACGGTAGATGGAAGTCTTCTGGGTGTTGTCAGATGTCGGCGCGTCGTATCTCCACTGGTAGTTCCATTCCGTCTGCGCGACATAGAGATTCTCCAGGGATGCATAGACATTTTGGGCATTGCCGACGATCACTTCGCGCCCCACTTCCTTGGAGGTGTTCGTGAGAGGGATGATCGCGACGGTAAGGTACTGCGGGGAGGGAACATGAGGGAGGATGACGACGTTTCCGCAGCGTGCCATCGGCTGCTCGGTGGCGGATATGGTGGTGTCCTCGAAGCGCGGCATCAGGCTGCTCTCCTCGGTTTTGAGCGTGGGGATCGGCTCGCGGATGGCCATCGGCGTATTGAGCACGAGGTAGAGTGAGTCAGAGATGCGTCGGGAAGACGTGAGCGAACCGTCGAGCGTCACGCGGCGCTTGAGCACCGGAGCAGCGGGATCGGAGACGTCGTAGAGACGCGCTTCCGTGCGGTTGACGTAGTAGGGGTACGGCCAGACGACGGGCATCACGGACTTTTCCATAATGCGGACTGGGCTACCACTCTTCCTTCCGATGATCGTGAGGATGTCATGGTCGATGTAGAGATCGGTGGGGGAGAACGAATCATCATCGAACCGTATGGTGCTCGTGAGCGCGAGGGCGTCCGCAGGGAGCGCCTTCACGATGCGCACGACCGTTCCGCCGGAGATCATGTAGAGGTACTTTCCGTCGGTCTTCACGATGTCCCCTTCATCCACGCCTGCCACCTGCGCGTTCGTTTGCGAGTAGTCGCCGTCATCGGCGGCCGTTTCCGCCGATTGTGCCGCAGTCGGTGCGAGTCCGAGCGATGGGACGATTGATTTTTCGCGCATCATTCCTCCGTAGCCCATTCCGGTTTGTTGTGCTTGCTCAGCCAATGCCCGGAGATCGGCGCAGGACTTGGCCTGTTGCGGGACATCGCTCGCCATGTTCACCGTCATCTCCGGGTACTTCACATTGAGGACGCCAATGCTCGGTTGGTCGGTCTTACCCTCCGCAAGTCGCCACATGATCTCCGCCATCTCGCCGCGGTTGATGGGCCGATCGAAGCCAGAGATGCTTGGCGGGATCGCTTTGGAGCTCTCGAGTGCGCGAACGAACGGCTCAAACCAATCATCGCTCCCGTTATCCGAAACGGTTTGCTTGAATGCGAGAGTGACGATCTTGGATGCCTCCACGAACGTGATGGTCTGCTCGGGTTTGAAGGTGCCGTCGGGATAGCCGCTGACGATACCCTCCTTCTTGGCCGTGCAGACGTACAGAGCGAACCATTGGTCCATGACGTCGGGGAAGCAGTCGCTGCCGGAGAATGTCTGCCCCTTCGTGCGCCCCTCGAGGACGATCTTGAGGAATTCCGCGCGATTGATTGTGCTCAGAGGCTTGAATGTCCCATCTGCGTATCCCTCGATCACGCCATTGCCCTCAAGGGCATCGATCGCTTCCTGATAGGAAGTCTGCGAGCTGACATCCGAGAAGGCGAACACGGGCAGGCTGCCCGGCCACAGAAGGGATGCGAGCAGCGTAATAAAGACAAGGCGCGATGAAGAGTGGCGCATACGATTGGGGGGTGAGAATGACACTAAGACGACAGGGTACAGGTTTTCTTACAGAAAATCAGGACGATGCTTTTCGTTCTTGCACATTGGCATTGCGGTGATGCGGGAGGTGCTGAAGAATGCCGGCCCTCCAATATAATGTTTCAAAATTGGTTCTCATCCTTCAGAAGAGGCGAGACTGATCCGCAGAGCGATACGCAGACGGAAATATCCGGTGGCAGTTTCGCGGTCGGGGACCTCGTGCAGCATAAATTCCGTCCGTGGTACGGGCGCATTGTTGCCTTTGAGCCGGCGTCAACTGCGGGGGGCAGGGGGGAGTGGGCAGTGGTGGAAACCGGAGAGATGTGCGGAGCGGATCATCTGATGTTCTTCGCATCATTTCGTACGAGTGTGGCGAATCTTCTGAAGATGAATGAAGGTGATGAAAAATCGCAAGCTGTCAGTTAGGCTCGTTCCTTCTTTCTTTGTCAGGGAAAAAAGAAGAAGCGTGGCTAAGTTATGCGAAATTATTCATATTAAGGGAATCGCGAAGCGTTGGGTCTCGCGGGCCCCAACGCTGGAGCGATACCTTGAAGGGAAAGGGGTGTCCATGAGGGGGAAACCGTCAAGGTTTCCCCCTCATGAATTTCTTAAAATGGGCATCTGCCCGGGTTGAGATGGGCAGATGCCCTGCGGTGACCAACCGCGTTACTCCCTACCCGTTGATGCCGTAGGTGGCATCAGGCCTTGTGTGTTTGTGTAGAGCCCGAATGCTCGGGCAACGGCTCCCCGTTTTGATCCCTCGGGGAAGGGGAGTTGTTTGTTTGTGTCCTGCAACCCGCCTGATTTGGACGGGTGACGATGGTCAGTCGTGAGCAGGGAGGTGCGAGAAGTGACTGGACACAGGACTCGTGAAGAACCCTGCGCCCGGGGAGACCCCGGGAAAGGACCGTAAGACATGGGAATGGCGAGCGGTGAGGCCCTCCAAACCATGTGACCCACGGTGTCACTTCTCACATCTCCCTGCGAGTGAGAATGGGTCGGGAGCTGCGAAAGAACGAATCTCATAAGTATAGCATCTCTGGACATAGTCAGCAAGGCTTCGATCCGCTAGGATTGCCTCCATGAAGCGCTCCAAAGAGCATGGCTCCGGCAAGCTTCTCCTGCTCATCGGCCCGAGTGGCGTGGGGAAGAGCGTCATTCTCAATGCCTTGCGTGAGCGGCATCCGGAGCTTCATTTCCCGCGCAGTGCCACGACGAGATCACGCCGTTCCGGAGAGGGGGACATGCTCTATCGCTTTGTGACGGACGAGGAATTCGATCGGCTCATTGCGGAGAACAAGGTGCTCGAGTGGGCGGTGGTTCACGGGGGCGCGCGTTACGGGACGCTCGAGGAGGAGATCGTGCCGTTCATCGAGTCGGGCAAGACCGTCGTGCGAGAGGTGGATGTGCAGGGGTTCGATTCCATTCGCAACCACCATTTTTTCCGCGGGCCGGATGCTCCGTACTGCCTAGAGTCTCTCTTCATTCTCCCCGAGAGACGCGAACAGCTGGTCGATCGCATCCGCAAGCGTGCACCCATTGCGGAGGATGAGCTGCAGCGGCGCATTGCGAGTATGGAGCGGGAGCTCACATATGCACGGCTTTGTGATCATCAGGTGGTGAATCGGGAAGGGGCCCTCGATGCAACCATTGAGTCTGTAGAGAAAATACTTTCTGTGTCCTGAGGTCGTCGGTAGAATCCACCTATGGCGCGTCAGAAAATTGCACTGCTCTACGTTGGAGGGTCGATCGGAATGAGGGCGAATCAGAAAACGGGGCGTATCGAGCCCATTGAATCCCTGAACGAGATTCATCGTTTTTTGCCGGAATTGCAACGGGAGGTCGCACTCAAATTCTTCACGCTCACCAACGTCGGATCGTCGGAGGTTACGCCGGAGCACTGGACGGAGATCGCGCGTACGATCGAATCCATCTATGATGAATTCGAGGGATTCGTCGTCGTACACGGGACGAACACAATGGGGTTTACGGCTGCAGCGTTGAGCTTTGCCTTGCAGGGTCTGAGCAAGCCGGTCATTCTCACGGGTGCAATTTTGCCGATGAATGACATCGCTGGTGACGGTCGTATGAATCTCATCTATGCCATTCGTGCCGCACAGCTCGATATTGCGGAGGTGTGTGTCGTGCTGGGGCCTCGCGTGTTGCGTGGTAGCCGCACGAAGAAGGTCAATCAATCACTCATCAAAACATTCGATACGCCGACGCTCAATACGCTTGTGGATTTCAATGTGGAACTGAGGATGTCGCCGCTGCGCATCGTACGTCGCAAGCGCACCTTGAGCTGTCACCCGACCTTCGATTCGAACGTTGTCATCGTCACGATCTACCCTGGCATGCCTGAGGCGTATCTCGATGTTATCCTCGCTGCCAAGCCGCACGGCATTGTATTGCGGGCATACGGACCGGGCATGCTGCCCGAGAGAATCTTCCCATGGCTCGGGCGGGTGACCAAAGCGCAGATTCCCATCGTCATTACTTCGCAGGCGCTGCGTGGGAGGATCGATCTCCATCGTTATCGCAAGCAGCTGACACTCGAACGCCTTGGTCTCATATCTGGTAAGGATATGACTTACGAATGCGCCACGACCAAACTCATGTGGGGTCTCACGCGCGCGAAGAACATGCATGCGTTGCGGGAATTGATGGAGAAGAGTCTGGTGGGGGAATTGTCGGAATAAGGTGAGGGCCCGTGGTGTTGGCGAATTGATCTTTTTCCTGTCTTGAAGCGGTATCACCCCGAGCGCAGTCGAAGGGTGACACCGTGTGACTATGGTTCGATTGCGCTCACCATGGCACGCTTTTTTTAACATTCGTTATTCATGTGAGCGTTTTACGAGTAAGTGAACGCTATTTAGCTTCATCTTCACCCTCTTTTCTCTTCTCTTTCCGATGTTTTTCCTCGTGCAATTCCACAAGTTTCTTTCCCACGATGGAGCCAATGGCTCCGCCAATGATCAGACCAACGACTAGCCGTTCCATCGACTTCTTGATCTTGCCTCCTTCTTGTTTTCGGCGAAAGGGCCACATCGAAACAATGGTAGCACGGGGAGTGATTGGCGTGAAGTCAACAGAGGCAAACGCTGAAAAAACGAAAACATGTCATCCTGAGCTCGTCGAAGGATGACATGCGGATGAAAGGAGGAGCGTCATGGTTCGACGCGCTCACCATGACGTGTTTCCAGCTAGGAAGCCAAGTTGATTACCGGATACGTTCGCAAATGATCGAGGACGATCTCCTTCACCTCTTTCAGTTTCGCTTCGCTGCGCGCCTCTATGCACAGAGACAGGCATGGACTCGTGTTACTCTGACGCACACCCGCCCATGCGCTCTCTCCGAAATCGATCCGCGCGCCGTCGAGATCGTTGACCGGATAGGATTTTTTGAAGTGATCCGTGATCGCTTTCACGATGCGCGACTTCTCGCTGTCCGGGCAGTGCGGGCGAAGCTCGGGGGCCTGGAAGACTTTCGGAAAATCGGTAAAGAGGGAAGAGAAGGCTGATTTTCCTTTTTTCATTTTCAATTTTTCATTCGAAAAGATCACGAGGACTTGGAGAGCGGCGACGAGGGCGTCGTCGTAACCTGCGGTAAATTCTCCGAGGAAGTAGTGTCCCGACTGCTCGCCGCCGAGAAGAGAGCCGTATTCACGCATTGCATGCTCCACGAAAGAGTGACCCACTTTGCACATGATCGGCTTCCCGCCCCATTTCCTGATCTCCGTTTCCAGAGTGTTTGAGTTACTCACGGTGAAGACGATAGGGGCGCCCGGATGACGCTCGAGGTGATCGCGGGCGAGCAGGAGCAGGATTTCATCCGCCGATCGAATCGCGCCTGTTTCATCGATGAACCCGACGCGATCCCCATCCCCGTCAAACGCGAGGCCGAGTGATGCCCGTTTTTCCCGTACGGTTTCCTGCAGGACAGTGAGGGTTGCACGCTTACTCGGATCTGCGATGTGATTCGGGAAAGTGCCGTCAGGATCGCTATAGAGCTCGATCACTTGGCAGCCGATGTCTTGGAGAATGTGATTGTAGACGGGCCCCGTGATGCCGTTGCCGTTATCGATTGCGACGGTGAGTCCTTTCCCCGCCCCCGCGAACCTTTTGACGAGCTGTTGCGAGTACGGTTCGATGGCTTCGATCTCTTCAAAAGATCCTGTGCCACTCAGGAAATCCTGTGCCTCGATACGACGCCGCAGGATCTGGATGTCCTCTCCGGAAAAAGCTTCCGCACCGCGTACCTGCAGTTTAAGACCGTTATCTTCCTTCGGATTGTGGCTTGCGGTCACTTGCACGCTCGCGTCGAACCCCTTCTCCGCGAGGATGAAGTAGTTCACGGGAGTGGGGGTCTGGCCGATGGACTTCACATGACAGCCTGCAGACTGAAGCCCTTTCGATGTAGCCACTTCGAATTCCTTTCCGTGCGTGCGCGCATCCCGGCCGACGACAACAGTGGGGTGCTCTATCTTGTAGCGTTCCCGCAGGATCGAGCCGAAGGCTCGTCCGATGAGCGTGCAGACGCGTGCGTCGATCTGATGGTGGGCTCTCCCCCGGATGTCGTAGGCGCGGAAGATGTGGGGGTCGAGTGTAGGCATGCGGAGCGGAGAATAAACGAGAATTGTGAAACCCGAAACTGGCGCGGTATCACCTTGCCGTATTTTATGCTATAATTGAAGCAGAAACCCACATCTATGCCGGATAAGCCCCTCACTGTCGCCTACTTCACGATGGAGATCGGCCTCACGAGCTCTATGCCCACTTTTGCGGGAGGGTTGGGCATTCTGGCAGCCGATATCATGCGATCCTGTGCGGATCTTGCCGTGCCAGCAGCTTGTATCACGGTTTGTTGGCAGCATGGCTATCTCCATCAGCACATTCATGCCGATGGCACGCAGGAGTATGAGAATACCCCGTGGGATCCGGCGAGCGTCTTGAAGCGCCTGCCCGAGACGGTGAAAGTGAGCCTCGAAGGACGGGAGGTTACAGTGGGTGCGTGGCTCTATGAGATCGTGAGCAACGGACACACGGTACCCGTCTACTTTCTCGATACGAATCTGCAGGAGAACACTCCGGAAGATCGCGAGATCACCAGTTTCCTCTACGGGGGGGATTTGGCGATGCGCATCCGTCAGGAGGCTGTACTCGGCATCGGTGGTGTGCGGATGCTCCGCGCACTCAAGTACGGAGAGATCGGCACCTATCACATGAACGAGGGACATGCAGCATTCCTCACATTGGAGCTCCTGAAGGAACGTGAGTACTCTGACGGGAACGTCCGCAAGTCCTGTGCTTTCACCACGCACACGCCCGTGAAGGCGGGGCACGATGTCTTTGATTATGGTTTGGCATCACGCGTCCTCGGTGACGCGATCCCGTGGCACATCAAGAAGATTGCAGGGGAAGATGCGCTCTCCATGACGCACCTTGCCATGCATTTGAGTCGCTATACGTGCGCGGTCTCGCGCATCCACGGACAGGTTTCGCGGCGAATGTTTCCAGGGGAATCGATCGATGCCATCACCAACGGTGTCCACCATACTACGTGGACGTGTCCATCGATGCAGAGCCTCTTCGATCGTTACGCATCCGGTTGGCGCAATGACCCATCCGTGCTGGAGCGGACGTGTCGCGAGTTCCCGGATGACGATCTCTGGGAGGCGCATCAGGAGGCGAAGAAGGCACTCCTTGCATATGTAAACGAACGGACCGATCAGACCTTTGACGTCGATACTCTCACCATCGCGAGCGCGCGTAGAGTCGTCCCGTACAAGCGGCCGGAGCTTCTGTACACCAATCTTGAGCGCCTGAAGGAAGTCTGCGGCGGCCGCGTGCAGATCATCCATTCGGGAAACGCCCACCCGTCGGATCCCTTCTCGCAGGAAGTCATCCAGCGGATGGTTCAGCGCTCGCGCACGCTTCATGATTTTGTGAAGATTCACTACATCGAGAATTACAACCCCGATCTTGCCAAGCTCCTCGTCGCCGGCACGGATGTCTGGCTCAATACTCCCACCCGCCTCCATGAGGCATCGGGCACGTCGGGTATGAAGGCTTGTGTGAACGGGGTCCTCAATCTCTCCACGCTGGATGGCTGGTGGATCGAGGGCTACGGCCGTGATCCAGAGGCTGGCTGGCGAATCGGTCCGTTGGCCGAAGCACTCGGTGACGCCGAGGAGGATCGCAAAGTGGATGCGGAAGATTTTTACACGCAACTGCAGTACGAGGTCATCCCGGAGTACTACTATCAGGAACGTCGCCGCTGGATCCGCCGCATGAAGCGCGCGGTTGGTCTGATGGGGTACTTCAACACGCATCGCTGTGTTCATGAGTATTTGAGGAAAGCGTGGACGCCATCGTAGAGACACCCCGACGGGGTGTCTCTACAGCTCAGAAGCCCAGACTGTGCTACTCTTTCATCCATGCGGATTGTTTCTCTTCCGGTTGCCTCTGCGGGTATCTTCCTGATACCTGCGTTGGCCTTCGCCGCCTTCCCCGATGTCCCGCAGGATCACCCGAATGCGGATGCTGTCGTTTACGTGCAATCGGAGGGCATCGTGAAGGGGTATGCAGACGGCACCTTCAAGCCCGAACAGGTCATCAACCGTGCGGAGTTCACGAAGATTGTCGTTGGTGCCGCGCTTGAGTCGGATCAAGCGGTGGCTGAGAATTGTCTCAAAGGCATCGTTGCAGAGAGTTGGTTTACCGATGTGGACGCGAAAGCGTGGTTTGCCGGTCCGCTCTGTATCGCCCGCATGCAGGGGATCATCGGCGGATATGCTGATGGCTCCTTCAAACCGGAACAGCCTATCAATTTCGTCGAGGCATCGAAGATCATAGGGAACGCATTCGGTATCACGGCCCTCGTCATGCCGGTTGCAAGCGATCCGTGGTACGGCGTTTTCGTGAAGACGCTTGAGCAGCGTGCGGCGGTTCCGCAGAGCATTCAGCGTTTTGAGCAGCCTCTCACGCGCGGGGAGATGGCCGAGATTATCTATCGCCTCGCGGCTGGTGTGAGCAATAAGCCGACGCAGACATACGTGCAAATGACGCATATCACCAACGAATTGCCTGCGCTCTTTCCGCTCACATTCCGTAATTTCGTAGTGCTCCTCTCTATGACGAAGGACCGAGCGGAAGCAGTGCGGCAATCGCGCAACCTCGAGGCGTGGGTGCTGCCGACGGACCTCACGGCCAATCTCAAGCGCGGCTATTTCGCCGTGGTCTACGGACCGTACCAGACATCCCGGATGGCGACGGATAAGTACGACAGTCTGTCATCGTACGTGCTCAAGATGGCGCCTGAGGCGACGGTGGTGGACACAGGTGTCCTGCGCAAGATCTCCTCTTCCGTGCGCGACTCTTTTGCGTCGCTCCCGCGCCAGTTGCAGGCGGCGTTCGCCGGGTCCGTTCACCCCGGTGTGCTCGCCGAGAGCGACGTACGCATATTTTGGAGCGAGGAGGGCGGGACGCTCTGTCAGCCGATCGGGCCGTCGTACTACTTTCAGCTGGTGCGCAACTTTGCGAATGTCGAGGAGCCGATTACCGATCAGGAAGAGCAGGCTATCCGTCTCAAGATGGGGGTGCTCGGGACGCAGAATCAGACAGATCCGTTGCACTTCCGCATGCGTGCGGGTAGTGACGAAGTGCTTCGCCTCGGTATCTGTCTGAATTGATCCTTTCCATGCCCTCCGTCACAATCGTCGGCGTTCTCAATATCACGCCTGATTCCTACTATGATGGTGGTAAGTTCGTTGCTCGGGATGCGGCTCTCCGGCAAACGGAGCGGCTCATGGCCGAAGGAGCGGACATCATCGAAATCGGCGGGCAATCCACGGGCCCGGGGTCGATGGATGTTTCCGTTGAGGAGGAACTTAAGCGCGTGATGCCGGTTATCGAGAGGATCGCACGATCGTTGCCGTCTGCTCGTCTCAGCATCGATACGTGGCAAGCGGATGTAGCTCTTCGGGCAATCGAGGCAGGGGTGACGATGGTGAACGATGTAACCGCCGGCCGCGGCGATGTAACAATGTTTCCGACATTAAAAAATCATGACGTGCCGGTGGTGCTCATGTATGCCAAGGATGCAACCGCGCGTACCGTAGTGCACGATGAACGCTATGCGTCCGTCATCGAGACGATCATGCAATTCCTTCGTGAGCGAAGTCAGGCGGCTGTGGCCGCCGGCATCGCTTCGGAACGACTTATCCTCGATCCGGGGCTCGGACATTTCGTTTCAAGCGACCCCAAATACTCCTTCGAGATCCTTGCACGATTGAAAGAGTTTCTCGATCTTGGTCATCCGCTGCTCGTGAGCCCGTCACGTAAGTCCTTCCTCGCCGGAAGAGAGAAACTTTCCACAGCTGAGCGCCTTCCGGGTACCATTGCCGCTTCGGCGATTGCGGTTCTCAACGGGGCATCATATATTCGCACGCATGATGTAGGAGAAGTGCGCCGCGGATGCGAGATCGCGGAAGCGATGAAGAATGCCTGATCTCTACGCCATGACAAGTGCCGCGATGGCTGCAGCACAGAGGATCACAATGAGTCCAATCGCCACACGTGCGATGATTCCTTTGGCTTTTGTGTATTGCTCTTCATTATCCACATTCACGATCATCATGATGCCGGCATAGATGATAACCACGACGGCGAGCAGTGTGACGAATCCGAGAATGGCACCCACAATCGTCAGGATTGCCGTGATGATCGGATCCGGCGATCTGGGGATAATGGTAGTGTCATCGACAAGGAAGGCTTTCGCAGCGATGAGGAAAACACCGAAGAGCACCGAGAAGATTGTCCGGCGGATGTGTGTAAGTCCTTCGTCGCTGCCGTAGCTTGTCACTGCGCGGATACCGCTGATGACGATCATGAGCACTGCGGCTGCTCCGGCGGGGATCTCAAGTTGTGCGAAGATATCGCGGATGATCTGCCCGAGACTCGTGGCAGCTGCCGCACCGCCTCCGTCGCCGAAGCCGATGAGTGCGTCGCGGATGGCAACAGCGGATCCTATGATGATGAGCGCAGCGAGTGCACTGATGACTGCATTACGCGCTTTGTCCGCCTGCTGACTGCCAGGATCGATGGCGAGGCGGAAACCTGCAAACATCACGATGACAATCGCGATGACCGCAGCAATTGGAATAAATGCATTTGCGATACCGGCGATGATCTCGCCAAGTGTCCCTGTTGTTTTCGGAATGAGGGCATTACCTGCCACGATGCTGATGACATCTTGCAATGATGCGTGTGCTTTGGGAACAAGGAGCGCAGCGACAGCCGAAAGTGTGGAGGAGAAGACTTGCATGACACTCAGAAGATGACGAAATTAATGATCGCCTGTGCAGCGGATACGACAGCGAGGGCGACGAGCCCCGTGATGATCGATTTCTTACCCTTTTCTTTGAATGACTCGTCGTAAGAGATAACGAGCATGAAGCCGCCGATGATGATGGCGATGAGTGCGAGCACGCCGAAGATCGTCGCGAGGAAGCCGACAACGCCTGAGATCTCGGTTGATAATTTATTTCCTTCCAATTGCCCTGTTCCAGTAACCGATTCAACGATGACCCGTGCGAGGATGAGCACGGCTGCACCGATCATTGCGTAGACGAGATTCTTACGGGCTTCAGATGCTTGTCCTTCCTCTTGTGCGACAATCATGCGAATGCCTTGAATAGTGATGGCAACGATGAGTGCGGTGCCGCCCAATCCGAAGATAAAATCGAGAACGTTGTTGATGATCGTCACGATCGGACTGACAGTGACGATGGTTGCACTGGGCATGAATGCTGAAGCGATCACACTGGCACCCATCACGAGGGTGGCGCCGCCGATCGCGTAGGCGAAGGCGGTTTTTACTTCTGTTTGTGCATTTTCTTCATTGGCTCCAAACAGAAGCTTGAATCCGTAGAAGATGATCATGGCGAGCAGAAAGCCGACGAACATGGTTGTTGCCTGCGTGTCGATGCTTCCGATGACGTCAGAGAGAGGATTGCAAGGAAATGCCACTCCGTATTCATTGAGAGGACACGGTGAAAACGTCACGATGGCGAAAGCACTCGTAGGGACGAGTGCGAACAGCATGCCGGCAGCCCAGAGAAGAAAGCGCATAGAATCCAGTTATTATAGCAGAGATTGCGATTTGCCGCCACTGTGTTCGGGGCAGGAGCTTCAGGTATAGAGTGCATCTTTTAGAAACCTTAATGTGTACCTGATATGATGGATCCATGCCTTCCTTCCCTCGCACAGTAGCCGGTACCCGGCCTATCGCTCTCAGCTCCTCCACGCAGTCGCAGGTTTACGCGCTCTTCGCGCTTGCCATGGCGCTTACGACGGCCGGCGTATTTCTCGGTATGCAGTATGCCGAGGCGATCTTTTCATCGGGATGGAGCCTTTTCTTTCTCGTCGCGGAGCTCATCCTCATCTTCACTGCGCGCCTGTGGATGGATCGCTCGCCGCTCAACATCATTCTCTTCGGGGCATTTCCTCTGCTCTCTGGCGTCACCGTGACGCCGTATCTCATCGCTGTTCTCACGGGGTATGCCAACGGTGGGGCAATCCTTTTCAACGCGGTGCTTGCGACGACTTTTATGGCCGGAGCTGCCGCGATCTTCGCATCGACCACGAAGTGGGATCTTTCGTTCTTGGGACGCGTGCTTCTCCTCATGCTCTTGGGGCTACTCTTTTTCGGAATTCTACAAATTTTCTTCGCGTCCTTGCGAACGACAGGCATGGAGATGGTTCTATCCGGTTTGAGTATCGTGCTCTTCGCAGTCTTCACGGCATACGACGTCCAACGCATTCAGCGCCTCGCTCGTCTTGGGGCGAACCCCTTTTTGATGGCTCTAAGCCTCTATCTCGATATCTTCAATCTGTTCCTCTCTATCCTGCGCTTCATGGTGGCTGTGTCGGGAAACAGAAGGTAGAACTGCGAGGATCGTGCATGCCTTAGGCTTATTTTTTGTTCTTCCATTCCTCCACTTTTTCTTTGCAATACCTCTGTCTCTCCTTTACTCTTGGCCCGCTATGTCCAAGAGACCTACCCCAAAGAAGCGACGCGAGAAGAGCAGGGGACGCACACAGTTCGGCGTTTACATGCGCAGCGAGATTCGCAGGCTGACCAACAAGCTGAACTCTCCGTACGCACCGGTGGCTGAGTCCAAGAGCAAGGCGGAGAAAGCCCTGAAGGGCATTACAAGGATTAAGGCTTGAGCCCGCTTTGATATTCAATCTGCTACCATAAGACCATGGCCCGTCGTCGCCACCTATCGCGCATCGCTGTCATGCAGGTTCTCTTCGAGACGGAGCGCAGGCCGGGGATAGCCGCGGAGGATTCTCTCGTGCGTAATATCCGTGAACTCGGAGCGGTCGATGAGGAGTTTGCGCGTAAGATCTTGGATGGAGTCCTCTCGAAGTATGCAGAGCTGAAGCGAACGGTGGAAGAGCATGCACCTGGATGGTCTTATGAGCGTATGGATCCGATTTCCCGCTGTGCGTTGCTCATTGGGGCGTATGAGCTTCTCTTTGCGCACGACGCTCCTCCGGCTGTGGCCATGAACGAAGCAATCGAGATTGCCAAGGAGTATGGCACGGACGAAAGTGGAAAGTTTGTGAATGGCGTACTGAATGCGATTGCACATAGATAGATTTCACTCATCTTCCCTCGTCATACTTTTCCCCCTACACTTCTTTCGTATGACGAATCCTGCTTCGTTTGTGCATCTGGAAAAGGCCATTGGCATCATCTTCCGTGATAAGGAGATTCTCGTGGAGGCACTCACGCATCGGAGTGCTGTGCGCGGGGGTTCCACTAAGCGTCATAACGAACGATTCGAGTTCCTCGGCGATGCTGTTCTCGAGCTGGTGGCTACGGAATATCTTTTTCAGTACCAGGACAAATCGGAAGGGGAGCTTACCAACTGGCGCGCGGCTCTCGTAAAGGGTGAGCATCTTGCTTCAGTGGCTCAAGATCTGAAGCTGGGGGAATACCTTTTCTTGAGTAGGGGGGAGGAGGCCAGCGGCGGACGCCAAAAAGCATCGACGCTCGCTAATGCCCTCGAAGCCCTCATCGGCGCCATATTTCTCGATCGAGGTTTCCAAGAGGCTAAGCGTTTCTGTGACGAATTCATTCTCATCCGACTCGAGAGGCTTCTTGCGCAGGGAAAGGATCGTGACGAGAAGAGCGTCTTCCAGGAGCGATCTCAGGAGCTCTTTGGTATTACCCCACACTACAAGGTGGTGCATGAACACGGGCCCGATCACAACAAGCAATTCACGAGTGCGGTCTTTATTGGTGAAGAAGAAGTGGCACGGGGTACAGGGAACTCCAAGCAGCGCGCCGAACAAGCTGCTGCGAAGGCTGGGCTCAAAGAGAAGGGGTGGAAGTAAGGAAGCATGAGAGAGACACTTACGGTGTCCCGCCCACGAGCCCACCCCTCCCTTCAAATCAAAGGTGCGGCTCCAGCGCGGGGCCCACGAGACCAGCGCTTCGCTGGATCATTAAGAAGCCATCCACAAAGTATAGATTCAAAAGATGGTGAGCTCGACGAACATGACGTCGATGATCACCGTGAGGTGAGGCTAGCCCATCTTGATTTCAATATCCACACCCGAGGGCAAACTGAGGTTCTGCAAACTCTCGATGGTCTTGAACGTGGTTTCGGTAAGGTCGATCAGGCGTCTATGTGTGCGCATTTCGAACTGATCGCGCGCGTCTTTGTGGACGAACGTGGAACGGTTCACGGTAAACTTGCGAATTTTAGTGGGGAGCGGGATCGGACCGTGAACCACTGCGCCGCTGCGTTCCGCCGTATCCACGATCTTCGCTGCAGCCTCGTCGAGAACCACGTGGTCGAAAGCACTCAAGCGGATGCGAATGGAAGAGACCTTCGCCTCAGGCTTCTTGGCGGCTCCTGCGCGTTTGGGGGACGGATCGAAGAGTGTGGGCTGATCTTTGGTGACAGCCGCCTCCTTCTTCGTTGGTTCCGACTTCTTCAAGGCTTCTTTCTTTACCCCCTTCTTTGTGCCTTTGTCTGTCTTCTTCGCAGCAGGTTTCGCCTTCTTGGAGGCGGAGGATTTCGCTGCTGGTTTCTTGGCAGGACTCATGGGACGAAAGGGGGAAAGAGCGGGGGCCGAAGGAGAGGGAAAATCTCCGAACGCTTACTTGAGGATCTTGGTCACGACGCCAGCTCCGACGGTGCGACCGCCTTCACGGATGGCGAAGCGGGTACCGGTGTCGAGAGCGATCGGGCAGCCGAGAGTCACAATAAACTTCACTTCATCGCCCGGCATAACCATCTCCACATTGGCCGGGAGTTCGACGGTGCCGGTAACATCCGTTGTGCGGATGTAGAATTGCGGCTTGTAGCCCTTGAAGAACGGCGTATGACGGCCACCTTCCTCCTTCGTGAGCACGTACATTTCAGCTTCGAAATTCGTGTGCGGTGTGATAGAACCTGGCTTCGCAAGAACCTGTCCGCGTTCGATGTCATCGCGCTCGATACCACGCAGCAGAAGACCAACGTTGTCACCGGCGAGACCCTCGTCGAGCAGTTTGTGGAACATCTCCACGCCTGTCACCACCACTTTGCGGGTGTCATGGATGCCGATGAGCTCCACTTCTTCATTCACCTTGATTTTTCCTTGCTCGATGCGGCCCGTGGCGACGGTACCGCGACCCTTGATGGAGAAGACGTCTTCCACAGACATGAGGAAGGGCTTGTCTGTCTCGCGCTTGGGATCGGGAATGAAGGAATCGAGAACATCGAGAAGCTCCTTAAGCTTGGCGATCTGCGTGGCATCACCTTCGAGAGCTTTGAGTGCGGAACCGCGGATGATCGGGGTCTTCTCACCTGGGAACTCGTACTTCGTCAAAAGTTCGCGAATCTCCGTTTCAACCAGATCGATGAGCTCCGGATCGGAGACCATGTCCACCTTGTTTAGGAAGACGACGATGTACGGAACGTTCACCTGGCGGGCGAGCAGGATGTGCTCGCGGGTCTGCGGCATTGGGCCGTCAGCGGCGGAGACCACGAGGATGGCTGCGTCCATCTGAGCGGCGCCTGTAATCATGTTCTTCACGTAGTCGGCATGCCCCGGGCAGTCCACGTGCGCATAGTGACGTTTGTCGGACTCATACTCCACGTGCGCAGTGTTGATCGTGATTCCGCGCTCGCGCTCTTCAGGGGCATTGTCGATGGAAGCGTAATCTTTCTTCTCTCCTTCCGGCGAGAAGTTGAGAGATAGGGCGGCCGTGAGGGTCGTCTTCCCATGGTCGACGTGACCGATGGTACCGACGTTCACGTGCGTCTTGCTACGATTGAATTTCTTGCTCTCTGCCATAGTCAAGGAGGGAAAAAGAAAAGAAGCAGATGGAAACATCGAGGAGGTAACCTCCTCTCGCGCGGCAGTCTAGGGAGAACTGCAAGAGGAGTCAACAGGATCAAACGTGAAATATGGGTTTCTTTCTGCCACTCGGAGACACTGTACACTGTTGCTGTGCATGTCCGTGAACGCATGGCCGGCTTCGTGAATGTGATCTGGGAGTGGTATGCATCGCATAAGCGCACGCTCCCGTGGCGAGATCTTGCGATAGCGGATGATACCGAGCGCGCGTACCGGATTCTCGTTTCGGAGGTGATGCTTCAACAGACGCAGGTAGAACGGGTGAAGGTAATTTATCGAGCTTTCCTTGAGCGCTTCTCAACACCCGCTTCGCTTGCGGAAGCATCGAATCGCGACGTGCTCTTCGCGTGGCGGGGAATGGGCTACAACAGGCGAGCTCTTCGGTTGCGGGATGCGGCGAAAGCCATTGTGGAACGCTTCGACGGTGTCTTCCCGCAGGAGATGATTGCATTGCGGAGCATCAAGGGCATCGGCTCTTATACGGCGGCTGCCATTCGTAATTTTGCCTTCAATATCCCCACCCCCTGCATCGACACGAACATCCGCCGGATTCTTCATCGCACGTTCTATGGACCAGAGAATCCCGATGAGAGTTTTCGCATCGGAGATCGGCAACTTCTGAGGTTGGCGGGGAAGGTATTGGAAATGGCATGCGGTAAAGGCGGGCGGGACTCGCTCTGTGTCATCCTGAGCCCGTCGAAGGACGAGTCCCGCCCGCCTCGCGATGCCGCCAATTGGCATGCAGCATTGATGGACTTCGGCTCAATTATTCAAACGAAAACCAACCCTCGCTGGCATCTCTGCCCGCTCACGCGGTTGAAACTCATGAAGACGACGCCGCAAGTGTGGGAGCGGCGTCTCAGGATGACACCGAGCGAACGGCGCCGCACTTCCAAGTCCGAGCCCGGCCGCATCATCGGCGGGCGTTTCGTCCCCAACCGCATCATCCGCGGGCGGATCGTGGAGGAATTGCGCGACGAGTTTGCGGGCCTTTCCTTGGATGCATTGGGACGGCGCATCTGCATCGATTGGTCACCGAGGCATCATCGCGCGTGGCTGAGGATGATCGTGGAAGAACTCATATGCGAGCAAATGCTCCGAGTGGTTGAAGATAAGTATCAATTACAAACATAGGGCAAGAATCTTCTTGCCCTATGTGATTGCACGATATGAATTACCCCC
>JAQTSD010000031.1 GCA_028711445.1 Candidatus Peribacteraceae bacterium
GTCGCCAATAATATCCGTCGCTGCCGCACTCTTTCAGAGGTGACGGCCTAAAGCCATATCTGTCCGGAACGTCTCCTCTGAAACATACGCCTTCAGGGATGTTTTTCCTGTCCTCATGATTCCTTTCCTCACCACCACAGTGCGTCGATGTCGTACCTCCTCCACGAAGAGAGCGGGCTGATGCATACGCAAAAACCGACAGCTCGCTCTCCGTGGAGACGTTCCTCGTGCTGTACAACCGTATTTCCATTCTCCCACCCATCATGTCCTCCTCTCTTCCAACACCGATTGCATCATACTTCGAACACGAGCTCGCGGGACAAGTCGTCGCGCACAAAGTTTCAGGATCTGGTCTTGAAAATGCGGATATCCGCAGAGAAGTTCTCTGCGGCATCAGCGAGCTCATGCGGCATCATGTGCGATCCCTCCTCATCAGCGGCGCAGGCGGGAGTCTGAATAAAGCTCTCGGCGAAAAACTGGAACATTCCGTCACCCATCTTCGGATTACGCCGAAGAAAGATATTCCGCATATCGAACAGGCGATCAAAACAATCAGCGAAGTGTTCTCTCACGATTGTCAGGAAATGGGTATTCCTTTTGAAGTTTTGCCGCACTCCGTGACGCATGCGACACGACTGCTGGACGGCCACAAAGAAACAGGCGGGATCGTTAACATTGATCATGAGGTGATCCGGCGTGTTCTTGATCAAGGAAAACTCGCCATCCTGCCTTTCGGGGGAACGGACTCGTCAGGAAACACCCTGAATGTGAATGCCGACGATGTAGCCGCAAGGGCAGCAGCGGCGACAGAGGCTAAAAAGCTGATCATGTATACCAATGCAGAAGGAATCATGAAACCCGGAAAAAGCGGAACATTGAAAAAGATCGATTTTTTGGATTTCTATGAGCTCTTTCATTTGATCCGGCTGCAAAACGCGGAAGGACAGTTCGTGATCGACGAAGGAATGCTGCCCAAACTCAAGGCTATCCTCGAGGCACTGACATACGGAGTACCGCAGGTACATGTTGTGCGAGCAAAAACAACAGCTCTGCTGGAAGAACTCTTCACGAGAACCGGTAGTGGAACGCTCATCGAAAAGGAACCATTTCTTCTGTTGGACTTCCCGGCTGGCACGGAACAACTCCATGAGATCTCCGCACTGAGAGCTGAATGCTCGGAGGCAAAAACTCCCACTGGCGTACCCTTTCTCAAACCACTCAATTTACGAGAGATCAACCGACTTCTCCCGACGACTTTGGCTCTCAGACAGAGAAATCTGTTGGTCGGCGTTGTGTATTTCGATGCCCTCAAAAACGATCCCGAAACGGCTATGATCGGCGGTTTCGCCGTCGGAGAGAATCACCAGAACTCGGGCTATGGAAGAATGCTGCTGGAAAACGTGCTTGAGCGGATCCAAGAAGCGGGATTCAAACATGCCGTCAGTATCACTGCTGCCGATCCGGTGAAAGCTCTCTATGCACAATACGGTTCGGCTACCTCCAAGGATTGGGGCGATCTTCTCCGGACTGCGAAGAAGCGCTATGGAACAGATCAACATTTGGTTGATATGTATTCTTTCGATATATCGAATCCTTAATTCTTCTCACCTATTCTTATGAAATTTTAGGTGAACACGGAAACTTCATCATCGTAAAGACTCTGCTACAATGATGTTCCTCTCCCCTCTTCTTCTATGAAAGGCTTCATCACGAACATCGAACAAGCCACCATCGAGAACGCGAATTTCCGCCGCGTGCTCTACACGGCCAAACATAGTCAGCTCGTCGTCATGAGTATCCGCCCTGGCGAGGAGATCGGTGAAGAAGTGCACACGCTCGATCAGTTTATCCGCATCGAGAAGGGGGAAGCTCTCGCAATCCTCGACGGTGTTTCGCACCCGATGCACGACGACGATGCCGTCGTGATTCCCGCCGGCACGCGGCACAACGTCATCAATACGTCGAAGACCGAGGCCCTGAAGCTCTACACGATCTACTCCCCTCCCGAGCACATCGACGGCAGAGTGCACCCCTCGAAGGCAGACGCCCTGAAGGACACAGCCGACGAATTTAATGGAGAGACGACGGAATGATGCTCTCTTCCATTACGCATGACTATCACCGCCATTCCCGGTGTCGTTCTCTTCCACGAACACCTCTCACTCCTCAATAAAATCGGCATTGTGCTCGGCCTCGTAAGTCTGGTGCTCATCGAGTGGTAACCAATAAGAAATTCTCTCGACGGCCTGCGGGCAGCGAAGTGAACGAAACTTGACAAGACAACTTATTAATGTACTCTTAAACTCTTTCTGTTATCCTCTCCCCTCTCCGACTCGAAGAGATCGGGCAAGTTTTTGGTCTTTTCTCACCGCATACCATGCCGGAGCGCATGCTCGAATCACCGGACAACCGCGCGTACCTTCTCCCGCTCGCACTGCAGTACCTCCGTGGACTCCACGATGACCAGTTCCACCAACGACCTGATGCGTGCCACACCACCTGGCGATGGGATATCTTCAACCCATCGGTGCGAAAAAACCTCAGCATCCTCCTGCGATCCTACCGCAAGAAACTTCAGGACCGCGCTCACCTCAATGGATGGAAAGACGGCCAGTTGGAGACTGCATATCGTGCGGTGGAGGAGCGTAAGCTCGCATTCGCATTGAGAGGACGGTGGCACCATCCGTACTCGACACCGGGGTACCCCATTCAGAGCATCGAGTACGGTATGTTCCAACTCACGCAAGAGCTCGAAACCATTGTGATGAAGAATCCATCGCTCGAACACTGTCAGAGGATTGCACTGATCTTCTTCGACAATAACTGCCAGAAAGCGATCAACGATTGCACGAGCCAAAGCAACGGCGGAAACCACCTGAAAAAAATCACGCATCTCCTACTCGACACCGAAACCGTCACACGCCAATGGTTGGAAAGAGAGTGCGCCATTCGCGTCACCCCGCTCGTTGCAGGTGGTGACGAATTCACCCTCATGTTGCAATCGAATACTCCCATGAGTACCGAGCTCCTCCATACAGTTGTCCGATGTTATCAAGAAGAAATGTCATGCAGCGCAGCACTGCGCGCGAGTGTGAACTTCGATGATCCTCATCTCCTGATGCACTATGGTCTCTCCGAGAGCGAGCGGAAAGAATTCCAAGCACTGCCGGATCAGACGAGACAACAACGACTCCGTGAAATTCGCATGACACTTCCAAAGGAATTCATCCCATCCATGGCTGGAGGAGCAGCGCGCCTCGATGAGGCCATCATCCGAGCTATGCGATACTCCTTGGAAGACCGGCAGCCTCTCTTCAATGACCCAGAGGAAACATTCTTATTCGCCTGCGAGAAAATCTTCACAGTGGGACTGAGAGGGCTGGCAGAAGCGCGCCAGAGAGAGGACAAGGAGAAGCAGAAAGCAGAGTGGAAGCGCACGGACCCGCGGCAGTATCACTTCGCCCTTCGGAATAGGGAGAATCGACGCCTCGCTCAGCAAACGGAAGCACTGAGAGGACTTCTCAGACAGATCACCGATGCCTTGATTGAGAGTGATGCAGTCGCTCAGGAAGGGATGACGGACGGGGAATTGTGCGGGCTCTCCGCACAGGAGACAGCGGCGAAAATCGCAGCGATCATCGTGGCCCACGAGGCATTCCCGGACGTGCAATCGATTGCGGATTTCCGGAGGCCAAACAACCACGACGCAAGCGCCGACGCTCCTACGTCCCCGAGCACCCATTGAGGATGAGATACACTACTCTCCCATCCGTGTAGAAGTCGGCGTCATCTGCATTTTTCACAATCGGCTCGGTGAAGGGAACCGTTTCCACGTGTGCAATCTGACCAGTACGCCGCAGACTGGCCACCAAATTGTCGCGCTCCTCATCGATAGCGGGAGCGATGGAGTGTGCGATCCCCCATTTCGTACCTATGTCGAAGCTCGCTGCTCCGACGAAGACGGCACCCTGTGGTGTTCTGTACCGCGTCTGCCATAGGCGGATGTGGTGGCGTGTGTGTACTGCGCGCTTCTGCGTGAATTGTTCGAAGGCAATGTCGTGAGGATGCGTGTCATAGAAGGCGGGAATCATGGGCTCATGGATATACGGTTCATCTAAGAGAAATTTGCGCACGAGCTGCAGAGAAGACTGAAGAGAGATGTTATCTGCCAAGTCCCAACCAGCCTCCCCAAAAGCAGCAACGAGACATTGTCGTTCGCCGACGATGATGATATTGACAGGCTCCTGCTCAGTGCCAATGAGCGTCTCGGTAACGCGGGGGAGCGCCTCATCAAAGAGTCGCAGAACATTCCAAGACTGGATTTGTCCCCTGTCCTGCCAACGCATTTTCAGCCCGCTCCATCGCGGATGCAGAAACGCAGTCATGAAAGCCATAGTGATCACCATGACCACCGCGATACCCAGAAACGGCGTGCGGAGGCACGCGGACTCTGCGGATACGCGACCCATGCGCGCAGTGAGCCACTCCGCGGCACTGACGGCGAAGAGGAGAATTGTGAAACCGACAAGATTCCCTGAGAGGACATCACTCAGGTAATGGACGCCGAGGTAGAGGCGACTTACATCCACGAGGAAAATGAGAAGAACCATGAGGAAGGCGGCACCGACTTTCACGCGCCAACGTGCACGCGTTCGAATGACTATGTACGCGAGAGTTCCGTAGAAAGCGACGACGGCAGTCGCATGCCCGCTCGGAAATGCGTAGGTGCGTTCGAAGATGGCAGGGAGCAGCCCGTCGGGACGCGGTCGGTGGAAGACCACCTTCGCAAGAGTTGTTACAGCCTCGCTGCCGGCAACGGCCACCCAGAATGCAAGAAGTAAGAAGCGCTCGCGCTGCCGCCACAGAATAAAGGTAAGAAACACACCTACCGCAACAATCATCTGCCACTGAGCAAGGAGGGTGATCTCGTAGAAGAAGGAGAGCAGTTCACGCGTGCGAAACGCAAGGAGGAGGTTCGCCAGCTGCACATCCACCGTCGCCAGCATATCGCCAGTCACGTAGTCCTCGACTACATGGGAAAGCGCGACGAGACTCGTGAAGATCGCAAGGAGCAGGAGACTCAAAGGGAGACCTATGAAATGCGTCATGGAAGTGCGCTCCGCGATAGCGCGAATAATGCGGGGATGCCGCAGGATCCACGCATGGACAGCGGGACGTCTGATGAACGCGCTCCACTGCGTTGCGATCCATGCCCAGAGAGTCGCGAAGACCCCCCTGCCGCGCTCTGCCACCCAGCGCCAGAGCCAGAGGAGTACGGCAAGCATAACGAAAAAGATGAGGAGGAAGAGGCCCGCACGCGTGGACCACAGGAGCGCTACTTTCCATGCGGTACCGAAGACATACCCAAGCCCAAGGTGGAAGAGTGCCCACACGACAGCGCTCAAGACATTGGCACTATAGAAAGAGATGCGATGCATCCCCGCAATGCCCGCAACAAACGGAACGAATGGGCGAACAGGGCCAACGAAACGACCAATGAGAATGCTCTTGCTCTGATGAGCCCGAAAGAACGGCTGCGCCCGCTCGACCTGATGACGAAGCCACGGCCGGTCGCGCAGGAACACCTGCCCTCTCGTTCCCAACTCATAGCTCACGCCGTCTCCAATGACCGCTCCGGCCGTGCAAAACGCTGCAAGATGCCAGAATTCGTACATGCCGTGAGCGGCAAATCCTCCCAAAATGATCACGACAACCGTTCCCGGCACAAACGCCCCTGTGAAGACGAACGATTCGAGAAAAGGTATGAGAAAGACGAGCCAATATGCGGCTGCCCCCCACTGCCGAAGATCACCAACGATCGCAAGGAGCGCCTCCATGGATGGATACGGTACTGGAAATCACCTTTGGCAGATAGCGTGAAGAGTGGGAAATGCACCTCAGGAATCGCACGAAAGTGCATCCATGTGCATCCTATCAACAAAGTACAGTCCAACCAAAACGAAGAATGTGATAGAGATGACTGCAAGTCGATAGCGCATCGACCCAAGGTCGACGAGAAGCGATGTGATCAGGCCCCATGTAAGAGGCCCGACAAAGGTGGAAACTCGCTCCGCGATCGTGTAGTAACTGAATCCGAAGTTCAGCTTTTCCTTCGGTGTCAGTGTCGTCATCACTGCACGCGTCACGGTCCAGATGGAACCATAGAAGAATCCCATCAACATCGTGACGACGATGAACGTCGGCAAATGATTCACCATACCAAGAGCCGGAAAGATGACTGCGAAACCAAACAAGATGCTGATCAGAGTCTTCTTGAGTCCAATGGTATCCGCGACCCAACCCGAACAGAGGGCACCGACAACCGACGTGACAAGGATGCCCACCAAAACTGCCGATTTGGTACTGTCAGAAACCTCAAAGACATTCTGCATATAGATGGGGAAATTATTGGCAGCAGTGACGACTGCATCATTGAAGAAAAAGTATGCGAGAAGGAACAACTTCATGTCAGGAGTCTTCACGAGTTCCTTCAATTGATGCCATTGACTTCTGTATTCTTCTCTCACGTCGATACGTACCGGCTGCGACACCGAACGGGGCAAGCGGAAGAGCAGAAGCATTGGCAAGGCGAGAACGACGAAGAGGATCACCGACGGAAAAAATGTCTGGGCGCGGCCCGTCGCTCCCACCAGATAGACCGCGCCACTCGCAAAGGGCAAAGCAATGAGAAGTCCGACGATTTGCCCCAACCAATTGCCAGCTTGCCCGACTCCCGATACCCACCCCCATCGCTCCGGCGGCGCAATGTCATGAAGGAGCGCATTGTAGAACACGAAGGAGAATTGATAGAAGTAGTTCGTGATGAGGAAGAAAAGTGCCGCCAAAAAGACCTTTTGTGGAGAGAAGAGCGCGATGTACGTCACAACCAATACAGAGAGAACGGTAAGGATTGTGATGACATTCAGGCACCGATGCTGGCTCTGAGTTTTGTCGGCAATGCCCCCCAGAATCGGAGCAGTCACAAGCAGCAACACCGAACCGACAGCAAAGATAGCATTATACCAAAAGTCCGCCACGCCCTTGTCCACGACGAGCCACTGCGCGAAATACAGGAAGAACACGATCATGAATATCGAGTTCGCGAAGTCGTAGAGAGACCAGTAGAAGATGTTTCTCTTGTTCATACTGAAACTGTATCAGCACACCTAAAAACCACCAAATCCTCCACACAATTCAAAATTCATCTTCAGAAGGAACGAATTCACAATGATGGAGAAGCAGATCCTCCCACAGCAAGGTGAATCGTGCGTGTGGGAAACGCAATACCGATCCCCTCACGCTCAAATTCGGTAAGGATGGTAAAATTGATGCTCTGCTGAAGATCCATGTACATCGTGTAGTCTCCGCTCAAAATGTAATAGACCACTTCGAAGTTCAGACTGTAATCACCGAATTCCCGCAAATGTGCGCGATCGAATTCCACACCTTCGGTACCTCGGATGACTCGGCGGATGATATCCGGAATGCGTTTGAGTTTTTCAAGAGAGGTGCCATACGTCACGCCAATTGTCACACAGACGCGCCGCCGCTGCATCTTTCGAAAATTGCGCACTCGGCTGCTCGTGAGCTCCGTATTCGAGATAACGATCTCCTCTCCCTTAAGAGCTTCGAGGCGCGTGGTCTTGAGACCAATGCGTTTCACCACCCCCATATGATCTCCGACAATAATGAAATCCCCTTCTTCGAAGGGCTTATCGATAATGAGGGAGAACGAGCTGAACATATCGCCGAGAATATTCTGAAGTGCAAGGGAAATAGCAATTCCTCCGATACCTACCCCCGCGATCAGCGAAGTGACATTGACACCAAGATTGGACAGAATGAGAAGAAATCCAAACGACCACAGGATGATACGGATCACGAAAGAGAAGATGGCCGAGAGACGTTTGCGTTCGCCAATCGTCTCGCCGTCTTTACGATTCCGTCTGGACAAAACAAATAAAATGCTACGCTCAACAATACGCACCATTTCGTACACAACAATGAGGAGAAATGCTCCTTGAATCACCATGCGTACAAGAGAAGGGAGTATGAGCATCTGGCTCGCCATGAAGAGGGCTGTGAGTACATTGAACGGCAAACCGATTCCCTCAAAAATATCGAGAAGAAAATCATCGATACGCGTTACAGTCCGCTCTGCATAGATACGTGCTCTGTGCGCAAGAATTCTCACCGTCACTGCCAACACCACCGCAATAACAATGAAGGTGGTGAATGCGACGATATACTGCTTTACGGTATTATCCCAGAATTCGTATGAAAGCAGGTCAGTAAACGACATACTTTTGCACTATACAAAATGAGGGGAAGGATGCAATGGGCATCATTGAAACGTTTTTTCATTGCGTCTGCTTCCTCACAACGGCACAGTGCCCCCATGCGCTCTGTCGTGCTCTGCGACGCAAAGGGGCAGCCTCTGAGGAGCGCCTCCATCGAGGAGGCGCATCGAGGTAATGGAAAGTTGCACCTCGCATTTTCTATTTTCGTGTTCAGCGAAGATCGCACGAAGGTACTGCTACAGAAACGAAGCAGTGAGAAGCTCCTCTTCGACGGTCTCTGGGGCAATACGTGTTGCTCCCATCCGCAGAAAGGAGAGTCCATCGAAGATGCGGCACGAAAACGCCTGAAGGAGGAATGCGGTTTTACGTGCGATCTCACGCCCGTGGGCTCATTTACGTATCAAGCAAACGATCCTCACGGCAAGGGCAGCGAGCACGAATACGACACCGTGCTGATCGGGAAAGTCGAACAGGACATTGAGATGCATCCCGATCCGACTGAAATCGAAGAGCTGAAGTGGATGGCCATCGATACGCTACAATCGGATCTTGCCGCCCATTCCGATCGTTATGGCCCGTGGCTGAAACCCGCTCTGGATATCGTTCTCCGATCTGCACATGGAAGAGGCTGACAAGCTGCACATCGCCATCATCCCCGACGGCAACCGCCGATGGGCGCGGGCGCAGGGTCTCCAGCCGTGGAAGGGACACGAACAAGCGATTGAGAATTTTAAGGAGATCACGCAGTGGTGCCGGGAAGACCCGCGCATCGGCACTCTAACCGTCTGGTGCTTCTCCACGGAGAATTGGAGGCGCGAGAGTGAGGAAGTGGGCAAGCTTATGAGCATGCTCGAGTCCTATCTGCAAAAAGAGTGGAAGGGATTCCTCGAACGCAAGACGCGCTTCGCGCATTCCGGACGGCGTGACCGATTCCCGCCGACGCTCGCGAAGCTCATCGAAGAGGTGGAACGAAAGACCATAAACCAGAAGGAATTTACACTCCATCTGGCTATCGATTACGGAGGGAAAGACGAGGTTGTACGTGCAATGGCGAAGCTCAAGGGACAGGACGCATCCGATGAGTCCATCCGCGCGCACCTCGATCATCCGGAACTGAAAGACATGGACCTCATCGTCCGCACTTCGGGAGAGATGCGCACGAGTAATTTCGCGCTCTGGCAGTCCGTGTACGCGGAGTGGGAGTTTTCGCCGAAGCTTTTCCCGGATTTTCGTGCAGAAGACTTGAAGAGGGCGATAGATGCCTTCGCCGCACGTTCACGTCGATTCGGTGCATGAATCACTCCATTTCCGTCCCCGGCAAAATCATCCTTACCGGCGAGTACGCCGTTATATTCGGCTATCCGGGAATCGCCATCCCTTCCCCGCAGCGGCTGGAAGCGACATTCGATTCCGATGAGAAGCTGCACGGCATCATGACCGATTGGGAAGGGAATAACGACGCCGACAGTCAATGGAACGCGTATCTGCAAAAGATCGTGGAATGCTGCGAGCGCAAAATGGAGCCGCATCGCGGCGTCCTGACCATCGTGAGCGCGATTCCTCTTCAGCGTGGAATGGGATCTTCGACGGCACTCGTGATCGCGGTCGCTCGCTGCTTCCTCGGTCCCGACTGCAAGGATGACGCGCTCGCCATCGAAGACAAAGTGAATCCAGGAAACAGCGGCATCGATTTCGCCGTCATCTGGCAAGAACGAGCGCTCCTGTACCAAAGAGATCACACACCCCAATCAATTGCTCTGCCACCGGACCTTTTGCAAAATGCAATACTCATCGATACCGGCAAGCCGAAGGAAACGACGAACGAGCTCGTCGCATGGGTACGCAGCCGTGCAGAGGATCCGACGGCAAAACATGCATTCGAGACGATTGGTAACTGCACGCAGCGTCTCCAATCCGTAACCGGAAACGGCGGGTTACAACTGAGAGAGATCATCGCCGATCACCACCGCGCCCAAGTCGCTCTCGGCGTCGTCCCTGCACACGTTCGTGAGCTCGTCGCCGATATCGAGAATGCGGGCGGCGCGGCGAAGGTGATCGGCGCGGGGGGGCGCTCCGGAGGAGGCGGAATCGTGCTTGCTATAGGTGCAACGGAACAGTCCATCCGCTACATTGCGCCTCGACACGACTCTGCGATCATCTCCGTCTACCCCCTTTCCTCCTCTTAGGCAGTCTTATGGTTACTGCTCGTTCCACACCGAATATCGCGCTCATCAAGTACTGGGGCAATCGCAATAACGAGCTCAGGCTCCCTGCTGCCGACTCCCTATCCATGTCTCTCTCCTCACCGAGCGTGGAGATTGATGTCAATTTCGCCGATGAGCTTACGATCCGCTCATTCGAGGCAGATGGATTGCGCAAAGAATTGACAGACAAGCATATAGACCGTTTCCGAAAGCATCTGGAGCTCACGAAAAATTTTCTGAAGACTCTCGGTGCCGAGCATGCAATTCCCGCTGCTGTTTCCATTACGATCCGTTCCGCCATTCCTTCCGCCGTAGGACTCGCCTCCTCCGCAGCCGTCTTCAGTTGTTTGGCCCGCGCGTACGCCGCCCTCATCGAGCCCGTCATCGCCCTCACTGATATGCAAATGAGCGTGATCGGCCGCCTCGGCTCCGGATCCGCCGCCCGCAGCATCTTCGGCGGCTATGTGGCGTTGCGAACCGGAACGGGAAACGGCATCGCAAGCGCTATTGCCGAGCAGATCGCGCCGGAGGATCACTGGACGCTCCATGACATTGTAGTGATCCCTTCAAAAGAAGAAAAAAAAATCGGCTCCACCGAAGGTCATTCCCTTGCTTCTACGAGTCCGTTCTTCGCCGCACGTGTGGAGGCGATTGGCACGCGCAGACAGCAGGAGTGCATCTCCGCGATCCTTGCGCGCGACTTCGAGAAACTGCAGAAGATCACGGAGGAAGACGCCCTCGACATGCATCACGTGATGGAAACGAGCACGCCGCCCCTTCACTACCTGACCGAAGATACCCATAGAATCATCAAGGCTATCGAGGAATTGCGCATATCCGAACACGTTCCGGTCCTCTACACAATGGATGCGGGACCGACCGTTCACCTGCTCTGCCCCTCCGAGTCCCTGCAACGCATCCGCACATTCGCCCAAGAGCAGAAAGGGTGCACAGTTTTCGAAACGCATGCGGGACCGGGGGCGGCGATCGTGTAACACACTTTTCCTTGCCCCGTAGAGACACCACGCCGTGGTGTCTCTACAATGACAATGCATGGATCTCCGCCATCTCCCCTCTGACCTCCCCCCTGCTGATCGCTGCGAGCGGCGGCGGCTCATGATCGAACGCGCTCTGAAAACAAATCTTTCCGCCGTGCGTGTATCGCAGCATTCTCTCGGCTCGGCGGAGGAAAACAATTGCGAGCAGATGTTCGGACACGTACCCATACCTGCTGGAGCGGCTGGACCGCTCGCCGTGCGATTCTCCTCCGGACAGAGAGCGGACGTTTTCCTCCCGCTCGCCACGACAGAGGGGGCGCTCGTCGCGAGCGTCAATCGCGGGTGCAAGGCACTTTCGGAGTGCGACGGTGTACGAACATCGTCGATCCATCACGGCATGACGCGCTCCATCGCACTGCGAATGCAAAATGCACCAGCCTTCACCAAGACTGCGGCCGACAAAAAATGCAAAATGCAAAATGCTGGACGGCAACTGCGCAAGAGTGCGAAAACGTGGAAAGCTGTCGGTGAAGCCACCAGCAAGCACCTGCATATTCTTTCCTATACTATCGATCTTCGTTCTCCATACCTTTTCCTTACGATCGCCTGCGACACGGACGAGGCGATGGGCATGAATATGGTAACCATCGCCGCCGATGCGATTGGTCGGTGGATCGAGCAGTATATCGAAGGACTGGAGATGGTAACGGTCGCCGGCAACGTGGACTCCGACAAGAAACCGAGTGAGCGCACCTACCGTCTCGGGCGCGGCTACGAGGCGAGAGCAGAGGCGATCATTTCCGAAGAGGTTCTTTCTTCTCACCTCAAGACCACCGCAAGCGCACTTCTGAAAGTTGCGAAGGCGAAGCTCACTGTCGGATCGAAGGTGGCGGAGGCCATCGGCGCCAATCTCCATGTCGCAAATATTATTGCAGCGATCTATCTCGCCACCGGACAGGATGTCGCGCACGTCGTGGAAGGCTCTCTTGCGGATACGATCGTGACCAAAGCCAATCGGGGAATCCGAATCTCCGTCCGGTTGCCGTCTCTCCTTGTGGGTGTACGTGGCGGGGGGACGGGGCTTCCGGCACAGAAGCAATGTCTTTCTATGATCCTGAAGCTAAAAACCAGCCTCCGTCCCTCTGTACAGCTCGCCGAGACGATTGCGGCAGCGGCACTCGCCGGAGAGCTCTCGTTGCTCGCTGCACAGGCAACGCACACCCTTGCATCTTCCCACAAAAAACTGGCTCGATAGCTTTACGACGCTCTTTTTCTGCTAAACTGCATCGGATGTCTCAGTCGGCCATCGTTGGTTTTGGCATGTACCTGCCCGCTCGCCGGATCCGCTCGGAAGAAATCGCCCGTCACTGGCAGCAGGAACCTAAAAGTATCGCGCAGGGCTT
>JAQTSD010000045.1 GCA_028711445.1 Candidatus Peribacteraceae bacterium
CGCGCTCCTGTATCCGCGCGAGTACTTCCCGGATCGGCGTACCTATCTCGCGTTGCTCGCCGGAGTCGTGATCGGCCTCGGCATGAACGCGTTCATCGCCACGATGAATCATTACTACATGCAGGCAGGCGTTCTTGTGCTCATCTTCGCCTCCATCCCCGTCCTCAAGCGCTATCCGCTGTGGACTCCGTTCGTCCTCGCCACTCTCCATTTCCAGTGGTTCTACTTCGCTCTGCAATTCGCGCAGCGTATGGATATAACATGGCTCTTCTTCGTGGCGCCGGCAGTGGTGGATGTCTTGTTCGTCGTGTGGGTGCTCATACACTACCAACCGATTCTGCGTCCGATCGGGCTGACTTTGAGAGGGCTCAAAGTTGGGAACCGGTGATCAGGCTGCACCGCACTGTCCGTACCACTCGACGGACTTCCTGATACCTTCTGCGAATGGAATCTGCGGAGAGTAGCCGAGCTTCTCGCGGGCCTTCTTCGTGTCTGCTACGTACTGCACCACCTCTCCGGTCCGGCTCTCCGCGATGACGATTTCCGAGCGGCTGGAGAGCAGCTCTTTCAGGGTCTTCGCAAGGTGAACGAGCGATGTCCCTTCGCCGTAGGCGATGTTGTACGTGCCCCCCTGCACGGTTTCAAATTTCTCAAGAGCGAGACAGACGCCGCGCACCGTATCGTCGATGTACGTGAAATCGAGGCATTTCTTCTCACCAAAGACCGTAAGCGGTTCGTGCTTCTTCGCGTGTCGGATGAAGAGCGGGACAACGCGATCTGAGTCGTCGTACATTCCGTAGACGTTGGAGAACCGGAAGGTGACGGTTCCGAGGCCGTAGCAACGACGGTACGCCTCCACGAACGCTTCGCCAGCGATCTTGCTCGCTGTGTATGCACTCTCGCAGTTCTCGATGCGTACCATGTCCTCGGTACACGCTGCCGCATCGATGTTGCCGTAGGTCTCGCGCGATGAAGTGAAGAGGAATCGCGGGATCTTGTTACGGCGGGCGAACTCGAGTGTATTGAAGAGCGTGGTGACATTGTCCAGGGCGCGGTCGGGTTGTTCCACCAGGTCGTAGACCCGCGCGTTCGCCGCAAGGTGAATGATGGCTTCCACATCCGCTGGGATCTTCTTGAAGGTTTCATCCAGTCGAAGATCGCTGTGGATGGTCAGATCATCGATATTCTTGTGCCACTTATTATGCTGCCAGTCCACACCGATGACATCGTGGCCTTGCCCGAGGAGCGCTTCACAGAGCCGCGTGCCGATTGTGCCGGAACTCCCAGTTACGAGGATTCGCATCAACGGTATGGTAGCGTCTCGCGGTGTGATTGCACATGATTTCACCTTCCTATTTTCGGGCGATGACAAGTGTTTCATCCTCATAGAGGATTGTCGCCTGCGGAATTTTTGTAAGCTCGTTTCGGTCGAATACGATGAAGAGCCTCGTGCGGAAAGGGGTAATATCCATTTCATTTCCCACTAGCACCTGCGCAGTCACATACCACCGCACGTGGTGCCCCGTGGGACCAAGGGCGATCACACTCTCAACATCGCCGAGAGCCGCATTGATTCGATCGGCGTGCGTGTTCCAGTATCCCTCTTCACGGTAGAGCGGGTGCGTCCATGACGTGACAAAGAGCGAGTGTGGAGCGAGGATGGCGCATGTATTCGCGACGAGCAGCGTCAGCAGCAGCCCGCGTGCCGGCGTTGCCATTCGAGCGAATAACAGGCCTATGGGCAGAGCCCAGTACACCAGATGCGTTGTGTAGTACTCGTGACCAGGACCGAGGATGAGGCCGATTGTGGTACCGAGTAGCAGCAAAATCCAAACGGGCCAGTGGAGACGTCTGATTGTCGCGAGACTAAAGACTATGGCGGGAAGCACGAGGAGTAGGACAGGCCACCAGGTTGTCAGGAGTATGACGATTCGCGATGAGAATCCCGATACGCCGTACATGTTGCCTCCGTAGAGCAGCAACGTGGCTGCGATACCCGGGTGCGTGCCAATGTAGAGCGCAATCGGGACAAGGCTCAGAAGCAAGATCCAGATGACAGGATCACGAAGGACACTCCCTCTCCTCTCGATTGCGCGACCGAGAAGGAGGGTTGCCGGCAGAAGCAGGCCTTGTGTCTTGATGAGTGTCGCGGCGACAGAGAAGACAAAGAGGAGGAAGAGCCAAAGAGGCTCCTGCTTGGATGTCGCTTTCAGATACGCCCACACTATTGCGAGCCATGCGCAGGAGAGTGGCACGCTCAAGTATGCGAGACGGCTGAAGAGAATATGGCTTGGGAAGATCGCTGCGACGGCGAGCGTAATGAGGGCGGTCTTCCGGTCGAAGAGATGCCGAGCGATTCCGTAGATGACACCTAAAGTGACGATGCCGAGGAGAACGGATACACTCCGCGCAGCGACAGCGGATGGGCCGAAGGTCTCTTGAGCGAAACGCAGCAGAGCCATGCCGAGGGGTGGTTGCGCCGCCGATGCGCCGAGTGCGAATTGAGCTTCGTCGGTTGAGATGTCGGGGAAGGCGATATCCGTCATTCGGAGTGCGACACCGAGGACGATGACGATCCAGAGGCCGGCAGATTCAAGGTGGCGTCGCATCATCGGCAGGTGGTGATCTGTTCGAGTGGAAGTGTGGTTGTGCGCGAGCGGTAGAGATACTCCCAATGGAAGCACACCTGATCGGGGCGTTCATCAATATCTTTCAATCGCACATTCACGAGCCACATTCCTTGTGTGCGCAATTGCGCGAGGGTATCGGGAGCTGCTTCGCGCAC
Organism: Candidatus Peribacteraceae bacterium; assembly: GCA_028711445.1. Classification (GTDB taxonomy): domain Bacteria; phylum Patescibacteriota; class Gracilibacteria; order Peribacterales; family Peribacteraceae; genus UBA9631. Next base: position 2,786 of record JAQTSD010000045.1, read on the forward strand.
GCGCCGGGAGAGAAAATGCGCGGAGAGGGACAGGTTCGGCAGGAGCGGCACACAGAGAAGTGTCGTGAGGAGTGCACAGAGGAGGACCGTACGCCGAGCAGGCATTGTTGCTATTATAGCTCTTTTCCTCCTATGCTTTCGCATGATGCTTTCCCTCATTCTCCCCACCTTCAACGAGGCAGCCAACCTTCCCGAATTGCTTCCCAGAGTCGGGCAGGCGCTTGCAGGCATCGACCATGAGGTCATCATCGTCGACGACGACTCACCGGATCGTACGTGGGAAGTGGCGCTGACCCTGGCGAAAGAACGTGATGATCTTCATGTCATCCGCCGCATCGACCGGCGCGGGC
>JAQTSD010000006.1 GCA_028711445.1 Candidatus Peribacteraceae bacterium
GTTCGTCGGCCTCCGCCACTGCGGCAAAGCCCGGCATGCGCGCCCGAAAGATCATCCCATCACTGGAGAAATCAACAGGCATCACCATGTAGCACTTGCCGGCATCGCCATCAATGAGCGGCATTGGCACGCCGTCTTCATCCAGGATCTGCCGTTGCTCGTCGGTGACGAGAATCACCGGCGCAGTCTACACCGCCGAGCCGCCGTACTGCGCATAATGGCGGCGCTTATCGGAGCTTGATATAATCATCGGCAGTAGCCAACACCACAACGGAGGAGGCGACAATGGGCGATGATTCTGTGATTACGGAAAAAGCGGGATTGACGGCCGAAACGAAGTACAACCGAGTTTGGGACTTCTATCGTTACATGATCGACTGGCGGTATCGATGCCTGACCAGAGTTGTCGGGACTTGGGCCGCCCTCGCTATAGCGTGTGGCTGGTTGTGGACGAATCGTCTCGAACACCTGGCATCTGTTCCTTGCCTTCTCGGCATAGCAGCGTCGTTCGTGGCATGGTTCATGGAACGCCGTACGGTTGCAACCATCCACGACTGCGAGATGGAGGGTGATGAAATTGAGCGGCAGTCTGGTAGCCCCGGATTATTTGCCAGGCTGGTGGATTCGACGGGCAAATCAACGCCCTACGATCTGATTATGCCTCGTCTCTACTTTGGCGGAATGGTCCTGTGGGTTCTGATTGCAGCACTAGTCGTGCTCCTTCGGTTCATGAAATAGCGTGCAAGTGGCCAAAAGAAGCCCGCGGGAGGGGTCCAGCGGGCGAGTTGGACACCCTAAGGTGCCCCAGCTCTCTCCGAGCTAATATGGCTTCTTCGGCATCATGAGTATTGCGATAAGCGCAAGCGGCCCGCCAATGAAACCCGCGACACGGTCGACCAAGGCAGGAGGCGTCTTCGTCAATCCTCTGCTGATCCTGTTCGCAATGGCTCCGCACTGGATCCATAGGCAAGCCGCTACTGCCGCTAGTACGAGATAGACCCAAGCCATAAGAGTGTCTCCATGAGAGTCTCTGATCTGCACAAGGCAGGCTTGGACTCGGAATGTGAGCCCAGCCTTCCTGGCACCCACTGGCACCGAGAAGGCTGGGCTTAATGGAGACGATTAGAAAGAGCAATGGTAATAGTAAACCAGATTCATATGGAAGTCCAGAACCTCCTCCAGGACTCATTGGAGGCTATTTCTGGTAGTGCGTCATTGTGTTACCCATCTCTCCCATCACGTACAACTGGTGAACCGACTCTTTCTTCAGGAAGAGGGCTGATCGGACGCCGCTTCACCGATCTGTGAACCCAGATCGAATCGTTCTGGCCATCGCAGCACACGATCTCAAGGATCAAGTCGAATCCGTGTTCCCGGAGGAGACAGTACACCTCTTTCTGAAGCTTCTGTCCTCGAAAATACTCGATGGTTTCTGTTTCGATCTGGAGGACTTTGACGGCATCCAGCAGGGACCCGCAGCTGCTTAGGACATCGAACGTGGCGCCTTCGACGTCGATTTTCATGAGGTCAGGGGCAGGCAGGCGGTTACTCCTGACGAAGGTATCCAACCGGACGCACGGAACGGAGCGCTCCTCTTCTGTCGGAAGTTCTCTGCGCTCATAGATGCCATGCAGTCCCTGCATGTTCTTTTTGTAGAAGGAGGTCTGTCCGTCATGATCTGCGATCACAGCATGGAAGCCGTGAATGTTCCGCCGCTTCGCAAGGTAGGTGTCGAAGTTCTCCTTCAATCCTTCGATGGCATATACCTCGGCGTGCGGAAATAGCCTCTTCAATGCCATGGCGTCCTTTCCGTCCATTGCACCGACATCGTAAATCGTACGGATGCTCTGCAAATCGATCGCGGTCTCATCGCGCAAAAATGAAGCAAATTTCCCCATGGTTATTCTCTTGTAGGGAGCCAAAGGGGATGAGGGGAGTACGTTGCTGTAAAGGAAACTGTATCAGGTCGTCGGCAGATGTGCCATGAAGGTTGTCCCAGGGACTTCGTCGCGTATCTGTCTGGCATAGTGTTTTGTGCTACTGTATGCCCATGGCGCGTCTCTTCTACACCCCTCTCCTCCTCACAGGTCTTTCCGTCTGTGCCCTTGCCGGTTGCAAAACTATCGCCCCCATGCCGGAGGATGTCGGATCGCCTCCCGCCTCCTCCAAAGCCACCGTTCCGCCGGCAGCGGATACGTCAGGTTGGCAAACCTATATCAATGACGTCTACCACTATCAGATCAAGATTCCGCAGGATGCCGTGATCGTCTTGGCTCCGAAAGATATGCTCACGGTTCCCGATGATGAGCACGCGGCAGGTAAGACGATCGACGATGTGTTCGCGGAGGTGACGGGCAAAGTCTGCATCGCCGTCCGGACGGAGCTCTCTATCGTTTATATCTCCGCGCCGATCAATGTGCAGGCGCGCTATTCCCCCTGCGGTCCGACGGGTGTGGGCTACCCTATCGAAGAGAAGACCGAACCGATAACAGTGGAGGGAGAGAAACACATTGCGTACGGATACGAAGCCAAAGGACCCGGCGAGCTTCTCACCGTGCATTCCGAATGGTTTTCCTTGAGCTTGCCCGACGGGACGAAGATCAGCTACGGGTCCGCGCCGAACGATCGGATGACCTACGCCGATTACCTGGCAAAGAAAGCCGAACTGCGGGCGATCGTGGAGTCGTACAGGGGGGAATAATTGAAAATTGCATTGAACAAACCATACATTCCACACCCAGAGCGGCCCTCCGTGGCCGCGGTCGGGAAGACATTGGTCGTATTGCCGCACCCACGGAGGGGTGCTGCTGGGTGAAAAAGGAGCAATCGCGGGCGTTCAAGCACTTGCGCTGTTTGGCTCCTTGATCATCTTCCTGAACGTCGCCTCGTCGATGAAGGGGATGGAGAGCTTCCGTGCATCCTCTTCCTTGCTTCCCGCATTCTCGCCGAGAAGAACATAGCTGGTGAGCTTGCTCACGGACGAACTCACAGATCCGCCGCGTTCTTTGATGAGCTTCTTGGCTTCCTCGCGGCTCAAAGTCGGCAGTGTCCCCGTGAGGACAAAGACCATGTCTTTGAAGATCTGCGGCGCATGGCTTCCCTCTGTTTGCACGGCGATCACGCCGGCAGCTTCCATCTTCTGCAGGAGTGCCTGATTACTTTTGTCGCGCATCCATTCGAAGACGGACTCCGCGACCACAGGCCCGATGCCGTCAATACCGGCGATATCCTCCTCCTTGGTTTCCGTAAGCGTACGCGCGATATCGGTCGGCTGGATGCCCAAGAGTGTCACTTTCTCCTTCGGTGCGCCGAAGAGTGACGCCTGCGCGCGCATTTCTGTATCACGATTGACCGTGAGTTTCTTGGACGGCCACGCGATGCCGCGGGCCAGTGCCTCCGCCGTCTCGCGGCCGATGTGACGCATGCCGAGACCGAAGAGGAATCGATCGAGGTCCACGTGCTTCGCGCGCTCGATGGCGGCGAGGAGGTTCTCCGTCTTGCGCTCCTTGAAGGCGGGCAGGGAAGAGAGATCGTCCGCCGTGAGCGTGAAGATGTCCGCTCGATCCTCGATGAGATCCTGTGCGAGGAGCGCATCGACGGTTTCCGAGCCCAATCCTTCGATGTTGAAGGCGTAGCGCGATGCCATATGTTCGATGGATTCCTGGCGCACGCCCCCGCACTTCTTGTTCGGGCACCGGTGCACTGCCTCGCCCTCCGGTCGAACGAGTGCAGTAGCGCACACGGGGCAATGAGTCGGGAAACGGAAGGGTTTGGCACTCTTCGGGCGCAGGTTTCCGAGGACTTCGACGACTTCCGGGATGATGTCGCCGGCTTTCTGGAGGATGACGGTATCTCCCACGCGCACGTCGAGACGCTTGATCTCATCAGCATTGTGGAGCGTCGCCCGCGTCACGGTCGTGCCGGCAAGCGCCGTAGGAGTGAGGTGGGCGACGGGCGTAATGGCGCCGGTGCGGCCTACCTGCAGGCCGATCGAGAGCACTTGGGCGGTCTTCTGTTCCGCGGGGAACTTGTACGCGCGTGCCCAGCGAGGCGCCTTGGCCGTGGAGCCGAGGTCGTGCTGAATGCGCCGGTCATTCACTTTGAGCACGATGCCATCAATGTCGTACGGAAGGCTGTCACGGTGAGAGCGAAAGTGCTCGTACATCTTCTCCGCGTCCTTGATGGTCCCATACATCCGGTACTCCCGGTTTACCGGGAAACCGCAGTTCATGAGGAATTCCATGAGCTCTTCCTGAGTTTTGAGTCCGACATCATTGGCTCCGTCACGGTCCAGGCCGTAGCAGAAGATTCTGAGATCTCTCGCCGCGGTTACCTTCGGATCCAACTGCCGTACGCTGCCTGCCGCGGCATTGCGGCAATTGGCGAATTTCTCCCCTTCACTCAAGTGTGTGTTCATCTTCTTGAGCGCGGCTTTCGTCATGTAGACCTCGCCGGAGATCTCGAGAAACTTCGGAAGCGTCGTGCCCTTTCGATCCACTTCAAAAGACAGGGGCACCGCATCGATCGTGCGGACGGTGTGAGTGACATCCTCTCCTTCGACACCGTTGCCGCGCGTCACACCTCGCAGAAGATCATAGCGCCGCTCCTCTTTTGCTTTCTTGTACACCATGGAAATGTTCAGACCATCGATCTTGAGTTCGGAGATGAGCTGGAAGTGCTGATCCTCTTTCCCGAGAGATCGTTGCATCTGGTCGATCCAGTCGGCAAGATCGTCACCGGAGAAGGCATCCGTAAGGGATTCTTTCGGTGCGAGGTGCCGCACTTTCGGCAGGCGTCCGTCGAGCGGCGCGCCCACGCGCTGGGTGGGGGAATCGGGCGTGATGAGGTCGGGGAAGGCTTTCTCGAGAGCGATGAGTTCCTGCTTGAGAGCATCGCGCACGTCTTCGGACACTTCCGTGCGGTTCTCGATGAAGTAGGCGCGGTTGAGGCGCTTGATCTCCTCCTTCAGCTTCCCGATGCGGCTCTCGGCTTCACGGCGATTCATGGAGATAGGATAGAGCAGGTGAGTGCTGGAGGGGAGGTCATACCTCCTTTCCCCTGGTTGTACAAAGTTATCCGTATGGAGAACTGCTCCCGCCTCTCTTCTAAGCATCAAATGGTATAAATTTTCAAAAAAGCAACGTCGTTCCATTGCTTTTTGTCTCCCCTTGGCGAAGATACGCCCGACTCTTTTCTTTCAATGATGACGATGGTTTCGGAAGCACAGGAACAACTCGAGAAGGTGGATCGACAGATCCTCACGCTCTTGGACGAGCGCGTTTCTCTGATGGAGGAGCTGCACGATCGGGAAGAAACAGATCCGCGTGAGCTCGAAGAAGAGGCAGTATCCTTCTGGGCGGAGGAAGCGACAGATCGTGGGCTCGATGAGACGGATGCCGAGAAGATCGCCCGGATGGTGGTGCGATTGCGAAAGGCGGCCTAACTCAAGGCCTCACCCCCTACCCCTTCTCCCTCCCCACTCCGCCTGCCTGCGTGGAGAGAGGGACGGCATGCTTGTTGAATGGTGCGCAGAACAGAGGGGAGGTCATGGAGAATTTGATCGTTGGTGAAGCGCAGGAGACGGCGTCCTTTTCGGTGAAGAATCTCCTCCCGTTCGCGGTCGTATCGTTGTTGTTGTACATGTATGTCTCCATCAATTTCAATGACCAGACTTTGATCAATACAGAGAAAATCCACGACGAACCATTCCAGAGGAGCCTGTCTTCGAAATTTATAAACCAGCAAATTCACGGTTGCGCATGGCATTCCACAACACAGCTTCTGCCTGAGTCATTCGTTTGCGCGGACCCCGCGCGTACAGCATCTTCCGTTGATGTTGTTGCCGGGAGGTGTCTGCAACTTGCATAAAGGAACTCAAGATAACGTGCGTTCGACAGAAGACCAAGGATTTCCCCCTCTCCGGGTGGGCAGGCGGTGTGGATCGGAGAGGGGGATCAAGGGGGTGAGGCAGAAGGAAGGGGGGCTAGGCTTTTCCTTGAATCTTCAGCCGAAAACCGCTATACTATCCCGATGCCTCTCACACCCCAATCGATCTTCCAGAAGGCAAACGACGCCGGCGCATCTGACGTGCACCTCGTCGTCGGCAGTCCTGTCGTTTTCCGGATCGATGGCGCGCTCATCGAGCAAGGCAAGGAGAAGCTTACGGTCGGGGCTGTGGAGAGCTTCGTGAAGAGCGTGCTTGGAGCGAATACTTTCCAGAGGCTCAAAACCGAGCGCGAGATCGACGCATCCTACGAGCTTTGTAACGGCATCCGCCTGCGTGTGAATTGCCACTTCGAGCGCGGTCACCTCGGTCTCGCGGCACGCATCATCCCCAATGAAATTCCCGAACTTCAGCAGATCGGCTTCTCCGAGGAGATGCTCAAGCTCCTGAATCTGCCTGACGGCCTCTTGCTCGTCACTGGTCCCACAGGTGCCGGCAAATCCACGACGATGGCATCCATCATCAAGTATGTCCGTTCCACGCGTGCAGTGAATGTTGTGACGCTCGAGGATCCGATCGAGTTCATCCAATTGGCCGGCAAGGGCCTCATTCGCCAGCGCGAGCTCGGCGAGGATTTCCTGTCTTTCGGCGAGGCTCTCAAGCGCGTTCTGCGGCAGGATCCGAACATCATCATGATCGGCGAAATGCGTGATCTTGAAACGATTGCAGCAGCCCTCACCCTTGCGGAAACCGGCCACCTCGTCATTGCCACGCTTCACACACCCAATTCCATCCAGACGGTGGATCGCATTATCGATGTCTTCCCGCCGCACCAGCAGCCTCAGATCCGCACACAGCTCTCCTTCTCGTTGCGGGCGATTCTTGCCCAGCGGCTCCTGCCCAAGGAAGGTGGGGGACGCGTTGCGCTGAGGGAATTACTCATCAATACGCCCGCCGTGGGCAACATTATCCGCGAGAGCCGCGTGCAGGAGATGAAGTCCGTCCTGCAGGCCGGCTGGTCGCTGGGGATGTTCACCTTCGAACAGGATGCCAAGCGCCTTCTCAAGGAAAAACTCATCTCCAAAGAGACCTACGAATGGGCCGTCGGCTCCTGATCCCTTTTCTCCTCCATGTACCCTTTCCGGTTCATCAGAGCGCACTATCAAACCATTTCTACGATTGCAGCTGCAGGTTTTCTGCTCGTGGTTGTCCTCTTCCTCGGTATTCTTTTCTATACACGAGGACGCTCTGCAATGGAGCTGAGACTCAAGGATCGCCTTCAGACGGTTGCGACGATCAGCGCGCAGCTCTTTACCGGAGAGGAACTCGACAGGATTCGTACGGAGGAGGACATGCAGAAATTGCAATTCGTCAGTATTGCTCACAAGTTGAAAGACGTGCTCGATGCGGATCCGAACATCAATTCCGTCTACCTTCTGCGGCAGACGGAAGACCCCTTGATCCTCCGATTCATCGTAGATGCCGACAGCCTCAAATCGTTCGCGGAGCTTGACGAGGACGGCAGCGGCGCACTCGATGCGTCCGAAGTGGTTCCCGTTCCGGGCGAACCGTACGATGTTACGGATATTCCGAAACTGCAGGGGGAAGCCTTCCTTCGACCGACGACCGATGATGCGGTTACGATGGATCAGTGGGGATTCGCCATTTCCGGTTATGCGCCGATCAGGCGTGCGGACAAGTCCGTGGCGGGCATCATCGGCATCGACATGTCGGCAGATCGCTACTACGAGCTTGCGACGAGCATCTTCTCCCCCGTGGCGCTCACGCTCTTCCTTCTGCTTGCAGCGTTGCTCTCCAGTCTCGTGTACATGATGCTATCCAATCGACGCATCGCTGCGCTTATGCAGCTCGAGAACGAACGCACGAGCTTGCTTCAGCTCATCATGCATCAGATCGGCACACCGCTGACCGCCTTCAAGTGGTACGAGGAAGACTTGCAGGAGACGGCGGGCAAGGACACATGCGATCCCGAGGAGGTGCGGGCGCACGGTCGCAACGTGCAGGAAGCCATCGAGATTCTCCAGAACATCTTCGAAGGTCTCGTGCAGGCTGATCAGATTCGTCACAGTTCCCAGTCGTACAAGAGGGGGCGTACAACACTGCGCTCCATACTCGATGATGTCACGAAAATCGAGCAAGCCGACCTCGCTCGTCGCTCTCAGACGCTCGCGGTCGATATCACCGAGAAAATCTTCGTGGAAGTGGACCGAAACGTCATCGTCGGCGTGCTCCGGGAACTCCTGCGCAATGCCATCACCTTCTCGCCTGAGAAGTCTGCGATTGCGCTGCGTGCTCACTGCAAAGGCTGTTGGGCGGTTGTAGAGGTGGAAGATCACGGTTGTGGTATCCCGCCTGAAGACTTAAACCGCATCTTCGGCAAGTTCGTCCGTGGCTCCAACGCTGCCCGTTACAAGCCGACGGGTAACGGCCTCGGCCTCTTCGTGGTGAAGGAGATTATCGACAAGATAGGAGGCAAAGTTCACATCCGCTCCATCGAAGGGAAAGGGACGACCGTCGAGGTCTGGCTACCGGTGGAGTAGGGATTTGTGGTTCGGACTTCGGGAATCGGACGTGAGACGGTTGCGACAATTTCTGCTCCTGACTAGTCATGTAATTCGCACAATCCGTGGGGCTCAATCATGATCAATCTCAAATTCCCAAGGCTTGGGCTGCGCTCCGCATGACTCTCGACAGATGCATCATGTAACATCCTTGGGGTTGAGGAACAACTCTTGAAATGCTTACTGCCCAAAACAATAATTCCAACTTCTCCAACTGATAATGATTGCTCTAATAGACCTATGAGGATTGGATGAAGTCTGAGCAGATGCTCACGAGTCATCTCATTATGTATCTGAACTATTTGAGCATATGGCGCTCCTTCTTCCTGACATAGTGCCACCACTTTCCTGAATGCTACTTTGAGTTGTGCTTGCTCGCCGCGTGAGAATGCCAAGCCATGAACAGTACGTGATAAATTATGTCCGGAGCGGAGTCCATCACGAATGGCCAAATCGCCGCCACAGAGAAGCTGGAATGCATCTCCAGCGCTATCAGTTAATCCCTGTTTAAGATTGTCATAACAGTTTTGAAACGCATTCTCACGCTCGTTGGCGTTACATTCTATTTTCCAACGAAAGTCTATCATTCGTTGGAGTGAATTAATCGAGCGTAACTGAGCATGATGAGCAAGGGATTGGAGCAGTTCTTCTGGGCTTTGGGAATAATTTTCCAAGAAAAAGTGGGTATGCTCGTATCCAACCTGAGAGGCAATCATCATTTGAGCGCGATCAATGCTGTTTCTATGGCGGATAAATTGATATCCATAAGATGGGTCTTCTATCGCCTTTTCTAAAGTGGGTTCTGTAACCCCGTGATTTTGCATAAAACAAAAGCATAGCCTTTCAGCCTTCTCAGCATTGATGTCTGCCACTACCGTGCCGTGCTCTTTCATTTGGTCGCACAGTCGATCTCCGAGCGCATGTACTTCTTGCTGTAGTTCGGTGTTAGCGCTTCGATTGAGCTCAGTATCGACGATCCAGACGTCATGCAATTGAACCATCCCCCTTCTCTCTGGAAATAATTCTTGAATGGTCGTTTCATCGAGATGTACGCCAGTATCTTTTGCCCAAACCATCAAAGCAGTACGTGACGCTCCTGTTGATACCACGGATACATTTGCGCCGCCATTCCCAAGTGGGGCATCGATTGCGTTTTCTTCGCGTCTTCTCAATAAAGTTCTTAGAAGACCAACTTGTTCATTTCGAAAGGAATGTATTCGTAGCGCAAGTGCCATAGCATTTCCAAGGTTAGTGGGTTGGGCATTGGCACGGATGCTCATTCTCAACCATTGCGACTGCCGATCTCGCGATGGGATCCAGACATGCTCATTGTCATTCATGTCTGTTTCTCTCTTGGCCCATTCATCAATAATGAGATACTCGGGGAATTTTTTGCTCATAAATATATTATGTATAAATATACATAATTGTCAATTATTTGTGCACGCTTGCAGTAGCGTCCAAAGAAACTCCCGCTTGAGCTGATTTTCTGCGCTGGTCTCCCGTGAAATGGGACGGCATCGTAGGAGCGTCAATCCACTTCGGTTCCCCCTTTTTTGTGTACCCAATGCAACCACCATCCTCCAGCAGTTGCTTTCTCTGTTGCCCGAAAACGCTTCGAATGCGAGAACTTGAGGGGGAGGGGAACGTACGCTATAATGTACGCATGGACAAGTGCATCACTGCCACGGAGGCTCGTAGGAGATTCTACGACGTCATCGACACGGCGGAGCACCCCGGGGTATCCGTGGTGATCACCCACGACGGGCTGCCGAAAGTCGTTGTCATGTCGTTCGAGGAGTATGAAGGCTGGCAGGAGACGATGGAGATCATGGCCGATCCCGACCCGACGCTGACGGGGGATATTCGCAGAGGCATCAGGGAGATGAAAGCAGGGAAGCGCCCCAAGGGTACTGTCGGTCTTGACGCTCTGAGGAAGCGGCTCACACTCTAAGTATGTACGCGGTGGTTCTCAAGAAGCGGGCGGAGAAGGATATCGCTGCTCTGCGCAGGAAGGATCAGCAGCGTGTGCTGTCGGCTCTCGATGTCCTGCGGGAGAACCCTTTCGCGGGGAAGAGGTTACAGGGGGAGTACGAGGGAGCCTGGTCGCTGCGCATCTGGCCGTACCGCATCATCTATGTGATCCATCGGAGGGCTGTGACGGTCGTGGTCTTGCGTGTGGGACACAGGCAGGGGGTGTATGGGAAGTAGGATGTCGGGATGTTGACTTTGGCCGCATGCGTGTGGCTTCATGATCGTCATGTGGTCGAGAGCGCGAAAATCCCTCACCCAAGCCCCGAAATCCGTTCCGCACCCCAGTAGAACGCCCCGGGAATGTCTGAGGAAATAGACACTCCCCGCCCTCCCCGTGCCATGTGAACTTTACATGACATGAAATTCTGGTAGAGTGCAGGTTTGTATGACCAGCCTCCCCGCAAGCGTCGAGGCTCACCTCACGGAGGCGGGCTTCGCACCGACCGAGATCACAGCGCTCCGTAAGCTCCTCGAAGGAGAGGCGCTCACCCTGCGCGAGCTCGCAGCGAAGACGGGCAAATCCACGGGCGTCCTCGATCTGGCGGTCAGGAAGCTCATGGGCCGCGGCATCGTGACGCGCGAGATCTTCAATGACACGCCCAAGTACCTCGTGAAGTCGCTCGATGCGGTGCTCAAGTGGATGCGCGACGACATGGAGGCCAAGCATAGTCTTCTCGCCCGCAAGGAGCGCGATTTCGAATCCTTCATCGCCTCGCTCGAGGCCGACAAGCGGCGCCCCGACATGGAGTACTTCGAGGGGCGCGAGGGCGTCGAGCAGGCGTACGGCAAGCTCCTCGACTGTGTGGAAGGCAAACAGCTGCTGCGCTTCTACCCCGTCACCTGCCGGGAGGAGGACGATCCGCTGCGGGACTTCCGCGTGCAGTACTTCCGCGAGCGTCACAAGCGCTCCATCTTCTCGCGCGTCATCGCGCAGGATACTCCATTAGGCCGCCGCTACCGCTCCCGCGACGCTTTCGAGTACCGCGAGACCGTGCTCGTGCCGGAGAGCGAGTTTCCGTATGACTTCGAGAAGATCATCGTGGGGAACGTCATCGCGTGCTTCACCGTGAGCGAGGAGCGGGCGTACTTCATCCACTCCCCCGAACTTGCGAAGTCTGAGCGGGAGCTCTTCGAGGTCACATGGCGCAAGGCGAAGGCTGCCGCAGGCGCGCCGGTCCAGTCTGTATCCTCTGTGCAGCAGACTGCGGCGATTCCTCTGGGGACCAAGACGATGTCGGTCATGAGGGAGTTTTTCTTGAGCCGCAAGAGCCTCGTCCTCTTCGCCATCTGCGCCATCCTGGCGGCTGGTATTACCTTTGGCCTCTATCAGCATAACTACAATCTCAACCTCCAACGGGTTCGTGAGAAAGCTATGGCCATTGCCGCGACTGCCGCACCGGAGTTCGATGCCAGTGATTTGGGCGAACTTCAAGGGATGGCCGATGTGAGGAAGCCTGTGTACAGAAAAGTGGTTGAACAATTACGGGATATCCGTCAGAGGAACACAGATGTCCGTTATGCATATGTCTTGCGTCCAACGGACGATCCCTATTTCTATCAGTTTGTTGCCGATGCCGATTCTCTCGATATCCACGCCGATATTGATCTTAATGAGGATGGATTGAGGAATGATATGGTGCCGCCTGGGTATGTCTTCTACGACAAAGACTATCCGGATTCGGCGCTTGCCCGGGGTCAGATAAGCCCTGCTGCTGATGAATTGCCATACGATAATCTGTGGGGAACGTGTATCGCAGGACATGCGCCAATTATGGACGAGGATGGAAAGAGCATTTCTGTGATAGGGGTAGACATTGATGCAAGTGAAGTTTCTCAACTCTCGCGTGAGACATTTAGTCCGCTGAGTTTCTTCATTGGACTATTCCTAGTCTTCGTTTTGCTGCGCCTTATGGCATTCAACTGGCCACTTCTTAGCAAGAATCTGCATGTGAGGAGATCTTGTTGAGGCTGTGAAGTATCGGAACCATTTGGCATGGTGTTGGATGCTCAATCCCTCCCCCGTTCCACCCACCCACGGAACGCCTTTCTTGGCTTGCAGCTGCGGATAGCCTAACTCCTCTTCTGTGAGATATCCCCGCACGCATTCCGGCGTCCCCCTCTCGGATGTTCAATGGTGGTGGCTTCCCCCGCCACCCCATGGCCTCCCCTGAACGCCATCTGCGCTACGAAGACCTCGAAGGACGGCGGATGATGAGTACGGTGACGCCCGCCGCCATCGATCTGGAGCGGGACAGCGCTCAGTACCTCTCCATTCCCGATGCCAATCAGAGAGGCCTCGACCTCCAGGGGGACTTCACGGTGGAGTGCCGCTTCCGCCTCGAGAGTGCTCCGGGAACGGACGAGTACCGCCCCCTCCTCTCCAAGTGGACGGGCGGCGCCTCCGCAGGCCGCGCCTATACCTTCGTGTACATCAACCTCGGCGGGACCCCTAAGATCTGCGTGAATCTCTCTGCGGACGGAACGAATGTCACATCGAAGACCATTGATTACACTTTTCAGCCCGGGACATGGTACGACATCGCTTTCTCTTTCAAGGCATCCTCCGGCACGGTGGACGTGTACGTAGACGGAGAGCAGATCGGATCGATGACGGGCTTCCCTACAACCATCAAGGACAGCGCCGCCGATGCTGCTCTTGGTAACTTCCTCGGTGAGACATTTGATGGGCAGATCGACGAGATGCGGGTGTGGGCTGTCACCCGCTCGGGAGAAGAGATCGCAGCCAATCGCAGGATGGATCTTCAGGGGGATGAAGCGGGGCTCGTCAGTGACTGGCGATTCAATGATAACGTCCTCACCGATGCCGCCTTGAGCGGCAATACATTCGTCAATCGCGGAGGGGCGGTCTTCTCAAGCGACGTCCTCACCGTTCAACAGAGGGTGCAGGAGACCACTGCTGCCGTCGATGCGGTGATGGGGGAAGGCAACAATCCGGAAGGAGATCCTGAGCATGTCATCCTGAGCCCGTCGAAGGGCGACATGCTGACTCCCTCATCGGTGCAAGAACAACAGAACATCGAGGCTCGTGGTTCGACAGAGCTCACCATGACACAAGCTTGCCTCGACGCTTCCGAATCCCCCGAAACCCCCATCACCCCTACCATCCGTATCGCGGAGATCGCGGGCAATACCGTCCTCGTGTCCCTCGCAAGCCCCGAGGATGCCAGTACCGTCGTCATCGGAGGCTGCGGCGGCATTCTCCAGCAGGAAACCCTCTCCCACGCGGGGGGCACGGAGCTTGCCATGGCCAAAGTCACCCTCAACAAGGTGACTCCTCCCGGCCGCTATCCTCTCGCTCTCTTCGGTCCCTCCTCTTCGCAGGCCATCACTTCCATCGAGGTCGACTGGAACGGCCAGACCCTCTCCCTTGCATCCTCGGAAAACCAGTGGGATGCCCTCTCGCAGGCGGAGCAGACGACACAGCGGGGCCTCACCGGCATTGCACGCCTCAAGACGGACATTTCGACCGCCCAGGCTGCCGTCACGGTCTTCGGAAAGCAGATGGCCCTCACCTCGACGAATCTCGACGGCTTCCCTTCCCTCAAGCGCCTCCAGATTAACGATCTCTTCGAGCGCTGCGACCCCAAGTGGAAGCTGGAGATGAACGAGATCCCCGCCCTCGTGCGGGAGCGCCACCCCACTGCGGATGCCGCTACCGTGCGAGGGACATCCGACGCCCTCTGCGGCCAGCTGGACAGCTTCTCCATTGCCGTGGGGGAGATCCTCTTCGCGGCCGTGGAGGTGTACCGTCAGGTGGAGCACGGTGGGGATCAGGATCGTCTCCTCGAGAACCTCCGCACCACGATCGCACAGGTGAACCTCCGGCGCGCGGTCATCGAGATCCGAGGCGACACGGGAAGGACGACGCCCACCTACGAGGAGGCTTTGGAGGAGGGTTTGCGGCTCTACAACGCGGAGAGCACCCTCAATGTCCTTGCCTACCGCCAGGCGGAGCAGGACAGGCTCCGGGCCATTGACAGAAGGATTGCGGATAATCCTGATTATCAGAAGGAATTCCTCGGACAGGCAGAGGCGGACACCGTCCTCTACGCCTCTGCCTCCAACGGCTATGCAGGCTACCTGGACGAATCCCAGATGCGCAGATTGGAGCGGATCGCAGGGCACACGGAAACGGTCCTCGCACTCGCTACTAATGCCCACGCACGGCTCGTCCTCGCCGTCGCAGGGCAATACAATGCGCAACGTGAATATGCCATCGCCATGGCGAACGGCACCTCCACAGGCACCACCGTTGCCACCACTCTGCCATCCGATGTCTCGCAGCCTCCTGCAAGCGGCACCTTCACGCGGGAAGGGCTTCTTGCATTGGGGGAGTGGGTGACCGAGGTGGGGGGAATCCAACAGGAAGCTGTGCGACGAGAGACGGTGCAGAATGCCATCAAAGAGCGTGTGACAGCTCGCCTAAATGAGCGTCTCCAATCCATGACGCCGGAGGAACGCGCCAATGCGCGCGGTCTTCTGCGACTACAAGAGGATGGAAGACTCGATGAATACTTCATATCGTTGTTCTCCGGTGATACGCCGAGTGAGGTAGTGAACGCTGAAGTGGGCGAGGAGGGACAGTACAGCGTGTACTATTTGCTCGACTCAAATGTACTAGCTGGTGCAGGGCACGCAGCGATGATTATGGGTTCAGATGCTGAGGGGTGGTATTACTTTTCATTTGGCGTAGGGGCAACAGATCAAGGCTCAGGCAGATACTTTACGGCGAGTGGCAATATGGATGTGAATTATTATTCCTCTCTCAACGAAGCTCACACAGCTCTGAGTCGTTACGGTTACTTTCTCCATTGGGATGTTGCCGATGCATCTTCCATCAGGTCAGCCTTTAAGGAAGCTAGTGGGCACCTCGTCACAAACTATAACTTTTTCGCCGAAAATTGTGATGATATTGCATCGAAAATTATTCGCGCTGCTGGGATAGAATTGGATGATAGATGGATGCCTGTTTACACATATTTGGACGAAATGGACTTTGCAGATGGAATAGGTATGTGGAATGGCACATCTCAGTAGCACCTTGAGGTATAATTCTTCACATGCATCCCAGCAGTTTCCAACTTAGGCACTCTGATAAACCGGTTCTCTGGCGAGTACTCGCAATTGTTGTTGTGGGGGTTCTGGTGAATTCCTACTTGCACATTTGCGAGACGACATGCTGGCTTTTTGTCTGGGGGTCGTTTGCGATTGTTTGGTTGCCTGTCTTGCTCGGTTATTTGGTTACTTACGGCAAGGAGGTACGCGTGACAACTTTGCAAAGATGCATGGCACATATTTTAGTCATCGTATTCACGATCATTTTGAACGATATTTTTGGACCTCCTGATCCGGCGGATGAATTAATCCTATATTACCTTTTTCTTCTTCTTCCTGCCCAACTAATACTGATACTCTTTATTGAGTTGATGTTGAAGGTTGTAGGGAATCGAGGGAATTTTCCGAAGATGGACAAGAAAAGACTCCTCGTTACTATTGGGACAATCATTGTTGCCATTGGAGTGGTGTTCAGTTCAATAATACTGTACGAAGATTTTGGCAGTGACGTGGTCACATTATCTGGAGCATTCGTATGGTTTCCGATCATGATGAATTATCTTTTCTTCTTCCTTATCAGGAAGCATGACAACAGTTTCACAATCGAGACCATGGAAAGAATATTCACCATGTTCTTCGCCACATTAGTGAGTTTAGGTTTTTTATCATTTGTTCAAAATGCCGATTCCCGCAGTTATCTGACCGTTGCTTATCTATGCCTCAGCTTCTTAGCTCAATTGGTCATGATTCTTATAATCGAATCATTGTTATCTCTAGCAAAAAAGGGCGAGGGGGATCTCGCCCATTAGATCTTGTTGAAAGGCCTCCTCACTTCCTCCCCGCTGCCAAGGCTTCTTTCAGCTCCTTCTTGGCCTTGGTGGCTTCCTTGAGGCCGGGGGATTTCAGATCCTCGGAGAGGAGCGTGACGGTTGGACTTACTTCTCTTTGGGGGTGGTCGGCTTCTGCCCCAGGGGGATCTTGACGAAGAACGTCGTCCCCTTATTCTCAGCACTCTCGAAGCGGATGGAGCCCCCCTGTGCCTCCACGGCACCCTTGGCCACGAACATTCCTAGTTCGTTGCCTTCCTTGGTGTCGGATCCCTTGAGCACTCATGGGTTTTCATGCACCAACCGGCAAGCTGGTAAAGTAAGTGAGCGCCGACGTTTGCGTTCCAGTCGCATGGTTTATTGAAAGATAATGCACTAAAATTCAGTTCTCAATCGAGCGGGAAACTGCTATAATGTAATGATGTTTTTCAAAATCAAAACTGGGCAGCTTGCTGATTGGCTTAAGGCTCTACTGATAGTAACGGTTTGTGGGGGGATTGCCGTGCTCATCACATACATCCTTTATGGGTTTACTCAGGATCTATTAGTTGAGCGTCTTAGAGAGCGGTTGACGGCGATTGTTTCGACGGCATCTCTGAGATTTTCTGCGGAGGATATTGAGCAGGTATCTATATACGAGGATAGTGAAAAATTAGCGTTTAAAAAAATAGTTAGCCAGCTTAATGAAATTCGGGAAGCAAACAAAAATCTTGAATATGCATACATTATGCGACGGACGGACGATCCTAACACTTTTGAATTTGTGGCTGATGCAGACTCGCTTAGTTCCTTGGAAGATGTTGATGCGAATGAAAATGGTATCTTAGATGAAGATGAACAGCCTCCTATGCCTGGGGATCCATATGACGTAAGTGAGTATCCAGTTTTAAGAGATGAAGCTTTCTTTTACCCAATTGCTGAGCACGAACTCGCATCGGATCAATGGGGCATGATGTTGGCTGCTTTTGCTCCAATTCGAGATAGTTCAGGTGAAACAATTGCGATATTGGGTGTCGATGTAATCGTTACAGATTTTATGCAGGTTACACGTGCCACACTGATGCCATTTTTGCTTTTCGTTATATTTTTAATTCTTATGTTGGCTCTGTTGGCCCTGATGCTACTAAGAATTAATAGAGAGCGCATCAATGCATTACAAGAAATTGATCGCCAGAAAGATGAACTCATCAGTATCGTGAGCCACCAGCTCAATACACCGGTTTCCGCCGTGAAGTGGAATATCGAGATGTTCCTCGATGGGGACCTCGGAAAGATGTCAGACGAACAGACCAAACAGTTGAATCTGATGCAGTCGGAGCTGACCAATCTGGCCGATCTCGTGAGCATGCTTTTGGATGTTTCCCGCATTCAGTTGGGTCGCATGAAGGTGAGCCGCGCAGATCTCGATCTAGCCGCATTCTTCACAGAGGAGCTGGCAGTCATCGAGCCGAAGGCCAAGGAGAAGAAGGTGAAGTTCACCGCGCACATCCCGGCCAAGCTGCCCGTGGCGTACCTCGATAAGCGTCTCGTACGCATGACGCTCGAGAACCTTCTCACGAATGCCGTGAAGTACACGCCGGAAGGAGGCCAGGCATCACTGACTGTCAAGCTTCAAGGCGACAAGATCATCTATGAGGTGAAGGATACGGGCTGCGGTATCCCGAAGGCAGAGCAGGGGAGGATGTTCGAGAAGCTCTTCCGCGCGAGCAACGTGGTGAATGCACAGGAAGGGAATGGTCTTGGTATGTTCGTTGCCAAGGGTGCTGTGGAAGCGCAAGGAGGGTCGATCCGGTTTGTGAGCGAAGAGGGCAAGGGGTCGACGTTCTATGTCGAGTTACCTTTGATAAAGAAGCCGCAAACCAAGAACGAGTAAGGCGACACTCAAGAGGTACGAATTCTTATGAAGGCTTGTTTCTGCTAAGACATTATCCAAACGCCAATTGTCATTGCAATGACGAGGCCAAGCTTGCGAAAGAAGCGGAAGAAGGTTCGCTCGTCTCCGAATTTAGGAATGAGTGGGACTAGTAATGCAGAGAGAAGAAAAGTAAATCCTGGCATCGTTGTTTCGAGAGCTGACACACGGGCAGGCTCGCCGATATCTATAGCTTTTTGGGACAAAATCAGAGCAGCCATATTGAAAATTTCGGCGGTCAGGAATAGTCGAACGATGGGGGCGATCCGTGGAACTTCTGCGACGACAATTTGTCGAATACTGGGAAGGGAAAGTGGCACTATACCAGTCAGGATCATTCCAGCATGAATAAATACGAAACCAGTGAAGAATGGGACTTGCTCAAATGCGTACTCCTCCAATAAGAACATAATTGCGAGAAGGAGTGACGCAAATACCATCAGCACGAATGATCGAAGTTTGACCTCCAAATTGCTATCTATGACATAGAATAAGACTGACGAAACAATCAAAATGCCGATTCCAAGATACTGAACGAAGTGCAGTTGTTCACTAAAAATGAAATAACTTGCTAATGCCGTGACGGCTGGGGCTAAATTCCAATACGCAGAGACAATTCCTGCTTCGCTGTAAGACAATGCTTGGAAATACAGGACATTGCTGAGCTGCAGGCAGACTCCGGCTAACAAGCAAATAACAATGATTGAAGTGGGTGGCCAATCAATGTGGATGAACGGCCAGAGGAGGGGAAGAGGAAGAGCGAGTACAACCAAAGAGGAGATGGCTGTTGCTATCGATCCCGCCCATGGATGCTCAAGAATGTCCCTCGCAAAGAACGAATCAAGGACGTTGACTATGGAAAAGGAAAGCATCGCCGTTAGCCCGAAAACCAACCACATGAGCCGACTGTAGCAGCAGTGGACAGAAAAGAAAAGTATTTTAGAATATTAAAAATGATCCAATAATGGCCTGCTGTTGCGAAAATCTCCCCCCAAGCGCACGGCGCTGCGGATAGCCGAATCGGCATGAGTTCCGTCGTTCCACCCACCCACGGAACGCCTTTCTTGGCTTGCAGCTGCGGATAGCCTAACTCCTCTTCTGTGAGATATCCCCGCACGCATTCCGGCGTCCCCCTCTCGGATGTTCAATGGTGGTGGCTTCCCCCGCCACCCCATGGCCTCCCCTGAACGCCATCTGCGCTACGAAGACCTCGAAGGACGGCGGATGATGAGTACGGTGACGCCCGCCGCCATCGATCTGGAGCGGGACAGCGCTCAGTACCTCTCCATTCCCGATGCCAATCAGAGAGGCCTCGACCTCCAGGGGGACTTCACGGTGGAGTGCCGCTTCCGCCTCGAGAGTGCTCCGGGAACGGACGAGTACCGCCCCCTCCTCTCCAAGTGGACGGGCGGCGCCTCCGCAGGCCGCGCCTATACCTTCGTGTACATCAACCTCGGCGGGACCCCTAAGATCTGCGTGAATCTCTCTGCGGACGGAACGAATGTCACATCGAAGACCATTGATTACACTTTTCAGCCCGGGACATGGTACGACATCGCTTTCTCTTTCAAGGCATCCTCCGGCACGGTGGACGTGTACGTAGACGGAGAGCAGATCGGATCGATGACGGGCTTCCCTACAACCATCAAGGACAGCGCCGCCGATGCTGCTCTTGGTAACTTCCTCGGTGAGACATTTGATGGGCAGATCGACGAGATGCGGGTGTGGGCTGTCACCCGCTCGGGAGAAGAGATCGCAGCCAATCGCAGGATGGATCTTCAGGGGGATGAAGCGGGGCTCGTCAGTGACTGGCGATTCAATGATAACGTCCTCACCGATGCCGCCTTGAGCGGCAATACATTCGTCAATCGCGGAGGGGCGGTCTTCTCAAGCGACGTCCTCACCGTTCAACAGAGGGTGCAGGAGACCACTGCTGCCGTCGATGCGGTGATGGGGGAAGGCAACAATCCGGAAGGAGATCCTGAGCATGTCATCCTGAGCCCGTCGAAGGGCGACATGCTGACTCCCTCATCGGTGCAAGAACAACAGAACATCGAGGCTCGTGGTTCGACAGAGCTCACCATGACACAAGCTTGCCTCGACGCTTCCGAATCCCCCGAAACCCCCATCACCCCTACCATCCGTATCGCGGAGATCGCGGGCAATACCGTCCTCGTGTCCCTCGCAAGCCCCGAGGATGCCAGTACCGTCGTCATCGGAGGCTGCGGCGGCATTCTCCAGCAGGAAACCCTCTCCCACGCGGGGGGCACGGAGCTCGCCATGGCCAAAGTGACCATGAACAGGGTGACTCCTCCCGGCCGCTATCCTCTCGCTCTCTTCGGTCCTTCCTCCTCGCAGGCCATCACTTCCATCGAAGTCGATTGGAACGGCCAGACCCTCTCCCTCGTCCATGGAGAGGATCAGTGGGATGCCGTCTCACAGGCGGAGCAGACGGCGGGGCGGGGGATGGCCGGTGTGGAGCAGCTCAAGGGGGACCTCACGACCGCCCAGGCTGCCGTCACGGTCTTCGGAAAGCAGATGGCCCTCACCTCAACAAACCTCGATGGCTTCCCGGAACTTAAGCGCCTGCAGGTGGCCGATCTCTATGAGCGCTGCAATCCCGCATGGAAGATTGAGGTGGGGGAGGTCCGCTCCCTCGTTGCCGCCCGCTATCCTACCGCGAGCGCGGACACGATCAGGTACACCGCCGATGCTCTCGAGAGCCAGATGTACGCCTACTACGACGGCATCGGCGAAGTCCTCGCCTCTGCCCTCGAGGTCTACCGGCAGGTGGAGCACGGAGGGGATCAGGATCGGCTCCTCGAGAATCTTCGCAGCACGATCACGCGAGTGAGCACCTCCCGCTACGTTATCGAGATCGTGGTGGGCTTAGGCAAGCGCTTCCCCACCGATGAGCAGGCGATCCTCGCAGATGCCCTGCGGCTCTACAACGCCGAGACCACCCTCAATGTCCTTGCCTACCGCCAATCGGAGCAGGATCGGCTCTATGGTATTAGTAACAAGATCTCGGATAACCCTGCTTTCCAGATCGAAGTGCTTGGCCAGGCTCCGACACCCGACGTGGTGTATGCCTCCGCAGAGAACGGCTATCAAGGGTATCTGGACGTTTCACAGGCGCGGATCTTCCAGAGGATTGCTACGAGGACGGCCGCCGTGCTTGCGCTCTCTCCCGATCCCCGTGCGCAGCTGGTCGCCTCCGCTTCGGGTCAATGGAACATGCAGCGCGAGCGTGCCATTGCCGCAGCGAATGAAATCTCCGCAGGCACGACTGTCGCCACCACACTACAGTCCGATGATTCACAGCCTCCCGCAAGCGGCACCTTCACGCGGGAAGGGCTCTATGCACTGGGGGAGTGGATAGGGGAGGTCTCGGGCATAGCGGTCAATCTTGGGAAGATCGATAGGGAGAAAATAGATACGGAGACGGTGCATCTTACCCCAGGGAAGACGGCCACCATCACGTTTGAATTGCAGGAGCCTTCCATGGTGAATCTGTGGATTGATATGGGCGAAGCAGACCCGGCAACACAAGTGGCACCGACAGACGGGACGCTTGATTCCCCCAATCTTTCGCTGACCTTAAAGGGGGGAGGAATCGAATATTCCTCAGATAATGAGAAGGAGGTTGCCAGCAACGTAACCTCGGCAGGTGAATCCGTCAGTTCTGTTCTTCCTGCAGGCACCTATACGCTCATGGTGCAGGATCTGTCCGATTACTCCAATATCGGCACTCCCACTCCCGGGGTTTCGATCAGGGTTCCAGTGAATTATGAGATACGGCCCTACAAAACGCAGAATATCATCGGGCGTGTGAGTATACCTAACCGACCGGTGACGATGCCCGTGAGCATGGGGGTGGCGGCATTTGATGGGCAGGGAAGCAGGGTTACGAAGGATCCTGAAACTGGAGAAGATTTGAAGCTCAACCCCTCCAAGCCTGTCTTTGTGGTAATCCATGGGAGGAAAGACAATGAAGGGAGCGCGAATATCGAATATCTGGCACAACAATTGTACTCACAAGGATATCAAGTAGTGACAGTCAACTGGGAAGATGCTGCACGCGATAATGGCATGTTATTGGAGGCGCTCGCTGGCGCAGATTGGATTCCCGCTGTGGGGGGATGGGTGGCTAACCAACTGCAGGCGGCTGGTTTCAAAGGAGAGAACGTAATCATACCGGGTCACAGTTGGGGATCCTTCGTGGCTTATGAGGTTGGGAAGCAATTCAAGGAAGGTAAGAACGGAAATGGTTTTGGCGTGCAGGCGATCGTGGCGTTGGACTCTCCCGTAGATCCGCTTCCGAACCATTATCCAAGTTCGCAGGTCGCCTTCAGTGATGTCAGCAGGACATCGTGGGCGATCAAGAGCAGTGCATTCGGATGGGAGGGCAGGGCAAACACCGCAAGCGTGAACTTCGAGCTCCTCACTCCTTCGGAGATGTTGGAACGCCAGCTCGTGAGTTTGGACATTCTTTCCCCCAGTGGCAAAACAGCCCTCGACCTTGCAGAGGCTTACCTGCGAGAGCATGGCTATGCCGTTTCATACTTCGCAAATCTCATTCGTGGCGATGGTGATGTCTCGCTCAGCCCTCTCACGATTGATAAGCTCATGAGAGGAGAGTTGCCGAACTTGGCCATCGATCCTACGTGTCCTGAAGGCATCCTTCCCATCGCCGTGCGTGAAGTGGATGGCAAGTGGCAGGCAGTCCCCACAACTCTTCTTTCCCCTGCCATCTGAACCGCCTATCATGACCCACAATGCGTAAAGTGCCTGCCATCATCCTTGGCATTCTGTTTGCTCCACTGATCATCTACTTCAGCCTCTATGGCATCCTGTGGTTGCTTGGCTATGAGTTTGCCGAGGGGCCGGACGTACTTGCCGAACGATTAATAGCCGAAGAGAGGTCGGCCAAGGATTGTTATCGCTACGTTACACTAGATCCTTGGTTTCGTCCCACGACGCGGGAATTGAGGGAACAATGTGTGCGAGAGTATGCCAAGCTCACCTCCGATCCCACTGCCTGCGAGCTGCTACTGCCGAGCGATTATGGTTTAAGTTGTATCGGAGACATTTGGGGGAAGCTCATCGATGAGAATAACTGTCACTGGTATAAGAATGATTCTGTGCGTTGTTTCGAAGGAGTGGCACTCACACCCCATATTTATAATTGCCAAGAAGAAGCAGCTGCATCCTCACTTCCAGATGAATGTCGACATCGCATTGCTTTCAAGGAGAAGAAAGCGGATCTGTGCGATGCAATCACACAACCGACCCTGCGGACAATCTGTAAAGTACGTATCGGTGCCTGGGAGAAGTATCCGAATCTCCGAGGCTCGTTCTACTTCGGGCAGTCTGATTCTCGTTAAATCTCTCTTCCAAGTCTGCCTGTATTCCTGCTGCTCGGATACATATAAGCACCCATATTCGATCTTCACTTCCTCCCCCCTGCCAGAGCCTCTTTCATCTCCTTCTTGGCCTTGGTCGCTTCCTTGAGGCCCGGAGACTTCATATCCTCCGGCAGGAGCATGACGGTCGGGAAGGAACGATTGAGCCTGCGCTCCTTGCGAGCCTTCCACGCATCCTTGTGGTACGCATAGCTCACGAGCAGCGGCATGGAGAGCGTGGCCTCTGAGAAGACCATCTGCTCCGCTCCCTGGTCCACCTTGCCCCAGGAGTGCGCTTCCTTGAGGGTGGACCCGGAGAGCGCCCCGTCGCGCTCATCGGCGACGGTGATCTGGATGGCATACTTGTGCATCTTGATGGGCAAGCCGAGCGTTTCGGCGCAGACGACGGTGTCCGCCGTGAAATTCTTCGGCACGCCGCCGCCGACCATGAAGATGCCCGTGGTCTTGGCGTCGGAGACGAGCTTGGTGAGCTCGGAGAAGTCATGGACGGAGTCGTGCGTCATGTACGCGTTCGGCCGTTTCTGCTGGTGGAACGTGAGGCCGAAGCCGGCGGAGCAGTCGGAGAGCGAGGGGACGAAGATGGGGACCTGCTTCTCGTAGCAGAGCCGCAGGAGTGAGTCCTTGCCAAGATCTTGCTCAGAGAGGTAGGCGCCGAGGGCCGCCATGAACTCGCGCGAGGAGTGTGGCTTGGGCGGCAGACGGTCTGCCACGAGCGAAACGGTCGCGTCGCAAACTCGTAGTTCGTACTCGGAGATGTAGGTGTCGTAGATGCGGTCGATGAAGCGCTGCTGCAGATCGTGGTCATTTGCCTTCGGATCGCCGATGTAGTGGCGGAAGCCGAGCCCCTCGAAGAAATCCATGTCCACCATGTTTGCGCCCGTAGAGACGATGCAGTCGATCATGTTCGACTCGATGAGCGTCGTGAGAACTTTCTTCAGGCCCGCGGAGATGAGGGAACCCGC
The DNA here is from genome assembly GCA_028711445.1 of Candidatus Peribacteraceae bacterium. Lineage (GTDB taxonomy): Bacteria > Patescibacteriota > Gracilibacteria > Peribacterales > Peribacteraceae > UBA9631. The sequence goes on from JAQTSD010000006.1 coordinate 24,764, forward strand.
GAGTGTGAGGATGTTCATGCAGTCCTTCTCCATCACCATCTGATTGAAGATCTTACTGGCGCGCGCAAGGTTCCGAGCCTGAAAGGCCATCTTCTCCATGGATTCGATGATCGGCACCGCGTTGAAAGCGGTGGGATCGATGTGATCGATGGTGTCCTTCAGGTAGTCGGATTGCGGAAGGTGCATACAGTGATGGGGAAGAAGGAGGGTGCGTCACGCGCTCGTTGGAGTGGAGCGCTTAGAGCCATAAAGTGAGCTATTCTGCACTGATAGCTTTTGTTCGTCAAGTACCTCTGCCCCATTCCCGTGAATGTCAAGGATAAGCCGTTCCTGACTTGTATCATCGATTTGGCGATCAATAAACGTCGCTCGCCACTCCCCAAGTACCAAATGTTTGTGGAGGGTATCTATGGCTTTGTGCCACTGTACCGTTGTGCAGCTGTAGATGTCGATGCGGATGTGGGGAGAGCTGTCTTCGGAGTCGAAGTAGTGCCCGCTGATGTGGCTGGTGGTGATGGCTTGCAGGAAAGACCAGCCCGGTGCCCGTGGATCGGTGGCGGGGTAGATCTGCAGAGGGCCGAGCTCCTGCATGTGGAGAGTTTTGAGCAGATCGGAGACAAGCGAACGGACGAGTTTGTCTGCACTTGCAGCGGGGATCCGCCGTTTGAGATAAGCGTCGAGGACGAATACCTGATGTAGGAGCGCGAAAGCGGACGGGATGGGCGTCATAGGATCAACTTCACATTGTCCCCGCGTGATGACTGTTCGTCAAAATCCTACGTATATATGGATGTATGTGCGAATGGCAGTGATTTTAGTTGTAGACCGGCAGCGCTTATAGCGTCCTGTCAAGGTGAGGTTTCCGCATGGGGGGAAGGTCCTCCACGATTGCAAGCGACCGTACGAGACGTTTGAAGAGCAGCTCGTACGCGCCGGCCAGAGGGAAGTCCGGACGGTAGGCCTGTGCCTCGAAGAGCGGAACGTAGAGATCGCGCGTAATTTTCAGGAGCTGATCGCGACGGTCGGTAGGGAGGAAGTGGCACGTCTCGATGTTGTGGATGCGGTCGGCGAGCTTGATGAGCAGCGCGTAAGGATAGAGCTCGTTTGTGCGTGTGAGCTGAAGGAGATACCCGTGTTCCTCCTCCAGGGAGGGAGTGTCTGTGTGATGTTTTCTGGTGAGGGCTTCTACGACATCCGCCACTTCCTGTCCGAATTGTGATTCGAGCTGTCGTCGCCCTATGCCTGACTTCTCCATCGCATCGTGGAGCAGCGCCGCGATAGAGGCTGCAGCAGGCAACATGGCTGCGGCGCTCATGAGCAGCTGGAAAACCGCCAGAGGATGTCCGATGAAGGAGCTACCGTCGAGACGACGCTGTCCGCCATGTGCGCGATGCGCGAGCACGAGGGCATGCTGGAGACTGGCAAAGCGGTTTGGTGCAGCGTCCTGCGTAAGAGGATCTGTAACGGCCGAAAGAGGGAGGCGGCGGAAGTAGAGAGCCATGGAGGCTTATTTTTGAAGATTCATCGGAGCAGGCATAGTAACGGGTCGGGATATGAACGAAAGCAAATCTGGTTTACAGCTTGTCAAAGCCCTCAAACACGTTCTATGAAAGCGTGGAACGGAGCCAAAAAAACAGGTTGTTTCTTTCAGATTATTCAGTGTGTCGCTTTCCACCACGCCGTGAGCAGCCCTACGCCGACGACGATGAGGAAGACGGCGACGAGGTAGGCGAGGAGCTCCGGAGCTGCGAGGATGCCCAAGCCGAAAACCACGCAAAGCAGACCGTTGAAGAGCAGGCCGTTACGGATGCCTGAGCCTATGCCTTTCGTGCCGGTGGAATTGCGCAGGAAGAAGAACATGGTGGGAGTATAGCAGGGTTAGGGTGAAGGTCAGAGTTAGGGTTAGGATGAAATCATGCCGAGTGCCGAGGCGGTTACCACTCCCATCGGGGTCCTACAGATCACCGGATCATCGTCCGGCATTGAGCGCATTGCGTTTGTCCGCAAGGGCGCCGCTGGTGGCGATGTACCGTCCCGCGTACGGGCGTGCGCGCGTCAGCTCAGGGAGTATTTCCAAGGAGAGCGGACGGAGTTTCGCGGCATGAAGCTCAAGAGGGCCGGAACGGCGTTTCAGCGGAAGGTCTGGAGGGAACTCAAGCGCGTTCCCTACGGGCGGACCGTGACGTACGGCGAGATCGCCCGGCGGATCGGGCACCCCCGCGCAGCACAAGCGGTGGGCAGTGCTGTGCGGGCGAATCCGCTCGCCATCCTCATCCCCTGTCATCGCGTCATTCCTGCGCGGGGAGGGGTGGGGGAGTATGCAGGGGGGAAGTTGAGGAAGAGATGGTTAGTGAAGTGGGAAGAACATTCGTCCCGCTATGTGTCATCCTGAGCTTGTCGAAGGATGGGGAAGAGGGGGTATGGTTCGAGATGATTGTTCGCTCTCCTTCCTTCTTTCTTTGTCAGGGCGACAAAGAAAGAAGCAAAGAAAGCGCTCCGCCGCCAGAGCTCCTCCACCCGGCCCCGTGCCTCCTCGTCGACCCCTCCAAGGATTCGGGGTCGACTCGTCGGCGAGCTGCTACGCAGCAGGGCCTTCCCCTTCACCCCCCGTGGCGGCGGTGCCCACCTGTTGTGGTGTCTCATCCAAAGTCTCTGCCGCAGCCGGAGGCGGCTGATCCAGTCCCCGCACGATCGCTTCCAGATCGATGTCGAGCAAGTCGGAGAGCAGGTCGCCGAGAGCGGGGTTGTCGCTGAGCGCGCAGTCGCCGCCCTGCAGTGCTGCGGTGACGGCCGTCTCGATGCGTTTTAGGAGCGCGCAGACGTGGGCGAATGCTGACGTATAGGACTCCACGACGATGTCCGGCCGGACCTGGAGTGTCTCGAAGAGCGCGCGCACGCCCGCGACGGACTCCCGGACGCGGGACAGGAGCACGCGCTCGGGGGTCAGAAGCTCGATGCGCAGATTCTCGAGGCATCGCGAGACTTCCTGGATCTTCCCGACGACGTGCATCTTCACGAGGGTTTCGTTGAACCGTTGCCCGTCGCGCGACTCGAGCGCTTGGGGCAGCTCTGCATGGAGAGAGAGGATCTTGCGTGCAAACGTGGAGAAGGGGGCGACGAGAAGCGTCTCGAGTTCCTTCGGATCGATGAGTTCTTTCATGCGCCGCTCGACGCCGGTGACATTGCGGTCGGGGAAGAGGGGCTCCCCCGCGCGAGGGGGATGGAAGACCGCTGCCTTGGCGAGGCGCATGAGCGGCTCGGCCCTCGCCTGCAGCTGGGTGCGGTAGGACTCCATGACCGCTTCGCCGTGCTCAATCTGCTGATGGATGAGCTGGCGATCATCCGTATTGGCCGTGTTCTTCGGGCGTGTCCGCTCGAATCTGCGCTGGAGGTCGTTGATCGCTCCCACCATGCTCGCCATGGCGGCGGAGATATTGGGGATGCGTCTGCCCCGTACCTCGGCGCAGAGATCGCTGTGACGGTCGATGCGCACGCATGCCATGCGTTTGCAGATGTCGATGGATGTCTGGAGCTCTTTCGCAACTGTAGCGAGCTCCGTCTTCGCCTCCTCTTCGATGGTTCTGCGGTTGTCCGGCGGAGTGTCCCGCGTCAGGGTATTGAGTCTGCGGTTTTGGAGTCCAAGGCGCTGCTTCAAGCGTTCGAGTTTCGCGACTTCGCTCTCGTAGCATGCTTCCTCATGGCGCGTCTTGCGATAGACGCCGTAGGCGTCGAGAACTTGCATGCGCTGCTTACGTTGGCCGTTTGCCTGCGTCCCTGCCACGTCCTCGGCGAAGAGGAGGATCTTCCCGATCGCTTCCGGTCGTGGGCCTGTTTTCCCGTACGAAGCCTCCCCCGGCCGCGGAGCGACGACGACATGGAGGCGGCCGACATTCGGGTCGATCTGCCGGGTCGATGCGAGGGTTTCTTTGAACGTAGGGATTGCATCGTGTTTGCGTCTGAGGCGCTCGATCGCCGTCATCCGGGGCTCGAACGTCTCGATGCCGAGCGTCTCGAGCATATGTTCATTGAGCAGGTCCGCACTCACGAGGCACGGACCGGGGCCGATGCGGTCGAACTGCGGACGCGGGTCGAAGTGGATGCGATCATCTTTGACGGAGCGATAGGAGGGGACGACGTAGTCTCGGCAGACTGCCTCCTGTATGCGTTTGAAGAGTGAGTCGGGGATGAGCTTCCACAACTTCTCCCGCAGCCTGGGGTCATCGATTGCGCTGAACCGCCGGAACCACCGCTCGAAGCGTTCACGGTCGAATGCTTCGATCTGATCATCCGGGGAGGCGAGCTCCTGCACTTCCAGTAATTGTCTTGCATGATTCTGCAGGTGTGCACTGTGTGTCCGTATGTGGCCGCGGATGGAGGCTTCTTTGATCCGGGTCGTCTCCTCACACTCTCCTTCCAGGCCGCGGACTTCGTGCTCGCCATCGGCGATGGCGGCTTCGGTGCGGGTGCGTTTTCGCCGGATACGTTCTTCGAGGGCGGGGAAGGCGAGCGACATAAGTGCGATACTGTAGCACTGGTTTTCATGTATGGAGAATTATTTGCGTGATCTCTGTGGTATGTCTGTTCCCTCTCCCAACGGGAGAGGGCGAGGGAGAGGGGGTCTGATTTCAGTACATCGACATCGCTCCTTCCTTCTTTCTTTGTCAGGGCGACAAAGAAAGAAGCAAAGAAAGCGCTCCGCCGCCAGTGCCTCTCCGCCCGGCCCTGCGCCTCCTCGTCGACCCCTCCAGGGATTCGGGGTCGACTCGTCGGCGAGCTGCTACGCAGCAGGGCCTTCCCCCTCACCCCCCGTGGCGGCGGAGGCCCACCAACGATAAAAATACCTATGATTTTCAGCTATTGATCCCTTTGACCATTATCTCACTCCTGCCAGCAAACGCTTGCCGGGCTTGAGAACCGGAGCACTCGGACGCGCGACCACGGTGGATTCCTCGGTGACCCGGTCGCCGGTGCCGGCGAGCTGGAGCATGGAACGAGGGTCGGTTTCATCAATGGCACGATTGATGAATGTGCCACGCCACGCTCCCAACGCAAGTTCTTGATGAACGATACGGATAATCTTGCGCCAGTCGACGGAATTACAACTGTACGCGTCGATGCGAACGTGCGGGTGTTTTCCCGGTTTTTCGAAGTAGTGCCCGCTGATGTGGCTGGTGGTGATGGGTTGGATGAATGACCAGCCTGGTGCGCGCAGGTCGGAGGCGGGATAGATGCTCAAAGGCCCTAGCATCTTCATACCGAGGGCGGCCAGGAGGTGATTGACGAGGGTGTGTGTGATCAGTTCGTAACGTGAGGCATCGAGAGGGCGTTCCAGGTACGCATCGAGGATGAAATGCTCGTGTGTGAGTTCGAGGCCGGGGTCTGGAGGGCGGGAGTGCAACACCTGTAGAAACGGGAGAGGAGGGCTCACTGTTTCCTGATTTCTCAGGACAAGAGGGGATTTTGGGGTTTTCCGCAGCCGGATGCAAGGAAAAACCCATGGATTATTCGGAGGTTGGTGTTGCGGAGTACGGAGCGGGCATTGCCTCGAAGGCGTGTAAAAAAGAGCATAGAACAAGAGTTGTGAACAGAGTGATGTGCTTTTAGAAGGGCTCGAGAGAAAATTGACGTAAAGAGACCCGTCATCAGCGGGTCTCTTGAAAACGAACTGATTATTTTCTCAGATGAACAGCGCTGCAAGGGCGAGCGTCAGTGTGGAGAACAGCTTGATGAGCACGTGGAGGCTCGGGCCGGCGGTGTCCTTGAACGGATCGCCCACGGTATCGCCCGTGACTGCCGCTTGATGGGCCGGACTGCGCTTGCCGCCGAGGTGGCCCGTCTCGATGAATTTCTTCGCATTGTCCCACGCGCCGCCGGCATTGTTCAGGTAGGCAGCGAGCACGACGCCCGTGATGGTGCCCACCATAAGCAGGCCCGCGACGGCTTCCGCGCGGAAGAGGACACCCACGACGATCGGGGCAGCGACTGCCACGATGCCCGGGAGGATCATTTCCTTGAGCGCGGCCTTCGTCGCGATGTCCACGGCTGCCGCGTAATCCGGCTCGGTCGTCCCTTCCATGATGCCTTTCTTCTCCCTGAACTGCTTGCGCACCTCCTCCACGATGACGCCTGCCGCGCGCCCGACGGCGCGGATGGTGAGCGAAGTGAAGAAGAAAACGACCATCGCGCCGAGGAAGGCGCCGACGAAGACGGGGACCTTGGCAAGGTCCACTACCGTCAGGTGCGCCTCCTCCAGGAATGCGGAGAAGAGCAGGAAGGCTGCGAGAGCCGCGGAGCCCACGGCGTAGCCCTTCGTGAGAGCTTTGGTCGTGTTGCCTGTGGCGTCAAGCTCATCGGTCACGCGGCGCATCTCCTCCGGGGCCTTACTCATCTCCACGATGCCTCCGGCGTTGTCCGTGATCGGGCCGAACATGTCCATGGCGAGCACGTAGCCCACCATTGCGAGCATACCCATCGTCGCGACTGCCGTGCCGTAGAGACCACCGGCGGGCAGGCCGGACTGCGTGCCGAACCAGTAGGAGGCGAAGAGGGCCACACAGACCGTCAGTACGGAAAGCCCCGTGGACTCCATGCCGATGGCCGTTCCTGAGATGATGTTCGTCGCATGGCCTGTCGTGGAGGCCTGTGCGATGGATTGCACGGGGCGGTACTGCTTGCCGGTGTAGTAATCCGTGATGTAGACGAAGGCGACACTTGTCAGAATGCCGACGACACCGCAGAAGAAGAACCAGGGGGCAGAATTCTGCAGATTGAAGAACGTCGTGAAGGCCTCCGGGATCGTCTGGAATCCGGAGGTGGAGAGCATGAGGGCTGCGCAAACGAAGAGCGCAAAAGTCGTCATGACCGTGGTGATCCAGTAGCCGCGCACCATAGCTTGCATGGGTGGTTCGCCTTCTTTTGCGTGCACGGTATAGACACCGAGGATGGTGGCGATGAGCCCCAGCGAGCGCAGCACCAGCGGGAACAGGATTCCCTTGAGACCGAAGGTCGGGTAGAGCCCGACGCCGAGGATCATTGCACCGATGTTTTCCGCAGAGATGGATTCGAAGAGGTCCGCGCCGCGGCCCGCGCAGTCGCCGACGTTGTCGCCGACGAGGTCCGCTACGACGGCCGGGTTGCGCGGATCATCCTCCGGGATGCCCGCTTCGATCTTGCCGACGAGGTCCGCGCCGACGTCTGCCGCTTTCGTGTAGATCCCTCCGCCGAGCTGGGCGAAGAGTGCCACGAAGCTCGCGCCGAACCCGTAACCGACGATGAGAGCCGGGATGCGAACGACTTCGAGATGCATGATGAAGCGATAGAAGAGGTACAGGCCGCTGATACCAAGAAGGCTCAAGGCCGTGATGACGAGCGCCGAGACCGTCCCGCCTCTGAGTGCCATCTTCAGAGCACTGTCTACGCCACCTCGCGAAGCATCGGCCGTTTTTAAGTTCGCTTTCGTCGCGACGACCATGCTCACGACCCCCGCTACCCCTGAGAGGAGCGACCCTAAGAGGAAGGAAACACCTACCTCCAAGCCGCGCTGCCAGCCTTCACCGGGAGCGCCGGTAAAGCCGTAGGCTGCGATCATGGCAACGGCGACGACGACCGTGAGGATGACAATCGTGCGGTACTGTCGGCGGATGAATGCGCGTGCGCCGACCGAGATGGCATGCGCCACCTTTTGCATGGCGGCTGTGCCGTCACCGGCGGCCGTCACGCCGCGCCAGAAGACGAGGCTGTAGAGGAGCCCGGCGATCGCGACGACGGGCGCGAAGATCTCTAAAGTGAGAGAGGTGTCCATGGTGATGAGGGAAAAGGGCAGGAAGAAGGGGCTTCCGGGCAGGACGCCTGGAAGGTTACTGAGAGGGTAAGGGAATGGGGAGAAAAGTCAACTTTCTACCCAGCAGCGGCCGTCCCTGGCCGCGGCACTACGATGCATCTTTTCCACCTTTGTCCGGGCGGCTTGGGGTGGTTTTGGGCAGGTCGTGAATCGCGCGGACGTCCTTTCATGGTTTTCGATTTTTCTCTGTCGGGGGACCAGGGAACCTTGTCCGGTTCCCTAGACCCCCCGACACCCCCCTTACCTTCCTGACTCCAAGCTGGGAGGGAAACCATACGGTTTCCCTCCCTCCCATCCCACCTTTCCCTTTTGTAAAAATGCACGAAGCGTGGGTCATAGCTGTCCCGAGAAATTCAGGCGGGCAGTGGCGCGCCTACCCGCCATATGTCGTACAACGGCGGCTCGCAGGGCGCCGAAGGTTTCATCTGAACCGCAGCTGGGACTCGCGAGTCCCAGCTGCGGGAAGGAAGCAGTGGAATGAGGCCTCACCGTGCCATCCACCTATACAGCCAGCAGGCAACGACGGCGCCGATGAGGGGACCTGAGAGGTACGCCCACGAGACGGAACCGATGCCGATGGCGACGGCGGGATTCAAAACTCCGTTCGAAGTTGCCATGGCCAGCAGAATGCCGAGCAGGAGCGAGCCGCCAATCGTGAGGCCCGAAGCACCCGAGGACACTTTGTTATGGACGACTGCGCAGATGCCGAGCAATAGCAGGAAGGCACCGAGTGCTTCGGCGAACAAGATCAACCCCGATGCGTCGACAGTGATGATGGGGAGATCACCGAGAATGTAAGGGGCCGCTTTGAGCACAATCACAGCGCCGAGCACTTGCGCGACGACATATTTGAGCGCTTCCCACGCGTCCATTTTGCGAATGCTCCAGAGGCCGATGGTGACGGCGGGATTCACGTGTGCGCCACTGATCTGACCGATGATGTACACCAGAAGTCCGAGGGTGAGACCTGCGACAACGGGAACGCTCAAGGGCAGCGAGTACTTGAGTGCGGTGAGCACGGCGAACGTGAGGATGGCCGTACCGAGCAGTTCCGCCGTGTACTTGCGCCAATACATCTTTTGCATGGAAATAAGGGGGAAAGAATGCTTTTCAGTGTACCACTGTCTTGAGCATAATTGCGTCTGCTTGCAACATGTGCGGGGAGGGAAGCGGCCGCACTTCTTGACTTTGACCTACGGGGAACGGACACTGCCCTCCTTTTGCACCATTTCGCTCCCGTTTGTTCTCTCATGGACTACGAAGATAAAATCTTTCACCCGGATTTCCATTCTCAATCCGAAATGGACGAGTACCTCCGGGCAGTGCATGCCTGCGAACCGGGTGTTCGCTCTCCCATCGAAATCGCCGGAATGTCTTCCGGCATCACCGGATTGAATATGGTCTTGGCAGCCACTCGCAGGCGCATGAGTGTGATCTTTGGAGGAACGGCCATCGGGTACGTTGAACACGAGAAACAGATTCAGGCGCAATCCAGCCAGGAATCCCGGGTGAAGTGCTATCAAGACGGAAATGTCGAAACGATGCTGAGAGTTGCGGCCGAGGCGCGGGAACAACGCCCCTTCGGGATCATCGGTGCCAATTTCTTGGCGGCGGCGCCGGATTCCATGAAACTCATTGAAGCGGTATGCAAACAAGGAAAGATCAACGAAATCGTGGTGGGAGCGGGGATCCTCCGGAAGCTTCCGGAGCTGATGGCACGGTATCCAAAGATTTACTACACTGTCATTTCGTCTTCCATGCGGGTGACGGATCTGCTCTGGGGTTTGGGAGGTGAGAACGGACGGAAGCCCTCCCGGTGCTACTATGAAAGTCCCGTCGGGCTCTTCCAAGGAGAAGGTGCAGGCGGCCATATCGGTGCACGAGACAAGTGGGAAGGAATGGGTAGGCCGCGTCCCGTTCCGACATCAGAGGAGTTGCAAGCTCTCGGCTCCTCCATCGATTGGGGGGCAGTATTGATGCAAATTAGAAAAGATCAGGAGCACTTTGATCCGCACAAGTACGATCCGGAGCGGTTTTTGGAGGAATTCAAAACACTCCACCCGCGCACTCCGCTCGGATTCGGAGGGGGCGTTGATTTCAAAAGGGATATCGATCTCCTTCTCGCAATGGGTTATGACTATGCAGCCATTGGCTCCGTCGCTCTCCTTTCGCGTGCATCCGGGATGCCGCTCCATCTGAAGGAGGAATGCTATTTGGACAGGAGCGGGCGATATGCCGTGGAAGTCGTGGACTCGAGTCCGTCCGGCATCACCTCAAGACGTCTGCGAACTCCTGAAGATGAACGGCGGCCCGTGACCGAGGAGATTGCTGAGAGGACGCGTGGACAGTGCGTGAAATGCATCGGTGAGCGTTGCAGGTTCAACAGGCCGGGAGGGGAGAATCAATACTACTGCATAAAAGAACATCTCATCGCAACGCAAAAAGGAGAGAGGGGTGGAGTGATGTTTGTCGGCAGCGTGCAGAGAATTCGCGACGATTCAAATTTTGAACAAGTCTATGTGGACGAGCAGGGCAACCCCCGCAGTCCAGAATTCGATACTTCTATTGATTATCATGTACTTGGAAAACTCCCGGTGAAAAAAGGATCTCAGCAGTTGGAATTCGCTCCGAAGGATTGACGAAAATCGCGATGGTCTTCGATGCGTGCTTGATCTCTAGAACCTGCGCCGTTGGCTCTCGCTCGGGATGAAGAAGGCGAACCACAGGAACCAGATCAGCCAGATGGCTTCGATGTAATCGCCCTGCACGAGACCGACGATGCCCCGGAATCCGAGGATCCCCAGGAGCCCGAAGAGTTTGTTTTTTCGCATGGAAGGAGGGGAATGCTTCCTTGCATCATACCACTTCGCATCCAAAGTGCTATCGCAGTCCCAAGAGAAGACTCTTCATTTCTTCCCCTTATGCCTGTTTCAGGTTCCTGAGCAGGTCATCGATGTTATCGTAGGTTCTGTGGGCCTGATGTGCATCGATGACAACGCGCTCCATCTTCGCCATCGTCACCCCGTCGAGAGCATTTAAGCTAGGCGGCTGGATCTTCAGGGTTGCGAGGAGCTGGCCGACTTGCACGGCGTTGCACGCGTCCCAGATGCCGAATGTCCCATTTCGCCACTTCTCGGCTCTGTGGGCGGCGTACAGGCGCTGACCTGCATAGCGGGTGTCCCCCGCGCCTTTCTTGCTGTCTGCGGGGATGCCGGCGAATGGCGAGGGAAGATAGGCATTGTAGGATGTAGAAAGGCTTTGGAAGACGAGCAGACAACCGCCCGCATCCGTCACAGTCGCCATGCGAGTGCGGCCTCCGTTCTTGCGCATGTAGTGTTCGCGCAGAGCAGAGGGGAGCCTTCTCCACAAATCCTCCTTCTGTTCCGGAGTCATCTTGTCCTCATCTCCGGGGTCCTTGCCAAGGAAGACGGTTGCCATTTCCTGAAGGTTTCCGTTGACCATATCGAGGAACGGGAGAGCCTTCTCGATGTGGGGCATCCGCGTCGGACTATGGAGATCCGTTGCCACGATCGGACAGAAGCCGGACAGATGCTCGGCAAACCACGCGAAGCGCTCGCCGTCTGTCGTATCCATGCCGTCCTCCCACTGCCAGAGGCCGGGGTAGTAGGCTGCCACGCAATCCGGCTCCGTGCAGGCGATCTCAAAGAGATCTTCCTTATCCGCCATCGCCGAGCCGCCTGCGCCGGGGCGGAAGTAGATGGCCCTGTTCCCCTGCGCGACGACGCCTTTGACGGCAGCCTGCTGTGTTCTGACGAGTGATAGACCGCTCGTCTTCCCCTGACATCGCCGTGCCCACTGTTCGATGTTTGCGGGGATCTTCTTTTGGTAGATATCTCCAACGACGTCTCCTTCTCCGCCCAGTCGCATCGAGATGATCCATCTCATAGTCGCCTGCATATCCGCGATACGCGCGCCGGGGGCCAATCGTTCCGCCTCTTCGTTTGCCAGAATGAGAGACATGATTTGTGCCGGGTTACCGATACCCCCCGTTGTCCCGTGTTCGAGCGCCTCTCGCGATGGCATTGCGAAGATGCTCCCCGCCGATCCGTCTCGCAACGTGATCTTCCCTGCGCTATCGACGGTTGCGAGATTCCCCATGGCGGGGTCCTCTGAAAAATCCCCCTTCTCTTCGCAGTCGAGTGCCGGTATGCCCCAGTCGATGACGGTCGTACCCTGCTTGCGTGATGGGGAGATTTCCAGTTGGGCGATTTCGTCGTCGGTGTATCCCCATGCCCTCAAGCGCTCGGGGGTGAGGATGGGATGGGGAGAGGGAGAGAGGTGTTCGAGAGACATAGGAGGGAAGGGATAGTGGAAGCCTCGGATCCTGTCAAGGTTTCACGGAATGCGTCACCAAGAAAATGCATGCAAAAAGCGTGAAGTCGCTTTTCCTTGAGGAAATGCTGACGAAGGAGAAGATTCGACGGAGAAATTTTGCCTCCGAAGATCCTGGATATTCTTCGTGGAGAAGTGTGCATATAGGACTACGATGCTCTCATTCACCCAATGTCAGATACTCTCCATTCCTCAGGTTCGAGCTTCCTCACGCTCGGGATCGCTCCGCAGATCCTCCAGATCCTTGAGAGCCGGCACCTCGTGACACCCACTCCCATCCAGCAGCAGTCGATCCCGCCTGCGATCGAGGGGAAAGATATCGTCGGCATCGCGCAGACGGGGACGGGCAAGACCTTCGCGTTCGGCATTCCCATGCTCCAGCGGCTCGCGCAAGGGTTGGGGCGTGGACTCATCATCGTGCCGACCCGTGAGCTTGCCACGCAGGTGGATGATGCGCTCCGTATCTTCGCTCCGGCGCTCGGCATCCGCACGGCCGTGCTCATCGGAGGAGCGTCCATGTATCTCCAGAAGGAGATGATCCGTCGGAATCCCCGCATCGTCATCGCAACACCCGGACGCCTCAATGATCACCTGAAGCAGGGGACCATCACCTTGAGAGAAGTGAATATTCTTGTCCTCGACGAAGCGGATCGCATGCTCGACATGGGTTTCCGTCCGCAGATCGAGGAAATCTTCCGACACGTGCCACGCGAGAGACAGACGATGCTTTTCTCCGCCACCATGCCACCTGAGATCATGAAGCTGGCCCAGGCGCACATGAAGCTACCCATTCGCATCGAAGTAGCTCCATCCGGGACAACGGCGAAGGGAATCCAGCAGGAACTCTTCATCGTTCAGAAGATGGAGAAGTTGCCACTACTCGAGACGTTGCTCGCAGAACACCGTGGATCGATCCTGGTCTTCTCCCGCACGAAGCACGGAGCAAAAAAGATCACAAAAGCTCTCAGAGATACGGGCAACAGTGCCGCGGAGATTCATGCCAATCGCTCGCTCGGTCAGCGGCGAGAGGCACTTCAGGGATTCAAGACGGGTAGGTATCGCATCCTCGTCGCCACGGACATCGCGGCGCGCGGCATCGATGTCACGGGGATCGAAGTCGTGATCAATTTCGATCTGCCCGATGATCCGCATGACTACGTCCACCGTATCGGTCGCACGGCGAGAGCCGGCAGGGAAGGTCGTGCGATCTCCTTCGCCACTGCGGAACAGCGGGCCACAGTTCGCGATATCGAGCGGCTCGTTCGTTCGACACTGCAGCGCAGGTCCACACCCGCCCTTCCGAAGCGTGCGCCGCTGCCCGTGGATCATGAGCCTCATCGCGCCCAGCCGACTGCACGCGCGGCACAGCAGCGTCCGCACAGGCACTTCGGGTCGTCGAGGCGGCATGGGCGCAGATGAGAGGCTTCAATTCCTATATAAGAATAACGGGAATTGGCTCCCTGGGTTGGTTGTTTCTAGGACTGAAGATGATTGACGTGGCCCTGAAGCAGTACCTCACCATGTCACTCATCTCCGCCTTCGCCACACAGCTCTCTCACGAGAGCCACCACGCCATCATCTTCAAGAAACTGAACGGGCTGATCTCCCACTTGGATGGCATAGCAATCGTCCCCGGCCTCTTCGTCAGAATTATCTTCATACGCGCCCCCGGATACTGCGAGAGCCATGATCTGAGTGGCTGTTAACTGCTGTAGTGATTCCAATTGGCTTGGATCAATTCTCACCGCGCTTTTGACCGGCCCTTCGCCTTCGTGTGGAACGATGCTCAGACCTCGAATGCTGTTCATGGGTGGAAAGGAAATTGTGAATACTTTACAAGTATATTTAATATATGTCAACCCAGTCTGTTGTTTTCAGAACGTCACATCCCTCTGGTTATCCGAGGCAGAATCCCGCACCGCTGCTTGCCTGTCCGCTGACGCGCATGAGCGATTGAATCTCAAAGTAGCCGATCGGTTGTCCGATCGGCGACTTTGGAGATGATGGTTTCAGTCTTGTGTCTCGATTTTCGCAAGAAGGACTTCGATCTTTGTGAGATCCTCTTGGAGACGCTGCAGATTCACCTCGACGGTGTCCCTTCTGCCGATCTCAAAATCCACGGTTTCCGGAAGCTTTCCGGGAAGGGAGTCGATGGCATTCATATCGATGCCATGGGATGCGAGGATCGAACAGATCTCCTCTAAGAGGCCCCTTCTGTCATGCAGTGCGGTCAGCCGCAGAGAGCGCTTCCGGATGTTCGCGAGGCGGACGACGATGGTCGTCGTTTTGGCCTCCATGCGTTTCCGCCACTGCCGTGTCGGGTCCAATTTTTCGCGCGCAGCTTCGATGAATGCGGGGAGCCGCCGCTGCGCCGCGGGACGGTGGATGTCGTGCGTCGCCAGGTCCAGGATGTGCTGCAACTGCGCAATCGTTCGCTTTAGATCGCTCAATCCTTCGGGGGAGGAGGCCATGCTCGTGATGAGGTCCGCCTGCAGCGGGGCGGGGAGCGTGGCCCCGCGGCCGACGGAGAGCATGAAGAGTTCGAAATTCGGGGAGCCGATCCTCTCCAAACTCTCTACTGTTCCCGTCTCCGGCAAGCCCTCACCCATCGCCGCACAGGCTCCCACTTGCAGGAAATGGGGTTTGCTTTGTATCTGATGCATCATGCGGTCGTGCTCTTCGAGGCGCATCTTGTGGATGAACATTTGTTGCTGCGTGAACAGTGCCACGCACAGATCCTCGGCATCCCGCGACCGTTCGCTGATCGTGCAGACGATGCCGTTCTGACCGCGCCAGGAAGGGATTTCCGGAGGGGGTTTTGCCATCGCATGAATCGCCCCCGCCTGAGCCGATCCCGATGCATCGATGCTGCGCAAGAGATCGACGTAGTCACGCTTCGAAGAGCCGGTATCGATGATGATCTGTCGCTCTTGGAGCTGTGCACGGACGTGGAGGAGTACGCCTCGGATTTCCGGGAGATCGGTTGCGATGAAAATGATCGCCGCCTTTTCCGTAAGTTCCGGGAGCGGGATGTGTGGAAAATCAGGCTCTCTTTTTGCGCGGCCGGGATCCGATTGCATGATCGGATGCGGCGTATGCGGTTGCAGCGTGCGTACGAGATGGCTGCCGCACCTGCCGACGCCGATGACGCCTATGGGTTTGTCGCCGATGATGTGAGCGAGCGTTCGCTCGGATGAGTGTTCCATAATGAAGTCGAAGGAAGGGGGTGGGAAGTTCCTCGGGTCGATAGCGCAGTCCAGCCGCATCACTGACGAGTTCGTAGTACGAGAGCGGGCCGAGGATGAGAAATGCATTGCACATACAAAAAACCCCGCGGATGCGAGGGGTTGAAAACAGGTTCAGAAACAACCGCTCACATCCGCATGCAGCAGTTGCCGTAATAGTGTTGATCCTTGAAATGCGAGGTACGCATGACGGGAAAAGTATACCCTGAGCGTTTCGGAAGGGGCAAGGTTTCCTTTTGTGAAAAATGGCTCGGCGTGCTGGACGGGATTCGAACGAGCGTTGTGATAACCGGCACGTGAACCCTACCCACTTCTGCTGTGAAGCTAGTTGAGCTGCCAAAGGGTGTAGTTAAGGTACGTGGCGAAAGACACCCATGCCACATACGGCAGGAGCAGGATGCCAGCCCAAGCGTTTATTCTCCAGAACAGAACAGTGGTTAGGATGATCAGTGCGAGCAGGGGAATGATCTCTGCGAAAGCGAGGCCCGGATTCTTGAGTCCGAAAAACAGAATGGACCAGATAGCATTGAGCGCGAGCTGTGTACCATAGACCCAGAGCGCAAGCTTGGCGCCGGGGCGATCTCTGAGATTCCAGACCAAAGATGCTGCGATGCCCATGAGTGCGTAGAGCGTTGTCCACACTGGTCCGAATATCCACGAGGGCGGATTCCAGGTGGGTTTCATTAGCGTTGGATACCAGCTCTTCACGCCTGAATACGTAAACACTGAGCCGAGAATGCCGGCTGCTTCGGCGATCAGGATGGAACAGATCGTGATGATCAATGACATAGGGTCAGTGTACTCCATCTTGATACGTGTTCGATTATCCAGTTTGCTGCAAATTTCGTTGGCTTAGATAAGCCAAAAATTAATGGCTCCGCAGACTGGGTGTTTTCAGAACTGGCTCATGTCTTTGGACTGCTGAAGCAGTACCCCACATCGCTACTCACTATTTCTACGTAGTGCTGGACAAATTCAAATGCATGTATTTGTAGATATGAAAAAAGCCATCATGTCCGCGAGTGACATGATGGCCGTCCTTTGTGAGAGCATCGGATCGAAGCCACTCGCCACTCACGACACTTCTTGCAGCTCCGGCTCACCTTCATCCTGCAGCTCGCGCAGACGCCCCTGGGGATCTTCCTTGTCCCACTCATAGGTCAGCAATCCCGACTCTCTGCTGACATACCGGCAGAACGGTCGATACTCCACGACGGTCGCGAATGCTTCCACCAGACTCAGGTCCTCGGCGCTCATGCTCAGCATCAGGAGCCGATTTGGTACCCAAGTGATGTTGAACAACGTTCCCGTCGCCGCCGTACCGGCGCAACCGCGAGGAACTACACTGGTAGGATCGATAATTGTTTCGACCCCTCCTTGTGTTCTCAGATCCTCCATCACGTTGTACCAGTGCCATCTCCCATCGACAATCGTCTCGGCCATGAGCCCATCCTCCACTTATTGTTGTTGAGACTTATGCTCTGAAAGGACAGTGCTAGCAACAAGCCAGCATATATAATTTAATATAAAATACATATATGTCAATTTTATTCATTGCGATATTTCCTTGGAAACAGCTTCCATATGCCAATTAAAGGTGGCTCGGCATGCTGGACGGGATTCGAATATCTCCTACCACTAGGAGGTTCTGTCTCTGAGCTACAAAAAAATGTCACAGGTCAGGTCGCACACTTCCTACGGGCCTCTCTCCTGTCAGCATCTGGTATGCCTTGTTAACCATTCCACCCTGAAGATAGCTTGTCGCCCATCCTTCCGCTTTGGCACCAAGAGCATCTTCGATAGCAGCTCTTATTCCAGGATCGAGGTCACCCTTTAGTGCCTCTCGTAACTGCTTGGCCTGCTCAGGAACACCAATAAATGCTTCAACCATCAGTTCCATTGTGGCCCTACGCCCAAAAAGGTGTCAATTATTTGTATTGGCTCGGCGTGCTGGACGGGATTCGAATGGCCGATGTGACTAGGAGTTTGTGTCCATGATGTCTTTACAGAGCGCAAGTATCTCTTGTTCAGAATAAAGTAATTCTTTTGTGCATCTTCCCTGATGGGTTTTACAAGGAATGCCTTGAAGTTTACGCTGCTCAATTCTGCTTCGAAGTAATTCGTAATCAATTTCCAATTTCGCGCTCCATGCTTTCTTCGTTCCCAGAAGACCCGATTGACTGGAATAAAAGCCTTTCTCGTCTGCTTGTGGACGTTGCAGTACATCCTCACAGACTTTTTGAATCACACTTTCTGAGAAGAATGCATCGCTCATTAGGGGGCCCCGCTTTGTTCTACCCGTGATACCTTTGATGCCGGTGAGCCTCCTTTTCAGAATGACATGAGGCATTCCCAGATCGCGTGCCCACGTTTCGATATTCGCATATCGCGTATCATCTAATATGAAGTATCCGGATGAATCAGCTTGAGGACAAAGAGAGTCATCTTGTTCTGGTCCCCATAGGACGGATGATGCTTCTCGTAATGTTTCAATTCGTACTGATCTTAGTGTTCTTCCTACGATCCTTCCCATGAAAGCTCTACCCCCTCCGAAAGACCCAAATTGTGTTTCAGTAAAAGTTTGAGGGGAAGCTTGTACTAAGCTCTCTCTACTTGGATACCCACAAGTAGCAAGGGCAGTTATGTATTGCTGCTTGAGTAAAGCCCTTTCTTCTTCAACTGACAACGGCCATAGGACTTGTGCCACTTCTTGTAGTACTTCCTTTGTCACCCTTGCTTGAGGCAGATATCTACCGAGAACATGAGCGCAGAAAGCCCCGGCTTTTCCAAAAATGCCAAAATCCTTCACAGTTAATTCTCTGGATCGGGCTCGAAGTAAACTCTCGCGTGTTGGGTATCCCGCAGCTGCCAGTGCCTGAATATAGCCCTGTCTCGCATGTTCTTTTTCATCTCCTGAAATTGGCCAATAAATATCTGCCATCTCTCTCAATATACTGCGCGAGACGCCTGTAACTTTGTGTTTGAGAAGCCTGTTTGCATATGCAATTCCTTGTCCAAAATCTCCGAAACGATGCTGTTCAAATTTTGCGCAAACTGCATGCAGTAGCTGGTTTCTATTGCTATAGCCGGCTTTCATCATTTCATCGAACATCATCTGCCGTTCATCCTGTTCCCGATGAGTTGAAGGAAAATATTTCTCCGCAATTGCATGAAGTGAAGTACTCGTAACGTGAGTAGTTTTCCCAAAGATAAGACTGCAAAAGTGGCTTCCCTTACCAAATGATCCAAATTGTTTTCTCTTGAATTCTGCAGGACTGGCTTGTTCCAGGCTTTTCCTATCTGGATACCCAGCCTCAATTAATGCAACCCGATATTGATTATTTAGAAGCTCTTCCGAAGCTTGTTCGGACACAGGCCACACTTTGTCAGCAACTCGCCTTAGAATAATTGTAGTTGGATATGTTGATTCTCCTAATACATGTGAACAGAATCCATGTCCCCGCCCAAATCTTCCAAAAGTTTGCTTTGCGAAATGTGTTGGCATTGCATGGATGAGACTCAAGCGATCCGGATAACTATTTTCAGTAAGCACATGCAAGTACTCCCTTCGGAGTACATCATCTTCCGCTTCGGCATCTGGCCAGAGGGCAGTACCCACTTCGCTCAGAACCTCGGAAGTGACAGCCACGCTTCGACGAAGAATTTTACTGCATAAACCTGCTCCCTTTCCAAACGGTCCAAAATCGGTCTTCACAAATTCAGATGGTGAGGCAGAAATTAGACTGTGCTTCGTGGGATATCCAGCTTCGCCAAGAATTTTTCTTGCAAGCTCAAAATCTGCCTCAGCCCTCTCTCTTGTACGTACAGTCCCAAGGAGATCGTGACATATGCGACGAACTTCATCTTCCTCATAAGCTAATACAATTTTTCCCTTGGCCGTCACACCCTCTACCCCTTCGGCCTCTTTCAGCCTCTTTCCCATCGTTGTTGGACTCATACCTAGTTCTTTAGCCCAAGCGTAGACATGCCCGTAACGAACTGTTTCTTTCTCCGAATTGTCATTCGGCATCTGGTGGCTCTCGTTTGACATATCGGCGGGGGATACGGAAGAAGCCATCTTCGTCGAATTGCGGACGGTCTTTTCTAATTTGCTCAAGAATATCTACTCGACGCACGAGAGAGACATGTGCAGGTGGCCTCTTTGATTCGATTTGTGCTCGAACTTGTGCAATAAGATTTTCTTCGGGGGCACCGCCACCACCTTCTCTATCTCGTGCACCCCGTACTCTCTGAAATTCTTCCCAGCCTCCAATGATGTCGGTGAATAGAGCAGGACGAAAGGTGCCGGCCTTTGGAGCGATTTGAGCGATAATAGCTCCATTTTTTCTCCAGCCTTTTTGCCATAGTGCACTACCAGGCCGAATTTTCCTTAGGACGCGCCCGTGGCGTTGCTCTAATTTATTGAGAGATTTTGTGGGATATGCATCGATAAGAAGCATTGCATTTTCAAGATCCATTCCTCGTTTGCCCATTTCGCACAGGACAATGATCTGTACTTCACCATTGCGAAATCCTTCCATTGCTTCCTCGACTTCATCTGTTTCATCTTTTCCGGTAAGCCCTGCGATTGCGATTTCGGGATACTGTTCTCTTAGGGATTCAGCGGTTGCATGAACCATGTCTCGGCTTGGGACATATACTAATGTTGGAAAAGCCCTTCGAAGGTTTTCAGATAAGAGATGGCCATACACTTCGGGGATGGCTTTGTGGAGTTCTGCATGCTTCCAAGCTGCTTGGAGAACAGCAGGGTCGTAATCATCCTTTTTAAGTCTTAAATCATCTTCCTTAATGGCGGATTCGTAGATGTATAAATCTGGAACCACATTAATCTTTTGCTTCATCGCCTCGACGAGATTTAATCGGTCAACAACGGGGCCAAATTGGTCCGAAATATGACGACCATCAGGCCATTTTTCTGTTGCGGTGAAGCCCGTCACAATT
The DNA here is from genome assembly GCA_028711445.1 of Candidatus Peribacteraceae bacterium. GTDB lineage: Bacteria > Patescibacteriota > Gracilibacteria > Peribacterales > Peribacteraceae > UBA9631. The sequence continues at coordinate 45,164 of JAQTSD010000006.1, forward strand.
CGAGGATTAAGTGACTCGATCGTTTTGATGCGTCGCTGGGTGAGGTAGCAATCCGCTTCATCGAGGACGCAGAGATCAATTGTCCCCGGGGGGAGGATCTTTGTTAACTCTCGACGGCTTCTCGCTGCTTGCAGAGCATGAATACCAGCAATGATCACAGGTTGCTCAAGTTCTTTTCTGCCACCCGTCCAAATACCTGTTTCAATCCCGAGTCGAGCAAACTGACGACGAATACCAGCAACAATTGCTCTCTCTTCTGTGATCACAAGATCTTTTCTATCACCATTGATTCCCAGCTGTTCCTTGGCAGCTTGGGAGGCAGAAATGGCAGCAATTTCAACAAGCGTTTTTCCTGAACCGCAGCTCGCAACAGCGCACATGCGATCTCTATTGAGCAACAAGCCATTATAAATTGCTTCCAGAGCTATGTGCTGATGGTCCTCAAGTTTGATGCCTTTCTTCGATGGATCCGAATGAGGAACTTCTTCAAATCGAGCAGCTAATTTCTCCTGAAATGCCGATTGGTATTTCGATAATGGCATGACCGTAGTATTTCATTTGTTTGTACGAAATGCAACAAAAATTATCACAGTCAATAGTGGCTCCGCAGACTGGGTGTTTTCAGAACTGGAGATACTATTCTGTGCTCTTCTGGCATCAGGTATTTCAAAGTTGAATTTCGAGCAATGAATTTAGTTATTGACGGCTATTCAATTGTTCGCCGTTCAATATCGGCTCCAGTGTAGCCGTGCCTGCTCAATGGGAAATCCGTTTCCATTGTCTGATACAGAGTCATGTCTTTAAGAAGAGTATCTAGAGGAATGCTCGCAACATGGAATTGCCTATTCCCCTCTAGAACAGTCACCTTCAAGTGTCCCCCCAATGCTATTGGGAATTTTCGAGACCTTTTACTTATCGCATCACGTGTGACCTCTCTTGCACATGCCAATGCAAAATGTGTCGATTGTTGTTGTTCTTTATAGCGTGCGCGTGGCAATTCAATTACTGCTAGGTCAGTTAAGTATGGGCTTGGAGTCTCGCCAACACGGCTAAGGTATTTGTATCGCTCGAGAGCGACAATTTTTTTCCCGCCGGTTGCGGCACATCCTGCCATATCAATGAGGGGGGCAATGGTATCCCACATTGAACGAAGCTCGGGATGCAGACCACAAGCGGCCATTCTGAATTGTCCTAGTATTCCGAACTCAAGCCTTTCGAGTGATTTATGAAGACTCTTTGTACGAATGAAATTCGGATCTAGGTCCCTCTTGAATGCCTTTCGAACTTCGTCAGGCCCGAAAAGCAGCGGGAGCTTTCCGATCATATTTGGAAGTGACCAATTATCTGGTCTCGCGATTCCAACTTCGTGGAGGAGTGTGTGCATCAATGCTCCTCGCACCTCATCATTAACCACAATATCCCTTTGCTTAATTGCAGCACTTGATTCTCGCAATGCCTGCCCCCAGATGCGGGTGAAGCGTGAGTGACGCTGTGCTGGATTGAGCATGAGGCGAGATTCTGTGGCTTCTGCTTCACGGTAAAGTTCCGCCATTCTTTGTTCGGCTGTATCAGTAAATAGATGTGCAGCAGATTCTTGAACTCCGTTCATTGCATCTTGCACAGCTTTTCTCTCGCGTTTCCCACCCATATTTAGAGCAATCATCGCCTTGTCGGCGATGGGAAGTTGATAGATTACTTCTTGATGTGCGAGGCAGTACTGCCCAAGGAAATCGAGCAGCACAACATCGAATTTTGTATTGATATTTGGAAGAACATTTCGAAGATCCCCGTATCGTGGACGAATACCGCAGGCAACACAATTCTGTTCAAACTCATTCCATGCGCCGTCCTCGCGCTCAACTGCCAAAATGTTTTCCGGCCTAATGCCTCTCCGCAATAAGTGTTGCACTTCGAGATAACATTTTATTCCTGGAGTGCAGAGCACCTTTAATTCCTCCGGTTTCTTGCCGAGTGTATCGAGGTGTCTGTCGAGAAAGTCCATTTCAACTGCTCTCCACTGCTCTTTCACCTGACTATGTTCATAGTCGGTCCACGCGCCACTCTTTGGGTGTACTCGGATTGTACGAGTTGAATCAGGCGCATCTTTCCATTGATCATTGGCGCTCAGAGGCACTCTATGTTCTTGTTCTGCTAACTGTACGCCCCCCAAATCAACGTTTGGGGAATGTTGATCTTGTACAGATTCTCCTTTCTGTTCAGCAGCTGAGGCTGTGGGTGTCACGGTGTCTGCAGCATCGGGAGTGGGCAATTCAAGTGGTTCCAATGTGAGCTTCTCCTCTTCTTCGTGTCTCTTCCAGGCAACAGCCCCAACCACTTGAGGAAGTGTACAACCAAATAATTTCGCGAGCTCTCTCCGCCGTGCGGCAATCTGTTTCTCTGTTTCCCCGCGATCTACACCCTCTTGGATGTAGTCACGCATAAAATCAGTATCCGAGCGTTCAAGCTTTCGAATGGTCATGGGTTAAGCAGTCTAGAATTTATTATTTAAATGTCAAGTGGCTCCGCAGACTGGGTGTTTTCAGAACTTAAGAAGCTATTTGTCATATTGAGGGGAGTTGCCTCCATCAATTCAAAACTTTGTTAGTAAATTCCATCCAGAATTGTCATCACCTTCGAGCTTCAAGTTTGAATTGCCCATATTATTTCGAAGAAGACTCAGTTGTTGTCTCACGGTGGTCAGTGGATATCCCGTATTTTCAACAAGCCAAGATAGGCTTGTAGGTGTGGAACGTTCATATAAATGCCCTGCGATAACAAAAAGAGCTCGGGTAAGAGTGAGCGAGCTTCTTTTCCATTCTTTGTGAATTCGCGCCAATGCAACAAGGGTGGTTGTGTGGAAAGTAGGAATTGGTCGGCGAATCTCCCCTCTATAGTTCCTTTGAACTAGCTTATATTTGATGGTCCCTATTGTTTCTCTCAACTTTCCATGTTGGCTCATTGTGGCCTCTTCTTGTACATCGCCTGCCATAGGTGTGCATGTCACTGATTCAATTTTTTCGTGTAGCAACGCGCGCTCTGTTTCTACTGTATCTTGAAGTACGCGTAGTTGATTTTGCACATCGCGTATGGCATCGACTATTTTTCCAAAGCTTTCTTCCGCCGCGGCATGGAGGGCAATCTTGTCCGCAGATGAGGTAGTCTCAATTGGCATAGAAAACTCTATAGCTGGCTCTTCAGTCATATTGAATAAATTAAATCAAATATATGTTTTTGTCAATTGGCTCCGCAGACTGGGTGTTTTCAGAACTGAGATGTATTTATCTTTCTCTGGACATCCTAAGATCACTACCCTTCGATATGAGGATTTCATCAATTTTGTCATCCACCGTGTCTGCTGGTACACCACACAGCAAAAGTGCCATTCTACATTTAATTGCAATCAACGAAAGACGCTGGCCAGTCAGTTCCTGAATGGACTGTCCCAATCCTTTCCAGGCAGGGACTTGAGCTTCTTCGAGTTTTTCTGCTTGCACCAGTCTAAATGCTTCTTGATAGAAGGTTTCCGCAGATTTTTCGGATGTAGGAGCTTCAGATGTCATGATTTTATTTTAGATATAAATCTATTGAATGTCAAGTATGGCTCCCCGGGCTGGATTCGAACCAGCAACCAATCGGTTAACAGCCGATTGCTCTACCATTGAGCTACCGGGGACCGATGAAAGAAAAGAGCGCGAGAACATTATACGGAGAACAGTGAAGGAGGGTAGGGGAAACTGAGCGAAAGCTAAATGAGTCGCGGCACGTCGCTCTTCATGGTTCGTCCTTCGACGAGCTCAGGATGACATGGCTCACCATGACATAGCTCAGGGTGACACCGTTCACTTCTTCTTCCGCGGTTTGAGCAGGACGATCTCCCGTCCGATGAACTGGTCCGGACGACGATAGAAGAGCGACACGCGGCCGGGGATTTCCGGCTCGATGCCGGGCGGGAGCGAAGCCTGGTAGCCCATCTTCCCGAGCGCATCCCACACCTTCTCGAGCCGCACCCACCCCTCGCGTTGCTTCCACACGGGCCAGATGCACACGATGGGCACGCCGGGGAGCGTCTTGGCTGCATTCTCGAGAAATGCCGCCTGCATGCGCTCATTTTCATTGCGCAATTTGCTCACTTCCTTGATGGGCGCCCGGTCCGTGAAGGCGGGACCGAGGCTCCCCTCCGTCACCACGGCATCTGGCAGTTCTTTGAGCTCGAAGGGTTGCGTGGCGTCCTGCTTCCAGACGGTGGAATCCGTGTCCTTCTTGAAGATCTTCTCCTCCTTGCGAAGCCACTCGATGTTTTTGCTGCAGCCGTTCACCGCCTTGATGGAGACGTCCGATGCGAGGATCGGCCATCCTCGATGAAGGGACTCGAGCGGGATGACACCCGTGCCGCAGAAAGGATCGTAGATCGTGAAGATTTCTTTCTTCTTGCGCTTCGGTGCTTCCTGCTCGGAAGGTGCTCCCTTGAGATCGCGAATGAGCGAGACAGCGAAATTCAGTAGCACCTGCGCGAGCTTGGGTGGCAGAAGCCCCACCGTCGTGTCGCGCACGGGCTTGTCCATGTCGCGCTTCGTGTAAGCGTCCACGTCCTGTGCGGCGAGCGTCCGGCCGACCCAGAGGGTTTCCTCTTTCTGCAGGAGGACAAGCTCGCAGCCGTGCTTACTGTCGAGCAATCCCGCGTCCCGCAGGAGCACGGGCACCGCCGGCTTGAATTCATTGCCGACGTACCGGCAGGCGACCCCCTTCGATCGCAGCATCTGCTTGCAGGACTTGAAGAGCGTGCGCAGCATCCCGCGCGGGACGCCCACGCCTCTTAGGGAGAAGACGGCCTTGCGGTGCACAGTGGCAAGTTCGTTCCCCAGGAGCTGCGGAATATCCTGCAGCGTTACCGGGGCTTCCGTGATCTGTCGCGCGAGGATGACGGTCCCGCCGAGCGAATCGAGAAATGCTTGGTCGAGCTCAGATGCAGTCTCGAAGACTGCGACATTTTCGAACGTTTCTGTGTGCGAGAAGTCCGGGAGGACGGAGGCAAGTTCTGCGAGACTGATTGCTGGTTGGTGTCCGAGGACTGCGGCGTACGTGGGCATGGTGGGAAGCATAGCGGGAAGAAGTGGAAAATGGAAAATTGAATGTGCGTACTTGCCACCTTTGTCCGGCGACAAAGGTGGCGCCCCGCCCGTACCGAACGTCGGTACGTTCGGGCGGGCAAAACGCCGGCGCGCCAAAGCCCCTCCACCCGGCCCTGCGCCTCCTCGTCGACCCCTCCAAGGATTCGGTATCGACTCGTCGGCAATGCTGTCCCGCAGCCGCGGGACAGCAGGGCCTTCCCCTTCACCCCCCGTGGCGCGCCAACCAACCCACATTCGTCGCGTCGTACCACGGCGGCTCGCAGGGTATCGAGAATGAGACCTACGTCTCCTTTCTCAAATCTTCATTCCATGCCAAGAGCAAGGTGACGATCGTCACGATGATGGGGGCGAGCTGGATCAGACCGCGCGCGTAGCCCGTTTGATAGACGGCTTCCGTTGAGAGGAATGTGAACAAGTACAATGTCAGCTGGCCAGTGTAGAGGATGAGAAAGAAGATACTGAAGAGCAAGATTGGTGAACGGAATGCCTCCGTGCGGCGCCACAGCAGAAGACCGATGAAGATCGGGAAGAGGAAGATCCAATTTCCTTCGAAGAACGTGTTGATCCAGACGGCGGTGGGGACGCCTTCCTGCCAGGCGATCTGAAGGCCGCTTATGGCATGGGCATTGCCGAACGTGAGGCCGTTTGCCCATTTGAAACCGATCCATGGGAAGGCGATCAGTGCGAACCACAGGAGGTGCCACAGCGCGCCGCGAATGGCGTTCGGGAAGGAGAGTCTCCCGGTTCTGACAAGCCAGAAAAGCACGGCGGCAGTGAGGACGATGAGGAGCGGGATGAACAGCAGCAGGGCTTCGTTCTTCGTGAAGACGAGCAGCGCGAGTGCGACGCCGCTTAAGCGAAGCCAACTCAAACGCTTGGCGGATGATGGAGCGAGAGTCGCGAGGAAGAGCAGCCCGATGGCTGCGAAGAGGTGAACCGAGAGGAAGATATCGGCGTAGGGACTCGTCGCCTGAATGAGCTCCAGCGGGAGGCTTGCGAGCAGGTACGTCCCGATGAGCGCCCAGAGCGTTCCCGCCGCGCGCCTCAGGAGTGCGAAGACGAGGAGGAGCACCGCCACGTACCAAAGTAAATGTACGCCGTTCACGAGAGCCTCATTCCACGTCCCTGCGAGCGAGGCGACCATGGTTTTCACCATCGACACGGTTGGCGGGTAGGACCCGATTCCCTCCGCGCCGGTGTGGTCGCCCGAAAAGTCGATGACGAATTTTTTCAGGACGAAGAAAACCTTCCCGCGGAAGTTCCAGTTGTCGACAACGTCGTCGAATGCGGGAGGGGTGAGCAGGAGGAAGGTGGCGGCTGCGAAGGCGGTTTTGAGGAGGGTCCACAGGCCGAGTCCGCCGAAGCAGTACAGAGCCCAACGTGGCAGGCGGATGCCCGATGGAGGAGGAGTGAGAGGAGGAGGGGATGGCCAGTGGCGGCGCAGCACCAGCCAGGGGATTCCGAGGACGGTGACAAGACCCAGTTGCACCGCGAGGAATCCTGCCCGCCTAAAAGAGATTGTATGCAGGAGGTGAACGCAGAAGGTGACGAACATCGTTCCCGTGAGGCCGAAGACGAAGCCCAACATCCAACGCTCCAGTGGCGTGAGCACCGGAGTGTTTCCTTCAACGAGGCGTACCAACAGCCACCCAACGAGGGTGGGGAGCCCTATCCCGATGGCGAACCACAGCAGTATCATGGCTTGAGCTCAAGAAGGAGGCCAAAATTGGGGAAGGTGCGGATCACGGAGGCTGAACCGGCGACGATCTTCCCATCCACGACGAAATGGCCCTCTTCGTCGATACCCGCATCCGGTCGTCCGTATACGAGAGCGAGCGAGGATTCAGTGATGGGTTCCTGTGGCAGAGGCTGAGGGAGCGATGGATAGGTTTCATAACGTGCGGTGGCAAGGAAGAAGTTCTCGCCTCTCGGTCCGACGAACAGGTACGAAGGTGTTTTCTGAAGGTCCGGGCGCACAGTCTCGAGCACATCGTAGAAGTTCTGGAAGATGCGGAATGAGCGATTGCCTGGTTTGGCCATGACGTATGACTGCCAATCTGTTCGTGCGTAAGAGAGGATCTCTGCTCCCATACGCAGGTCATAGAAGACCCAGAGTCCTGCTACAATGAGGAAGAAGAGAACGAGAGGCCGCGGGCGCATCGTCGTCCCGCGGCGTGCGAGCAGGAAGCAACACAGCGCTGCGAAAGCGGCGAGGACATAGAAGACCGCGTTCGCGGAGTAGGCGATGGGCGGATCGGTATTGGCCATCTGCATGCGTGCGATCGGCGTGAAGGTGAGGAGCGGTCCCCACACGAAGTTCACGCTGTGCACGTTCAAAGTGTCGAACGTCCAGAACGACTTGATCGCCTCCAGGAGTTTCTCGAACGGGTTCCAGTGGAGGAACTCCACTCTTCGGATGAGCAAATCCGTTCCTTTGGGGAAGGCGAACCCCAGGCGTTGCGATCGCCCCGGCCATTCCGAGATCGTCGTCAGGTCTACGGAGGTGGTGCGCGGCATCGAATCCGCTTTGATGAGGAATGGGAGCTGTAGATAGGAGTTCTGTGCTATGGAGGGGTTCAGCCACGCGAAGACGATTTCCATATCATTCGCCGTGAGTGTTTCGATGCGCAGCGCATCGATAGGGAAGGAGATCGTGTTTGGGCGTGCGATTAATCCTTCGCTGGTCGTCAGGATGCGGAGCCCCTCCGTCGTCGGGATCGGTTGCTGACTCAAGTCGCGCACTTCCCAATCGCCTGGGCCGGATCCTCCAATGAAGTTCCACACTTCCGACTGCATCGCCGCAGCAGGCAGCGGGAGCGTGAGGAGGAAGAGGAGGAGAAGGAGGGTTTTGAGTCTCACGGGAAATAGTATATCAGCAAGCTCTTAAAATCTTTGCCACCTTTGGTAGGCGACTTTGGTGGCGCCAAAACGCCGGCGCGCCAAAGCCCCTCCACCCGGCCCCGTGCCTCCTCGTCGACCCCTCCAAGGATTCGGTATCGACTCGTCGGCAATGCTGTCCCGCAGCCGCGGGACAGCAGGGCATTCCCCTTCACCCCCCGTGGCGCGCCATCCCTCCTCAATTACGCTGCCAGCGTCGCCACTGCGATGTCCGCTGGGCCGCCCGAGGGCGTCG
>JAQTSD010000007.1:0-27230 GCA_028711445.1 Candidatus Peribacteraceae bacterium
GGCAGACGCTGCTCACCACAAAACCGAAGGAACCCTATGAGTTCTCATACGTCGTCGCGGTTCCCGACGGGACGTATGCTCTTCGGGCGGTGGTGGAGGATATGGCAAAGAACGCGGCTGAGGACAGTCTTACGGTAACGGTGGGGGCAGGGAGGGGTGCAGTGTCGACTTCTACGCCAAATAGCGTGCCGCAATTAATCAGCCCGGCAGAGGATCAGACGATTCGGAAGAGCATGCCGATCGATCTCAAGGTACAGGTGCCACGTCTCTCAGTGCAGGAATATGCCTCGTTGAGGCTATCCGTGGCCGATGAACAGGGGGTCGAAGATGTGCTCCTTGAACTTACGAATGGCGAAGGGCTCTATGTTCGTTCGTGGCAGTCGAAACGTGCAGGGGCGTTTATTGTTCATGTTCGCACAAAGAATCGGTCCGGAGAAGAGAAGGAATGGAGTGAGAGGAAGATTGTGGTGGAATAGATGCAATTATAATGTTCAAACTTTCATGAAGCTTTTTTGTCGGAGGGGAGGACACCTTATTCAGTTCTTTCCTTCCTACCTGATAGAAACTTTTTACAGGTATTGAGACCCTGTTGTCGTCTTCCTCCTCGCTCTCGTAGCTTCCCTAAAGATTATCAGAGTTGCTTTGCCACTTCGTCGGAGAAATTTGCATTCGTGTGCACCTCGGAGACATCGTCATCTGCCTCCACCATTTCGATGAACTCCATCAACTTCTTCGCTGCATCGACGGATGTGACGTCGGTGTGCAGCTTCGGAACGTACTTGAGGCCGGCACTCTCAATCGCGTAGCCGGCTTTCTTCAGGATATCGCGAGCCTTGGACCAGCGTGCCGCATCCGTTGTCACCGAGACGAATCCATCTTCCTGTTCGATGTCGCGTGCACCTGCATCGATGAGCTGCAGCTCGAGATCCTCAGAGAGCACACCCACTTTGCGGCCGGAGATGACACCGAGCTGATCAAACATCCAACGTACGGCGTTGCTCTCCGCCCAACGGCCACCTCTCTTCTCGATAATGGATTTCACGAGGCCCAATGTGCGATTACGATTGTCTGTGATGCACTCAATGATGCAGGCTACACCGCCCGGACCGTAACATTCGTAGACGACTTCCTGCATTTGTTCGCCCTTCAGTCCACCGGAGCCCTTCTTGACTGCGCGTTCAATGTTTGCATTTGGGACATTGTCCTCCCGTGCGTTCTCGATGGCAGTACGCAATGTGTTATTCATTGTTGGGTCTCCGCCTCCACGCGCTGCGATCTCGATCAGGCGCGCGTGGCGCGTGAAGACCTTGCCGCGTCGTGCGTCCTCGGCGGTCTTGCGAACCCGGATGTTGGCCCATTTGGAGTGACCGGACATGAGAGAGGGTGAGTACTATCGTGAGTATATAGCACTCGGTCAATTTTTCGTTTCTCGTTTGGCCGCTTTTTGTTTTGCATCAATTTTTCACGAAAAAATGAGCAACGGCAATATATACATCACTTTCGATATGCCATCATTCCCATGAATCGTGCGCGTTCGATAGCCTGCTTGAGCATTTTCTGGTACTTGAGGCTAACGCCGGTGTAGTAGCGCTGGCGAATGTTTCCGAAGTAGTCCACGTATTGCTTGAGGAGCGGATAATCCTTGTAGTCGATGTATGCAACGCCCTTCTCCTTGAATGGGCATTTCTTCAGTCGGGGGTCGGTGCGCGGGGATTTGTTGGCTTGCTTCATGAGAGAATGGGGGATCAGAGATTAATCTCGTCGTCGGAGATGAGCTTGGAAATTTCTTCTTCGATGGCGCCTTCACTGAGCGGTTTCTTGGGGGCTTCTGTCTCTTTCTTTACTTTCTTTTCCTCTTCGACGCGCTTGGCTTGACGTTTGGCTCGATCTGCCACTTGCTTCCTGAGCTTTTCTTCTGCGATTGCGGCGCTTCGTTGGTTGACTTCCTCCTTGCTCTTCTGCCAGCCCTTGAATTGCTCCGAAAACTTTATCACTTCATATCCTTTTGGCGGTTTGATAAGCAGGTGGCGCAGCACGTTTGGGGTAAGGCGGATAGATTCATCGATTTCCCGGATCTTGGACGGGTCCACTTCGTAGTGATAGACCACGTAGCAACCCTCTGTCGAACCTTTGATAGCGTACGCGAGACCACGGCGGCCCCATGGGTCCTTGGAGATAAGCTTTGCTCCGGCATCTTCAAAAATGTGCTCAACCGCCTTCAGAACTTCCTGCTCCTCTTTCTGCGGGAGAGGGTAAGGATAGAGCACGCAGAGCTCATAGATACGTCCTTCGTCGGTGGTGGGCACAAGTGATGGCATACGATTCATGGGTAAATCCGGTGCGGGAATCCGCACAGGAGAATCGAAGGCCCCGACTGTACTGGTCACCCAAGGCTTGGGTCAAGGACGATTCACCTGTTTTTGCGCTGAGCATAGAGAATGCAGTTTACACGTTCGACAACATCTAAGCCGCGCTCTTCCAAGTAGGAGCGAAGATGAACGTGTGTAAAGCGGCCGCCCTGAGGGAGATCGTGATATTCCATGACGATCATGCGGATCTTGCCGAGGTCTTCTGCCGAAAGGGTATAGAGAATATCGTACTCTGCCCCTTCACAGTCGAGCTTGAGACAATCACACTCTTGAATAGCATTTTGGGCGAAGATTGTCGCAAGCGAGATAACGGGAACTGACACGGCGATGCCTTCGTGGTTCTGTGGTTTATAGAGAGAATTGAACCAGCTACAGCGCTTGGTCACGTAGAGCTCGGCTGTTCCGTCCTTTCCGCCGACGGCGGCAGAGAATGCACAGACGCGGGGCGAGAGGCGGTTCTCTTCAACATTCCTTGAGAGAATCTTCGCCGTTTCCGGCTCGGCCTCGTAAGCGAAAATCTTCGCTTCGGGGGCGAGAGTTGCTGCACGAATGGTGAACGAACCGATATTCGCTCCGACGTCGATGATTACGCGACAAGCAGCCCAATCGAACCCTGGCGGCTCGTAGATATGATCGAACCACACCTCATTGATACCACAGCGATCCGTCGAGAAATTACGACTTGTGAGAGTCATGCCGCTTCGCAATTTGTACGTGAGTGTTTCCCTATGGATCCAGCCAAGACGATTGAAAATATAGAGCGGCCAGTTGCGCACCGTTCGCATCAACTTCCAAAGGTAGTATGTCATCGAGTGTTCCCGTTGCATGGTAGGAGTATGCCTGAAAAGTAGAGAGCAGGGGATATCTCCCTGTTTCTTTGTGACGGGTCGTATCTATTTTCTCAAGAAGACACCCTATCATTTCGCATGGAAAAAACTCTGAGGTCTTGTATCTCACAAAACGAGAGACGTTATACTGTGCTCTCTTGAAGCGCATTCTCCTCGGCGTCGGCTTGTCAGTTTGCCTGTGGGTGAGCGGCACTATCGCGTTTGCGCAAGGCGCGGATCTTCCGCCCGAAGCGGCGCGGATTGTGCCTTCCATCAAAGGACCGCAAGATATCATTGTGGGTCGTACGATCATTCTCGATGCGTCGGAGACGCAGGGGTTGGGAGAGAAGACGACATATCGCTGGTATCGTGATCGCTCCGCGCAATCTATCAGTCAAAGTTTTGAGGCAGTCTTCACGCCCGAACGAACGGGTACGATTACTTTTCGAGTGGTGATTCGCACTACAATCGATGGAAAGGAGTATGAGGCGGAGAAGGAACACACGGTTGTGGTCTATGAGCGGAAAGTCATTCTGATCACGGATGCATCTGCCATCACAGAGGAGAAGCTTGCATTTCACAAACAAGAGGCTGCGCTTGCCGGGACGTATCTCCTTCCACTATGGACGGAAACAACCGGCGCATCCACGCTTAGTTCCATTGATACTCTCTCGTCTCTCGTCACGGCAAATGCCGAAGCTCTCGCAGGCGCGCAAGCCGTTGTAGTCTGGAGTGATGATGCCGCTTCGGGATTACAGGCACTCATGAAAACTGTTGATGCGAGTGGTGAGTCGCTCTTGCAGAAGCAGACTCTCGTCATGATCACGGGGCGTAGTCTCAATATTCTCGCGAGGATGTCGAGTGGCCCCTTCGCGGTACTCAAGCCCGACCGTATCATCCTCACACGGCAAGAGGCACTCAGTCCTCTTCTGACCACCAAGACTATCCCCGACTTCACAGAGGAGCTCGTGCGTCGAGATTTGGGATACCGGATCATCGACGAGTCCACGACGGGGGTGCGTCCTTGGAATCTCCTCTCTTCGCTTGTCACTTATATGTTGACACATGGAGTGTCGAGTCAAATTGTCATTTTGCTTCTCATTCTTCCGCTTATCGCCATGATTTTGGCGTTCCTTCGTCAAGTGGTCGGTATCACCACATTCGGTCTCTTTACTCCATCCATCATTACACTCAGTTTTCTCGCTATCGGTTGGAAAGCGGGGATCGTGTATCTGCTCCTCATTTTGATTGCGGGATACTCCACGCGGGCGATTATGCAGCGATGGGAACTCCTCCACGTTCCGCGGATGGCGGTCGTTCTCAGTGTTGTCAGCGTGACACTCCTGCTCCTCCTTGGAACCGCAGCTGCTTTTCATATCACTTACGAACGCGATACTGTCTTCATCCTTCTCATCATGTCTACGCTCGCTGAGAGTTTCTTGAGTCTCAAAGCTGAAGAGGGATGGCGTAGTGCGATGATTGCAACCACAGAAACGATTTTTGCAGCGCTTCTCTGCGTGTGGGTTGTCCAGTGGCCACTTCTTCAGTCTCTGATACTCGCTTACCCCGAGCTGATCTTGCTTGCCATTCTGGCGGATATCGCGCTTGGACGATGGTCTGGATTGCGACTTGTGGAATATTTCCGTTTCCGTGAAGTGATCGGTCACCTTCATGAGGAATGACGATGTTTTCGCGCGTCATCAATCACGGCATCCTCGGTATCAATGCGCGCAATCTTCTTTACATCAGACCATTCAATCCACGGAAATCCGTCGCGTTTGCTGATGATAAACTTCAAACAAAAGCATTCCTCTCCGCACGTGGGATTCCAACGGCGAAAATTTTCGCACGCATCGAGTCGCGCAATCAGCTGCGGGCATTTTCCTTCGACGTGCTGCCCGACGAGTGCGTGCTCAAGCCGAATCGCGGCTATGGAGGCGAAGGAATCTTCATCTTACATCGACAGAAGGATGGCACTTTTTCTGCGAAGGGTAGAGCACTCCTCACCGCCCGGGATCTTCGCCGCCACATCGAAGATATTCTCGAAGGCCGTTTCTCTTTGAATGGTCGCCCCGATACGGCGTTCTTCGAACAGTTGCTCACTGCGCACGAGTGTTTTGCCCCCTTTCGCCCTGTGGGGCTTCCTGATTTACGCATCATCGTCTTCAATCTCGTACCCGTCATGGCGATGCTACGAATTCCCACCGCGGAGAGCGGCGGTAAAGCAAATCTCCATCTTGGAGGTATCGGTATCGGTATCGATCTTGCAAGAGGCGTGACGACGCATGCTGCACAATACCATCGTATTATCGATCAACTGCCGCACGGAATTGCTCCGTCTGGAATCAGAATGCCATTCTGGGATGATATTCTGCTCATGTGTTCGCGGATCCAACAGCTCACCAATATCGGATATATCGCTTGCGATATCACAATATGTAAAGAGATGGGCCCTGCGTTACTTGAGGTGAACGCGCGTGCCGGGCTCTCCGTGCAGATCGCCAATCTCGCGCCGCTCAGGTCACGACTTGAGCGTGTATTGGGGGTAAAAGTCCATGTTCCGGAGAAGGGAGTTCGTCTTGGTCAGGATCTCTTCGGTCAGAAAAGAATCAAGGAAGAAGCTGCGGACAATCGTCAAGTACTGGGTTTACAGGAAGTCATCACTGTCGCGATGGATGGAGCTTCTATGGATGTCCTTTGTAGCATAGCGCCGGAGCGGGAACGGACGGTGTTCGATTCATCTCTCATCGAGGAGCTTCGTCGGGAAGGGGTGCTGGAGACAGAAGATGCCACAGCAGGAACATATCGAATGAAATTCATGTTAGGGAAACGGAAGATTCAAACGTTGGTTGTCGAGGGTGTCGTCCCGTCACCGTTTCGTGCTTTGATCGGAAAACGCGACCTCACGGGCTTCCTCCTCGATCCGGCGCGTGAACAGCCTGCCGCTTTGCGGCCGAATAAATCCGGGATCGGCGTGCGTGCCGCAGACCGGCTTTTTTCCCAGATTGATGAAGATCTTTCCGTGCTTCAGTGGCTGAAACCGACGAACCTTCTCGATGAGCTCTCGCGACTTCAACAAGATCACACCTACAACCCACGCTTTTCCTATCCGTCTTGCGATGATGTGCTTGAAGACGCAGAGCGTAGACTCGCAGAAGAGGTGATTGACGATTCCGCCCAAGGGATTCTCTTGGAGAAGAAGCGTAAGGAGCTTCTCCAGCGGATTGCACTCTTGAGAGCCAGAGGGAACGCTTCCGTTTTTACGGAAGCGTCTCACGCACTGTTTGGTGTGCCGAGCCATGCGCTCATCCGCGTGGCGACTACCGCTCTCCGCGATCGACCGAAGGAGCCCTTCGCTCAAGAAGAACTTCTGGACATCAAAGAAGCTGCTCAGCTTTTACGCTCTACTCTTGAACGTTACGGTCTTCATGATTGGCAGGTGGTTGTAAAATCGAAGGTGGTCGCTGACAGCGCGACGGGGCCGAAAACAATCTTCCTGCGTGAGGGTGTAGACTTCTCCCGCTCGCGCATCGATGCGCTGATCGCGCACGAGATCGAGACGCACGCGCTCACGACGGAAAATGGCAGTCATCAGCCCATTGCACTGCTTCGACGCGGTTGCGCGTATTACCTCGATACGCAGGAAGGGCTCGCTATCTACAATCAGAACAGGGTCCTCCCCCCGTTCCATGAGAAACGCTACGGTCCTGCGAAGAGCGTTCTCGGGATTGTATTTGGTTTGAAGCACTCCTTCGCTAAAACGCGACAGTACCTTGAAGAAGAGCTTCAGTATTCTCCCCAGAAGGCCCTGACCAAGACAATCGATATCAAACGTGGTCTTGTAGATACGTCGGAGCACGGTGGTTTCACGAAAGGACTGACATACCTTCGCGGTTTGCGTGCCATCGAACGCTTCGTCGACGGCGGTGGTGATCTCAAACGTCTCTATATTGGCAAAGTCTCGCTCAGAGATCTGGAACTCATCGAGAAGATACCGGATCTCCTGCCGCCTTTGCTTCTGCCTTCCTATCTTCGGAAGGAATCATCGACAGCTGAGGACTCGGACAGGAACAGGTAGGTAAATCATCTGTCTTCGCATGTGCTATGGCGGGCAATTTTCGTTGTGTGAAGGTTGGAGCGGGTTACTGGAAATTATGACAACCATAATGCGTCCGTCTAGGAGCCTGCGTCCATGAGCGAGAAGATTCTCGTAACAGTCTCCTTCGGAGTCTGGCCACTCGTATCAAGAAAGCGTTCTGCGCCGATGTAATCCTTAACACCCTCAAATTCTTTGGACACCGCGGCGATGCGTTCCGGGCCCGTTGTCCAACATTCTCGCTCTTTGTCTCTCTTGTTGAGTTCTTCCTTAGACGGGAAGAGGACGATGACGCCGAAATCCTTCCCAAACGCCTGCCTGAATATCTCAATGAAATGTTCGTAATTTCCGAAGATGATGTAATCGACTACCACATTCTTTCCAGTCCTGAAAATCTCCCTGATCTTGTTCAGAATCTTTTGATGCGCCTTCTCCAGAAGATGCCTATTCTGCAAAAGCCATTGGTCGCCGTGTGGAAAGAATTCTGTGTCCTCGTTGTCGCCATCCAGATACGCGAAGCCCTTCTCACGAGCGATCATTTTGGCGATCGTGGATTTCCCTGCCGCGCCCGGACCCGTGAGCAGGAGAATTTTTGGCATAAAGCAATTGTATCAGTCGTGCTTCTCGTCACCGTCATAATCCTTCGTGGAGATGTTTCTTCATAAATGCTCTTCCAGAATGTGATTTGAGGTAGCTCTCGAACTCCGACGCATGTTTGTTGTCCTTGAAGGTTACGAACAGCCGCAGAGACCAGGGTTTGAACTTGTTTGTATGGATGCTTTTGCCAGTATTATGTTCCGCAAGCCTTCGGTTGATATCGTCGGTGATGCCGAAATACCAGTGTTGCCGGTCCGCGGATTCCAGGACATAGACGAAATACATAGCAGGCAACAGTAGCACGATTGCCCGGCTTCGTCTCCCACTCGTTCCACTCGGGGTCGACTACGCCGAGGCACCCGGCGTTGTTGCAGATGGTAAGCGAAACCTCGGCGTAGCCCCGAAAGGGGCGGAGCCGGGTGGAGCCGCCGACCGGAATTGAACCGGTGACCCTCTCCTTACCATGGAGATGCTCTACCTCTGAGCTACGGCGGCATAAGGCGTGGAGAGTCTATAAGGTTTATGACTGAAGCGACAAGATGTTCGCTCCTCAATTTCCTATGGTTTCCGTCCAACTCTGCGCCGGTTCACCATCGAGTTTCCTCAATGCATTCTTCAACGCGTGCAGGCACAGAAGGGCGCACTTCGTGCGGCGGGGGCCGATGGGGACTTTGAGCAGATCGAACACGAAGCGTGGAGGAAGATGCGCCGCCTTCTCCACCGTCATTCCCTTGAGGTGACCTGCGAGCATGGACATCGCAGCCTGACTGACGGCGCAGCCTTCGCCCTCCCAGCGGATATCATGCATCCTCTTTCCTTTGATGAGGAGCCGAAGCTCCAGGCTGTCCCCGCAGCTCGCGTTGGACTCTTCATGTGAAACGGTCGGGTGCTTCATCGGCCCCTTGCAGAACGGATGGTGGGCGTGATCGAGGATGGATTCGGCGTAGAGATCCATAAGAGAAATCAGGGGATGATCATTTCTTCAATTTCGCGATGGCACAACGGATTTCTTCCGCGCAGCGGTCGATTTCTTCAGGAGTGTTGTAGAGGCTCACGGAGAGCCTTGTCGATGCACCGATGCCGAGGCGCTCGTGGAGCGGCTGCGCACAGTGGTGTCCGGCTCGCAAGCAGATGCCTGCTTGGCCGAGAATATCCGTGAGATCGTGCGGGTGAACACCTTCGATCGTGAAGCTTACGCAGCCGGCGATTTTATCCGCCGAAGCGGGGCCGAGAATGTTCAAACCGGAAATCTGCTTCAACTTCTCGATAGCGTGTGCGAGCAGTGCATGTTCATGTGCTTCGATACCCTTCCATGGGTGCTGTGTGAACCACTCGATCGCCGCCTTGAGGCCGATCGCTTCCGCAATGGGCGGTGTGCCCGCTTCGAATTTTGCCGGAGGGTCCGCCGGGCGAAACTCCTCACGCGTCACGCGCTGCACCATCCCGCCGCCGCCGAGAAACGGGGGCATCTTCGAGAGAAGGGGCGACCGTGCATAGAGCACGCCGATACCAGTTGGACCGAAGAGTTTATGGCCGGAGAAAGCCAAAAAATCACAATCCAACTTGATCACGTCGATGGGACGGTGAGCGATGAGTTGGCTTGCGTCGACAAGCGTGAGGGCGTTGGCCTGTCGTGCTCGTTCGATGATCTGCGAGAGGGACGGGAGTGTTCCTAAGACATTACTCAGTCCCGTAACGGAAACGAGCTTCACTTTTCCGTCTTGCAATGCGACATCAAGGTCTCCCATGCGCAGCGATCCGTCGTCTTCCATATCGATCCATCGGAGAGAGATGCCGATGTCCTCCTTGAGCTGCAGCCACGGGACGATGTTGCTGTGGTGCTCGAGGATTGAGAGCACGACAGCGTCTCCTTTTCGCAGATTTACCTTGCCCCACGTCTTCGCGACGAGGTTGATGCTCTCCGTGGCCCCCTTCGTGAAGACGATTTCGTCACGATGCCTGGCTGCGATGAATGCACGCGCGGCTTCGCGCCCCGCTTCGTAATGGTTCGTGGCCTCATCGGCGAGTGCGTACATGCCGCGGTGGACATTTGATGCGGCTAATTGGTAGTACGTATCCATGGCGTCGATCACGTTCGCGGGCTTCTGCCCCATTGCCGCTGAATCGAGGTAGATCGGCGGATGCTCTTCCCGGAAGATCGGGAATTGCCGACGAATGGCGGTAGTATCGAGGGGCATGGAGCCGTAAGGATACCAGCTCTGCTTGGTGTTTTCTCTTCTTTCCTCTGCTACCCTTGCATCGTTTTCCTTCTCTTATGCAACAGAACACCGTTAAGACACTCTCCATTGTACTCTTCGCTTTGCTCTTGGGATGGGGTCTCTACAGTTTCCTCTTCTATCTCGGTGTGCCGGCACATGGAGTAGTGCTTCTGGGGGATAGTGGTTATGAGACGGCTGTCGGACAGTGTACGAATTCGGGTGAAATTTGCAGAGGGTTCTTCTCTCTCTTCTCCTTTATTGAACATAGTGTCGCCCGCGCCGCGCCGTTTCTATGGTATGCGGTCATCTGCCTTGTCATCTATGCCGTCATCCTTGGCATCCAAGTACTAAGGAATCACGAATTAGCATGTCGATGGACGTTGAAGCCTTGGCATATCATTGCCTTCTTCCTTGTTTCGCTGTGGTTAGTCTTCACAACGCTCGCATTGTCCATGGGTGACAACGATATTCCGCTTCGCAGGCTTGTGGAGCCGACTCCCGAGATTTACTCGGGGACCAGCGCGGAGGGACTCGAGGTGCTTAAGGAGAATTTCGATAGTCTGATGCAGCGCGGATGTCTTGTTTTTAAGGGAACATACAATAATGGCGTGAAAGGGTACGACATAAACGTTCGTTGTATACAACAGTCATTCGTGACGCGCGTGTTTGCACCGTTCGCGTTCATCGCCTTGCTTCTCGCGGAATTTCTCATCCTTGGGAGGATGCTGCTCGGCTGGCTCAAGCTCAAACCGGCCTCATCTCTTGTCGAAACGGTTCTCAGTCTTGGCATGGGTGCCTGCGGTTTCATCGTTGTTCTCTGGTCGCTCGCTGTCGCAAGCTACCATCTGACAGGCGTTGAACTCTATACGATGATGGTGGGCTGGGTGTTCCTTGCGATTGTACCGCTTATCGGATTTCGTCATGTGTTGTACTGGGTGCGGAAGCTCAAGAATACGATTTGGACGCTCGATGAGCGTTGGTACAGCGTACTGATACTGCTTTCATGGCTCCTCATCAGTTATCTCGCTTTCAATTTTCTCACGGTCGTCCGCCCCTTTCCGATTGGATGGGATGATCTCGGCAGCTACCTCAATCGACCGCGTCTCCTCGTGAGTTTCGGTCACTTCATCTACTCCATGGCGCCCTTTCAGTGGGAGTACATCACGTCGTTGGGATTCCTGCTCTTCGGGTACGAGAGTTTCTTCGGGGCGACGGTTTCCATGCTCATCAACTGGATGGCAGGCTTGCTCGCGACGCTCACGGTCTTCATGTTCGCGCGCCACTTTCTCGGAAACGGTCGCGGCGTTCTTGCGGCACTTCTCTATTACACGTTACCGATGGTGGGGCACTTCTCCTTCGCTGATATGAAGGTCGACAATGCTGTCTTCACAATGGGGGCGCTAAGCATGTTTTGCGTCTTCGCGTTTCTCGCACAGGAGTTTGGGGAGCAGGAGCAGACGGATAGACGATGGTCATGGCTTATGGCTGCGGGCATCTTCGGAAGTTTCGCTTTTGCCATGAAACCGACAACGATCATGACACTCCTCGCAACCGGCGCCGTCCTTTGTGGTGTGCTGCTCCACTGGTCGGCCTTTGTGGGAGTTGTTTTGCTCTCGATCTTTATCTTTGTATTTCAAGGAACACTCAGTTTGCAGGATGTTACTGTACGCATTTTCGGACAGGGCGCAGCCGTTTCCGATAGCATTTTCCTTGGTGTGTGCTTACTTCTCGGTCTCGGATGCGTGGGGTGGGCGATGTGGAAGCGACGTGAACGACTCTGGTTCACGCTGCGCGCAGGTCTGATCTTCGCAGGGTTTTTCATTCTCGTACTTTTTCCATGGGTGGAACACAATAACATTCTCCGTGGAAAAATCATCCCGAATGCAGATTTTGGTGCGCCGAACAACATCACGCCGGTGTTCGATGTTACAGGGACACTTGATCCGTCTCAGTACAAGAATCTGATTCCTATCCCGGAGGATCTCCGGGTCGACAAGACGGACCCCGCGTGCAAGGCAACAGGCTCTACGGAGGAGCTCGGACGCTACTGGGGTGCACGAGAGGGGTGGGGGCATTACCTCATGCTGCCATGGCGTGCGGTTAACAATATCGATGCAACCGGTTACTATGTGACGACGATCCCGGCGTTGCTCTTGGTGCCGCTTCTACTCCTGTTGCCGTTCTTCTGGACGCAGAGGGGGCGATGGCTCCGATGGCTGTTCCTCGCCACGGGTTTCATGTTGTTGCAATGGATGTTCCTCGCCAGTGGCATCGTGTGGTACGGCGTCGGCATGTTCCTCGGCTTTGTCGTGCTCCTGGAAGCTCTCCTCGCCAAGGCGCCCGATGTGCCGAACCGAGTGGTCACCGGCGTTCTCCTCACGCTTTCGCTCTTCTCTGCGTTTGGGATGCGCTTCTGGCAATTCGAATCACAGCGCAACCTCCTCGAGTATCCCATGGGAAAATCAAGTGCCGAGGTCATGACGGAGCGCACGATTCCGCACTACAACGATATCGCAGACATCGTGGTTGAGCGGGCGAAGGCGATCGAGGATCGGCCGTACCTCTACCGTGTGGGGACGTTCATCCCGTACTTCATCCCGCGGAATCTCGAAATTATCGGCATCGCGGATCATCAGCTCGATTTCTTCAATTGTCTCTATCAGGAGCGTGACGCCAAGCTTACCGTTGCACGTCTGAAAGCCATGGGGATCAACAGCATCATCTTCGATACGAACACAGCGACGATCGAACGTGAATCCGACGGCACCCTGCATCAGAAGGTGAATACGTTCATTGATTTTCTTAACACGCCGGATGTCGGTTTAAAGGTGATCGTCAGTGATACAAAAGCCGGTGTCGCCTTCATTCTCGTCGACTGATCGTTTCATTCCATGAAGATTGTTGCTGTCATTCCGGCTTACAACGAAGAGACGCGCATCGTAAGCGTTATCCGTGCCGCATTTGCCTTCGTCTCGGCGGTCATTGTGGTGGATGACGGATCCGTGGATCGGACTGCTGAAGTGGCGCGTGATGCAGGAGCGATTGTCCTCATACATCCGGAGAATAGCGGCTCCGGAGCCGCGACCATGACAGGAGTCGAGGCCGCACGTCATTTGAAGGCCGACATCATTGTGACACTCGATGCCGATGGTCAGCATGATCCCAAGGATATCCCTGCTATGCTGCAGCCTGCGATGGAGGAGCGTGCGGACATTGTATTTGCCAATCGCTTCGGGCAGCGCAATCGAATCCCGCTGGTGCGGCGTCTCGCGAATGGGATGGGGAATCTCATCACGTTCGTCGTGACAGGGAGGTGGGTATCGGACAGTCAGTGCGGGTTCAAGGTCTTCGGGCCGAAGGCCGTTGCCCAGCTGGATCTGAGGATGAGCGGCTTCGAGTACTGTACGGAGATTGTCCGTGAGTCGGTCCAACATCACTGGCACATCATTCAGATCCCCACGAAGGTAGTCTATTCGGAATACACTATGGCCAAGGGGCAGTCGTTTGCGAATGGGATCAGGACTGCACTCAAGATTCTACTGCGTTCTTTCCTGAGATGATGATTCTCCGTAGCTCGATTTCCCTCTATACTTCACGCCTGTTATGACACTCACGCCTTATCAAATCGTTACGCCTCTCGTTTCGCTCATTGCGATCACCTATGCGTGGAGTCTCGTCTTCCGGCGCAAGAAGACTCTGTGGGAAGCCGTTCTCTGGTCGCTCTTCTGGGGCATGGTGGCATGGTTCGCCCTCCAGCCGGATGTCGTCGGATATCTTGCCGTGGTGACCGGGATTCAAGATCGGGAGAATGCAGTCGTCATCACCTTCCTCGGCATCCTCTTCCTTCTCGTCTTCACACTGGTGATTCGCATCGAGGAACTCGAGCAGCGGCAAACGCGGCTTGTCCGGCAAATGGCATTGAAAGATGTCGGGATGGAAGGAAAGAAGAAAGAGGAGGGATGAGTCATTTTTGTGTGTATTATCGCTGCAGCTTGCGTTGTTTTGCTTTACCATAGCGATCTATGGAGACGATTCTCCTCATCTCTCCCTATTGGAAGGAAGAACATCGTTGGATGGTGAGCTCGGTCAAGCTTGCCGAGCTCTGGCAGCGGTTGGGGTATCGAGTGGTCGTCGCGTGCATGGGGCCGCGGACGGGAGTGGAGGCAGTTTCATCGACTCTCACAATCTATCGTCGTAGGGATGTCTTCCTCCCCGATCCGTGGAACTACGGAATCGCATTCGGATTCACGGGGCTCGTGCGCCATATCATCAAGACCGAGAAACCGGATCTCATCGTGGTGAACAAACTTCTCTTCTGGACGTCGCTCTCTGCGATTGCCTTGAGGCTCTCTGGCCGGCACGTGATAGTACTCACCGATGCGCTCGTGGGGATGACATGGTGGCCGCGGGGATGGTTCCCGAAGGTTTGTGCGGCTATCTACGCGTGGACACTCGGGTGGCTTGTGCTCTTAAGCGCATGGCGCGTGGTGACGTACCATCCGCAGCCTCCACGTCTCCTCAGGCATCTTGGCATTGCGGGAAAGACACAGGTAATTCCAACAGGGATCGATGCGGAAGATTTTCAGGTCTCCGCCCGTAAGGCGAACTCAAATGCCATGACAGTCACGTACGTCGGGAGACTCGAGTCCGTGAAGGGGGTGGATGATTTCCTCGCAGCTGCTCTAGATGTGAAAACAAAGCATGCTTCGGAACTGACTATCCAGGTGGTTGGCTGGTACAAACCGGAGCATCCGCTCGTTTCTCAATATTGCGACCATGTCACCTTCACTGGTCTCAAGCAGGACGTGAAGCCGATTCTTCAGTCCACGGACATCTTCGTGCTTCCGAGCTACAGTGAGGGGCTGAGCAACGCGCTCATGGAGGCGATGGCGAGCGGGTGTGCGTGCATCGCCACCGAAGTCGGTGGCAATCGCTTCCTTATCCAAAATGGAGTGACGGGCTTCCTCTATCCGCCGGGCGACCGTGCCGCACTTGCGGCTCACATACGACGGCTCATAGAAGATGCGGCGAAACGGAGGATGATGGGGGAGGCGGCACGCAGAAGGATCGACGAGCAGTTCAGCTGGAAGGTAGTCGGGCAGCAGTATCAATCCTTGTTTGAATCTGTCCTGCGTACATGAAGTCTCGCATCGTCATCCTCTCGGCATTCTTAAGTCCCCTTCGTAGCGGCGCGGAGGCATGCGCGGAGGAAGTGCCTCTCGCGCTTCATAATCGGTACGACTTCGTCATCGTGACGGCGCGCATGCGAAGATCTCTCCCGAGGCGGGATCTTCTTTCCGGGAAGATTCCCATCATCCGCGTCGGACTTGGACTTTCCATCGATAAGTGGCTCTATCCATTCCTCGCTCCTTTCGCTGCACGAAGCCAAAAACCGGACATCATTCATGCTATCCTTGAAACGTTTGCGGGCGCGGCATTGCTCCTGTGCCGGTGGATCGTTCCCGGTGTGAAACGCATTCTCACACTCCAGACGACAAACAGGAGTTTCCTTAAAGGTCCGATCATCCGCTCCCCCGATCACGTGACGGCGATCAGCGGCGCACTCATTTCCATCGCGGAAGGCTTGGGGAGGAAGGATGTCACGAAGATTCCCAACGGTATTCCGTTGGCTCTCATCGAAGATGCAATGAAGCGAAATACAAAAGTCCAAGGAAGGATCCTCTTCGTCGGGCGACTGGAGAAGATGAAAGGGGTGGATACGTTGCTGAGGGCATTTGCGCAGTTGAATGTCGACAACGCGAGACTCCACATTGTCGGTGATGGCTCGCAGCGAGATGCCTTGGAACAATTGTCGCAGCAATTGAAGATTGCAGATCGCGTCACATTCACTGGCGCCATTCCATCGCCACGCGTCTACGACGAATTTGCACAAGCGGAAATTTTTTGCGGCCTCTCTCGCTCCGAAGCACTCGGCAATGTTTTCCTCGAGGCGCAGGCAGCAGGCTGTGTTGTGGTTGCGACACGCGTGGGGGGGATTCCGGACATCATGAAATATGGGATCTGTGTGTTGATAACTCCGGATGATCCGAAAGAGGCGGCTGAGGCAATCGAGAAATTGTTCGCAAATAAAGGATGGAGGCAAAGTTTTACGGATGCGGTGCAAGAGGATATCTCTCCATACGATTGGAGCGTCATCGCAGAGCGGTATACAGCCCTCTACGACGCGGTGTGAACGGATTCTTCACTTCGCTGCCCGCACGAGTGCTTTTTTCACCTTTTCCACGGTGATTTCTTCCACCTTCCCCTGCCGTTTGCGCACGAGCGTTGCGGCGCGGTAGAGGCTCTCGAACGTTCCGGCGTCCACCCAATCGTCATCGAGGATGGTAGCAGTCAATTCCCCGTGATCGAGGTACCACTTCGTGACATCGGTGATCTCCATCTCTCCGCGTGCGGATGGCGAGAGATCGCGAATGATATCGAAACAGCGTTGGTCGTAGAGGTAGCAGCCAGTCTGTGCGAGGTTGCTCTTCGGATGAGCTGGCTTCTCTTCGACCGATACAGGTTTTCCATTTTTGAGCTCCACCACTCCGAAGCGCTGGGCATCCGGCACCTCCTTGAGGAAGACATGCCCGCCGTGCGCGAAGGAGCGGATAGCGGGGGAGAGATCAGAAAAGAAGATGTTGTCTCCAAGGAGGGCACACACAGAGTCTCCGTGGGCGAATTCCTCCGCAAGGCTCAGGGCGTGCGCGATGCCGCGGGGGGCATCCTGCACGCGGTAACTCAAGTTGCAGCCGAAGCGGGCACCACTTCCGAGGAAGCTTCCCATCTGGTCGATGTGTTCCGTCCCCGAGATGATGATGACCTCGTGGATACCCGCGCGAGCGAAAACCCCGAGCGGATACAGGATGAGCGGCTTGTCGTAGATAGGCAGCAGACTCTTATTCGTGATCTCCGTGAGGGGCTTGAGTCTCGAGCCCGTGCCGCCGCAGATGAGGACACCTTTCATGGGATGCGTACAGCGGCACATTGTGGCCTCAAAATGCCAATTTCTCAATTCAAAATGCGACATTTTTGGTACCATAGGCCTATGAACATCCTCGTCACCGGAGGCGCCGGCTTCATCGGATCGCACTTCGTGCTCCGTCACTGCGCGCAATTTCCGAAAGACCGCCTCGTCGTTCTTGACAAACTCACCTACGCCGCGGACCGGCACTTCCTCGATCCGGTGAAAGATCAGATTACCTTTATCGAAGGGGACATCGCAGATCAGACGATTGTTTTCAATCTCCTCAAGGAGAAGAAGATCGACACCGTCGTTGATTTCGCTGCAGAGACGCACGTGGACAACAGTATCTGCGACCCCGGGCCGTTTTTGCAGACGAATGTGTTAGGGGTGCAGAATCTCATCAACGCATGCCGCGCATATCCGCAGATCCGGTTCCTGCACGTTTCTACCGATGAAGTGTACGGCGATGTCGGAGATGGGGGGCAGCCGCGTACCGTCGAAGATTCGCTTATTCCGAGCTCTCCGTATGCCGCATCGAAAGCGGCAGGGGATCTCCTCATCATCGCCGCGATGCGCACGTACGGTATCCACGCGGCGATCACTCGCTGCACGAACAACTACGGCCCGCACCAGGCGGCAGAGAAATTCATCCCGACGATCATTCGCGCGGCTCTCGCAGATAAGCCCATTCCAGTCTATGGAAATGGCAGGAACAAGAGGGATTGGCTCTTCGTGACGGATCATTGTGATGCCGTGGAAAAGATTCTCTCTACGGACTGGGCCTTCGCCGATGCCACGATACACTCCGGCCACCTCTTCAATATCTCCGCCGACGATGAGCGGGAGAATCTCGCCGTCGTGCGTGCGATTTTGGAAATCCTCGGCAAGCCCGAGAACCTCATCTCCTTCGTTTCCGATCGTCCCGGTCATGATTGGCGGTATGCGCTCGACTCCTCTCCCACTCGCGCCCTCGGCTGGGCGCCGAAAGTGCCATTTGAGAAAGGATTGGAGGAGACCGTGCAGTGGTATTGCTCCCATGCGCGTTCCTCCTCTTCGACATGATGCATTTCATTCGCCGCCTTGGGAATACGCTCTCGCTCTCGCGTGCGTTTCCGTATGCGGGAATCAGAGGAAAGGGGCGCTTACTGCAGTTGCTCTTCCTGTACGCCTCTCCGCGCAAGTCGTTCCCGCGGATGAGCATCGTCCCTCTCGTTCGTTCTGTGTACAACCTCCCGACCGATGAGGCGTTTTTCGAGCGCTACGCTGTGGCCACACAGGGGTTCGAAGAGTTGTGGCAGTCGAAGCCGCGAGCTACGAAGGGGGATATCGAGCACTTCTATCAGGAGCATGACAAAGACATCTGGCGACAGGCGTACTTGAGCTGCAGACAGGCGGAGTACAAGAAGAAGATCCTGAAGGCATACCACGCTCTCTTGGCGGCAGGCATCAACCGCAATGCTTCGGTGCTTGATTACGGCGGCGGGGCCGGCGTACTGGTGCACTATCTGGCGGCAAAAGGATTTGCTGCCGTTGACATTGCGGACATCCCGTCGCAAACGCTGACGTTTGTTCACAGGACACTTTCCTCCTCTTTAAGGAGCATCATCGCGGTTGATGGCAATGAGGATTTTGGGCAGCAGTCCTATACGGCCATTGTGAGTCTGGATTGTTTGGAGCATACGATGGAGCCTCTCGCGATCATCAAGCGCCTGATAGCTGCGTTGCGGCCTGGCGGTCTCTTCGTCCTCAACTTCCCGAAAGAGACCGATTTTTCGACGACGCACACCCGTGCGGCGCAAGTCGAGCGAGACCGGGTCTTTGCTTACTTGCACGAGCATTGTCATTGCCTCTGTCCGTTCTATGCCTATCGTAAGCGGCTATATCCGTGATATGCGCTCCATTGTTCTCGCCACAGGGATCTATCCGCCGGACATCGGGGGGCCAGCGACATACGTACGTGCTTTGGCGCGGGAGTTCACGAAGATGGGCTACGAAGTGACGGTGGTGACATATGGAGAAATGCAGAATGCAGAATGCAGAATGCAACGTGAGGAGGGATGGCGGGTTGTAAAGGTGAGAAGGAACGGCGGGCCGTTACTGCGGTGGTGGCGCTATAGCCGCGCTCTCCGGAAGTATGCCGCCAACACCGATAGTATCGAGGCGTTTTCCTCGGTGAGTGTCGGTGTGCCGCTGGCTCTCGCATGTCTGAAGAGGCCGAAGAAGGTGCTTCGCCTCGGCGGGGATTTCTTCTGGGAGCGCTACACGGACCGCGGTGGAAGGCAGCCGCTTCGAACATGGTACGCGACTCGTCCGATTCGCCGATGGTGCATGGGGGGGCTGCTGCGGACTTTCGATTTCCTCATCTTCTCCTCCCGTTTCCAGCAAGATATCTTCGAAGAGCATTTCCGGCTGCCGGAGCACTGTGTCATCGAGAATGCTTTCGTGGGCGGGACGCCACAGGTGCACATTGCACATCGGCCGCTTCGATTGCTCTTCTTCGGACGATTCGTCCCTTTTAAGAACATCTTAGAGCTTCTCAAGGCTGTATCCTGTCATCGGAACGTGCGTCTCACGTTGGTCGGAGAGGGGCCGCAACACTGTCTCATCGAGAACTTGGTGGAACGCTTGGGTCTCCAGTTGCGCGTCATGCTCGTCTCCCCAGTCGATGGGGAGGAGATACGGTCCATTTTCTCCACGCACGATCTGCTCATTCTCCCGAGCTTAACGGAGATCAGTCCGAATACGGCGTTGGAGGCCCGTTCCGCCGGACTTCCGGTTCTCCTCACGAAGGAGACGGGGCTGAGCGAGGAGTTCACATCCGGGATGAAGCTTACAGACCTCTCAACAGCGGATCTCATCACGGCTGCTCTTAGAGAAGCAGAGGATCGTTACGGAGCGTTCGCCGCTGAGGCCTCCTCTCAGATTCCGAAGCGCGAGTGGAGGACCGTGGCGCAGGAGCACGTGGAGGTCTTTGAACAATTATGTGGAAAGGATCAGTGAATATCTCTTCGATAATCTGCTACGATCTCCATCCATGAAGCTCCTGATGATCTCCGGCGATCGTTCTATTCTCAAGCGTCAGCAGGGGGCTTTTTGGTACACGTTGCAGGAGTTACGCAAGCACTGGGACCGGATTGATGTGATCTGTCCATTTGCACCTTCTGTTTCTTCCGGATCTGTTTCAAGCAATCACGCCCCCAGCCATGCATCGTCTTCCGGCGGGCAGGTGTACTTCCATCCTTCGCGGCATGGGCTCCTCTTTCAGCCGTTGTGGATTCTTCGGAAGGGGATCGCGCTCATCCGAGAGCATCATCACGATGTCATGACGGTGCATGAGTATCCGCCATTCTACAACGGCATCGGGGCGCTGCTTCTCGCGAAGCGTACACACATCCCCTATGCCCTCGAGGTCCATCACATCGTTGGTTTTCCGCAGATGGCGAACATGTGGGAGCGGATTGCCCGTATGTTCTCCCGATTTTATCTTCCTTGGAGTGTCGGTGCTGCCCGCGCGGTGCGTGTCGTCAATGTAACAGTAAAAGCTATTTTGGAGGGATGGGGTGTTCCCGCTTCCAGGATTGCGGTGGTACCGTCCTTCTATCTCGATTCGGCACTGCTCAAATCGATACCCCGGCCGCCGATTGCTTATGATGTTTCCTTTTGCGGGCGCCTCGTACCGAACAAAGGATTGCGAACGGTTATTCAGGCCTTGAAAGCCATCCCGGACGGGCGTCTACTCGTCGTCGGCGACGGCCCGGAGCGTGCTCCGTGCGAAGCGCTGGCCCGAGCGCTGAAGATGGAGAATCGCGTGACCTTCCTCGGATGGCTGCCGACGATCGAAGCGGCAATGGGTGCCATCATGACCGCACGCATGTTCGTCATGAATTCCCTGAGCGAAGGGGGCCCCCGCGTCGTGCTCGAGGCGATGGGTTGCGGTATGCCTGTGATCGCCACGCGCGTCGGCGTGATGCCGGAGGTGATCCAAAACGGGATCAACGGCCTTTTTACGTCGGGCGATGCGCCTGATCTGGAAGCCAAGATCCGACTCCTCCTCTCCGATGATGCATTGCGCGATCGTCTCGGGAATGCGGCGCGGGCGATTCTGGATTGCTTCGATCGGACGAAGCTCATCGCGGATTACGCAGCATTTTTGCAAGGCTTGTCCGTCGCCCCTTCTTCTGCGCCATGAGGTTGCTCATCGTTACACAGAAGGTGGATCGTTCCGATTGCATTCTTGGATTTTTTCATCGGTGGTTGGAGGAGTTCGCCGTCTGTTGTGAACGGGTGACGGTGATCGGTCAGCAGGTGGGAGATTATGCATTGGCGCGGAATATCACAGTTCATTCGCTGGAAAAGGAGAAAGGGCGGAGCCGCCTTGGACAGATCGTGAGATTTTGGTCGCTCCTGTGGCGGGAACGCGGTGCGTACGATGCGGTCCTCGTGCACATGACGCCCGTCTGGGTGCTGCTCGGATGGCCGCTGTGGGGGGTTTTTGGGAAGCGTATGTACCTCTGGTACGAGATTCGGCGCGGGAGTCGGCGGCTCACCACTGCATTGTGGCTTGTGAGGAAAGTCTTCTCAGCGACGAAGGAAGGGCTTCCATATCCTTCTGCGAAACAAGTTGTCCTTGGGCATGGTATCGATACGGACACGTTCAAGCCGGGTTCGGCGCAACGCGAGAATGACGCCATCATCGCGGTTGGGCGTATCACGCGGTCCAAGAGGTACGATGTCATCCTTCATGCATTTACTCAGCTTCCGAAGACGTGTCACCTCCGCATCGCGGGAATGGTTGTTACGGCGCAAGATGAGAGGGAGTGGAGAGACATTGAATCCCTGAAACAAAAATTAGGGCTCTCGAATAGGGTGAAGATCTTGTTTGCGCACTATTTGAAAATGCCCGACCTTCTCCGGGGGGCAGGTCTCATGCTTCATGCCTGTGTTGGCGGGCTCGACAAAACCGTCCTTGAGGCGATGGCCTGCGGGTGCCCCGTGGTTTCCTCATCGGCTGCGGTCACATCCGTTCTGCCTCCGGAGTGTAGAGCAACGGATGAGACGCTGGGAGAAGCGGCGCTCGCAATTCTTGCGCTCGATGAGCATGCACGCAGGGTGCTCAGTGAAGATCTGCGCCGCCGCGTGCTTGAAGGACACGACGTGAAGCGGCTGATTGCGGCGATGGTGAGGGAGATGGAAGGGTGAAGGTTCTCTTTTATTCCCTTTCTCTCTCTTCCCCTGTACGCTGGCGCGCACATGGCCGATACGCCACGGTTGAGTATCATCGTGCCTGCATACAATGAGGAGCGCACGCTCCCCGTGATCATCGAACGCATCTATGGTGCTTGCGGGGATTTTGCGGAGGTGATTTTCGTCGATGATGGATCGACGGATCGTACGCTCGAGATCCTCCGGTCTCTCAAGCGGCCGACAGATATCGTGCTCACGAAATCGAACGGCGGCAAAGGCTCCGCCGTCCGCATGGGCTATGCGCATGCACGAGGTCAGTATTCCATCGTGCAGGACGCAGATCTTGAGTATAGCCCGGAGGAAATCCGCTCTATCCTCGAATATGCTGAGAGCAATCGCTTCCTCGCCGTCTTCGGTTCGCGCCGCTTAAAGAAGCAAAAGCAGTACGTCCACCTTATGTTCTTTCTCGGCGGCAGTTTCCTGACGTGCTACTGCAACGCGCTCTACGGGACGCACCTCACCGATCAACCGACGTGCTACAAACTCGTGCGTACGGATATCCTCAAGACCATTCCCTTAAAGGAGAACGACTTCCGCTTCGATCCGGAGCTGACCGTAGCGCTCGCGCGGCGCGGCATCTCCATCATGGAACAACCTATTTCCTATCATCCGCGGACGGTAGCCGAGGGGAAGAAGATCTGTTGGAAGGATTGGTTTCGCTGGATGTGGGTCTTCACGAGGCTGAGATTCGCTCCCACATCGGCTTTTTCGGTATGATATGGTCCATGGGAAGAGTCCTTGCCGCCTGGCGTACGCCTCTTCTGCTCGCCTTCTTGTGTGCATTCTTTGTCGCGCTCACATTCCCGGGATTTCAGTTCCCCGTCGTGAGTGACACGATCATCTACGCGCTCACGGGACAGAGTTTCTGGACGACAGGTCACTATGCGCTCTTCGGCGAACCGCATGCGAAGTACCTGCCGCTCTTTGGGATCCTCTCCTATCCGTTGGTATGGGCTTTTGGCATGCAGGTCGGCATGAAGGTCGCGAGTATTGCGGCCGGATGCGGCGTACTCGTGGTTACGTATTTCCTGCTTCGTCGCGCGTTCTCGCAGCAGGTCGCGGTTCTCGCGACGTTCTTTCTCGCGATCCATCATGGATTCGTCTTCATGGCGATGGTGGGCTCCGCCGATCCACTCTTCGTTCTCCTCTTCCTCGCATCGGTCCTCGCGTATGTAAAAGGTAGCGATGATCGAAGGTGGTACTTGCCGATGGGCATCGCGGTTGGTCTCGCCTGTCTTGCGCGCTACAACGGCATCCCGCTCTTCCCGCTCTTCCTCGTCGCGGCATTCGTCCAGCGTAGAGAGGATCTGAAGTCCGGTTGGTTTTGGGCGGGGCTCGCGGCAGGTGGCGCGCTCTTTTCGATATGGCTGATCAGGAACGCGCTCACATTCGGCAATCCTCTCTACACGGAATATTCCTCGGAGTGGACGGCCAACAGTCTGGGATTCGTTTCCCAGCTCTTTGCCAACATGCTTTTCTACTTCAATCCGCTTCACAACATTCTGCTGCTACTCCCGTTCGCACTCTGGGGGATGATCAAGGCGAGCAGGTTTCGCTGGTTGCTCATCTTTGCCATGCTCACGGCGTGGGTGCTCACGTCATTCTGGTGGGTGGAAGGGATGCGCTTCGCGCTGGCAGGTTTCCCCATTCTCATCGGGTTCGCTGCATTCGGGCTCCTCGATGTCGTGTGCAGAGTGCCGCGGACGATTGGATATTCCGCAATCACCATCATCGTACTCGTCCACATTGCCGCGCTCTCGCTCTATGCGTACGGTTCGATCAATGCATGGTTTGATCGCACTGTCGGATTGCTACCCAACGATCTTCACCTCTCCTCGGAGGGGTTCTGGGCATGGCAGCGGGCGCGTGATTTCGTGGATGTGCACGCGGAGAGTGGCGCCGTGGTACGCGTCGCACCACTTGCGGAGGTCGGATGGAAGGGGCAGGAGATATTTCGCAAGGATCTCCGTCTTCTTTCCGATCCAAAAAACGAGTGTCCTGTTTATGAGATTGCGCAGCGTGTGCGATCAGGAACAACGGTCATTTTTCAAACGGAGAGTTGGCCGGTGACGTATGTTTTCCTTTCGCCGTGTCGGTGAAGTCATCAGGTATGGCCTCATGCTGGAACGAGGCCCGTATGGCGTTTCAGGCGGGTGACGCGACCCTTGACCGTTTCGCGGTTTGTGTCCTGCAGGTCATGCCGAATGGTCTCAACAGTGAGATCAAAGTGGCGGAGAATCTCTTCTTTGAACGTGTTCATGTTATCGCGGACTGCTCGAATGTCCACCTTTGTCGCCGGAGCCTGGTCGTCCTTCGTTATGGGGAGAGCAAGTGTGTGCTCGTTATTGTTGCGTTGGCAACGCTTTTCCAACTAACTGGAAAAACCAGGGTGCCGCAGAGCGACACCCCGGCAGGCCTTCCTACCATCCGGCAAACACGAGTACGCACGTTGGGGCGCTGCAGACCAGTGCCATCAGCACCAAGGTGATAGTGAGCGAACGCTTCATTGTTCGCTCAAAATCCAATGTGGACTGATGGGGTCGACGCAACATCTCCTCCATGAGTGCGAAACCCGGAAGGTAGAGCAGGAAGCAGGTGGCCAGAATTGCGAGGGCCACGAGAGCAGCAGTGCTCTCCATAGCTGTTCTCCCTGATGTGAACCAACCTCCACACGGCTGACACATGCCAGCTTCCTCGTGTGAAAGACCTATAGTAAATTATAGACCATTTTATTAAAAAAGCAAATCAAGTAACCAACTGGTCTCCAAAGAACTTCAGAGCGCTGCCCGTAGACGTTCGCTCACGCGCTCGACGCGCTCGAACGGTTCGGTTGTCCACAGGAGCGGTCTGAACCGATCGCGAATACATTCGAGTTCGCCTTGTTCGGGGAGAGACGGGAGCGGATAGCGCCTCCCGCGAAGTTTCGCGTAGAGGTCTGCGATGGTGCAGATCGCGAGCATGCCGGAGAGCGCTCCGGGGAGCATTCCGCCTTTCCACGCCGTCTGCGGCGGTGAGAGGAAATACTCGAGCGTCTGCTGTGGATTCTTGAAGTAATTGAGAAGCATGACGGCGCCGCTCATACCACTGAAACCCGTGACGTACCGCTCACGTTCCTCCTCAGGAATGATGGCGCAACGATACCCCTTCTTCAGAAGGGCTTCGTTCGCTTTGTCACACGTGTCATATCGTTTCACCGGCTTGCCGATGAGGGGGCGGTGCGTATTCCCGTCCGTGGGAGCGAGCGAGAGATTCTCCCGGTCGATGAGGATCTCGCGGTTATAAGCGATGCAGTAGCTGCTGCTTGGCGGATAGCTGCGCCCCGCGATGGAAAATTCCCACCACGTCCTCGGTCGGAAGCTTACCGAAGCGGTGCGCGGGACTGTAAGCTCCTTCTCGACTCTCTCGACTGCTCCCGGTCCCACGAAGAACATGTCGTCGTCGCAGAGCCAGCCGATGCGGCGATGGCGTGCGATCGTGCGGAGGAATTCCTCGGATTTCGTTGCGGCGTAGAGGTTCAGGAACTTATGCACGCGCGCCTGCGGGAATTCCGCCGGATCGAGTTCGCCTGAGGAATCGAAGATGACGATATCCACGGCGTCCCCGAGGTACTTGCGTGCGAGGTGGTGCCACACCGTCGCCATCGGCGGGAGGATGTTCATCGTGAAGAGAGCCGGCTTGTCACCTGCAGGGAGCGGCGTACGCGTGCAATAATACTGCATTGTCGGCAGGATCGTCTTGAATGCCCGCAAGACCGAGAACCGCTTGAAGGCGTAGGGCAGGAGGTGGACGTAGTCGCGTGCGATGGACGTATGATAGTGCAGGAACCGGCGGCGGCCAGTGTCTTTTGGGGTTATCATGGGGTCGATGACACAGCGAACCCGATGGATGCTCATTCTTGGCGTATGTGCATTAGTATTGGCGGTTCTCCTGCAGATGCCGCAGGCGTTGCGTTGGGCATCTCCGCTGTATCGCGGTGTATCCGTACGCTTAAGCACGGACGAGGAGGCGTATCTGGCACGAGTAGAAGAGGGTCTTACCGGTCGTCCGGAGATGGCGGCGGAGGCGATTATCGGAGATGAACATCTGGCGGGCACACAAGCCGCGCTCATCGAAGAGACAATCGGCCGTCTTTTTTCTTGGACGGGATGGCGTGCAGCCACAGTGTTGCAGGTTATGGATTCAGTCGTACCGCCGTTGCTCTTGCTCACTCTATGGATCTTCTTCCTTCTGAGCGGACTCACCCGTACTCAAGCCCTCATTGGCGCGGGGCTCTTCTGTGTCCTCCATCTGAGTGGTCTCAATCGTCCCATCCACCAGGGGGCGAGCACGCTCCTAACGGTGACGGCGCTCATCGGCATCCTTTTGGGGCTTGAGTATCGCCGCTGGCTCGGTGTTCTCGGCGGCATACTGCTTGGCATCCTCGTCGGTGCCTACTTCTGGAGCTGGACGTACGCATGGGCGTGGATCGGTATGCTGACGGTGTGGTTACTCGTCGAGCAGTTCTTCCTCAAGGAAGACCGCGCTGCCGCGCTGAAACGCCTCGTGGCGTTCATCTTTGTCGGCGTAGTGACGGCGACGCCGTTCCTGTGGGCACAGTGGCGGCTTGCGGGAACTCCTCTCTATGCGCTGGCGTTTTTTCGCAGCGGTGTGCGTTTCGGGCATACTCCCGAATCGCTGATTTACAGCATCCTCTTCCTCCTCATGATGGCGGGTGTGCTCGGTGCCGTCCTCACGCAGCAGCGTCTGCGCCAGCGTTACCGGCTCATCGCCGTCACCACAGTCACGGGTTTCCTCCTCATCAATCAGCAGATAGTGCACGGCGTCATCTTCAACTTCGTGTCGCATTACATCTTTCTTCTGTGTGTCGGAGCATTCATGGCACTCCTCATGAGTGTGCGGCTTCCTTCCAAA
>JAQTSD010000007.1:27240-52427 GCA_028711445.1 Candidatus Peribacteraceae bacterium
CGTGATGTATCTCTTTGCAATCGCCTCGGATAACGTACGACCTTTCGTCAGTCTTTTTTCCGTCATGCCATCCAATTTCGCCGAGCAGCACTTCGCCACGGCACTGCCCGTTCTCGATGCCTTGCCGCGTACGACGATCCTCTCGGATCCTGCTACGGAGATGTTCATCGCCGGAGCGTCACGCCATGACATCGTCTTTTCGACATATCTCAAGAATGCACTCCTCAGTCATGACGAGCTTGCGTGGCGGCTATGCATGACGCTCGAGCCGCTGCCGCCACCGGAGCGGGGGATCGATCAGCGACAGCATTTGATCTATCCGGATGCCGTTGTTGCATTCAAGGATCCGGTGGTTCGATCGCGCGAAGTTGAGCTCGTCACGGATGCTTGTGCGCAGGTCGATGGTGATCCGGAGCGTTGGTTGAAGCGATTCCATGTCGAGTACGTTCTCTGGGACGAGCGACGACAGCTGCAGTGGGATCTCAACCGTCTGGGCGTACCGAGACAGATTGTTGCGAAGGGGGATGGGTGGTCACTGTGGAAGCTGATATTTGAATAAGAAACACTTTTGATTCGTTCATTGCTTACTCATTCTTTCTTTGTCAGGGCGACAAAGAAAGAAGCAAAGAAAGTGCTCCGCTCCTTAAACCCCCTCCTCCGGTCCCATGCCTCCCCGTCGACCCCTCTTAAGGATTCGGGGTCGCCTCGTCGGCTTATCCCGCAGGTGCGGGACAGGGCCTTCCCCTTCACCCCCCCCGTGGCGGCAGCCCACTCAAGATTTTGCCACTGAGGGTGTGTGCGCAATCGTCACTGCGCTCTGCCCGTCCGTTTCCGTCGCGTAGCGGATCTGCTCGATTTGCAGACCTTCTTTTTCGCATAGATCAGAGAAGAACTTCTGATCGTAGCGGACGCAATGCAAAGCCCCCTTCCAC
Source organism: Candidatus Peribacteraceae bacterium (assembly GCA_028711445.1). Classification (GTDB taxonomy): domain Bacteria; phylum Patescibacteriota; class Gracilibacteria; order Peribacterales; family Peribacteraceae; genus UBA9631. The sequence goes on from JAQTSD010000007.1 coordinate 28,173, forward strand.
TGCTGGCGGTAGTCTTTGGGATTCTCCTCACAGTCGGCGACACCCTTTTCGAGGAATGCCGTGAGGAAAACCTTCCCTGTGGGAGTGAGCAAACGCCGGAATTCCTTCAGGTACGTACTCACATCGGGAGTGAGTAAGTGCGAGAAGACAGAAAAGAGATAGATGATGTCGAAGCATGCGTCGTCGTAGGGGAGACGGAAGTGCTCCGGCATCCGGCCGCCGGATGGGTTGTAGCGGTCATTTCGGATATCGATTCTCGTGAATTGAAACGTCGGGTGGTGCGGCTCGATATGATGCTTGCACCACGCGATCGCCGCTTCGCTTACATCCACACCTCGGTACGCAACGATCTCTCCGATGATGCTCAAGATGCCGATGGGAAGTCTCCCCGTCCCGCAGCCGATATCGAGGACGGCGCTCTCCTTTGTAAGTCCGAACTCCTTCTGAAGGCGTTTGGCTTCTGCCTCACCGGACGATAGAAACACTTCATCGTCGTGGAAGTGAGCGCCGCAGAAACGCATGTTCTTGATGGGGAGTGTGCTCCCGCGGAAGCAGACACTGTCGAGTCCGAGTGCGGAGCGGAGAGTTCTGCCGGCGGAGCGCAGAAGGGTGAGCATGATGGGTGCAAGACTAGCTTCAGCTTGGATTGTGCGGAAGGTGTCGCAGGGGACACGTGTCGACGATCAATCTCCAGCCGTACCAGAATCGCAGCAGCTCAAAGCGTAGAGGCAGCCGCTTGCCGCAGTGTGGGAGGAACCAGATCCAAAGCAGCCGAATCGTTCCGATCAATCGCGAGCGCAGGGTATGCAGGAGTCGGTGACGGAACCAGTACCCCCATCCTCTCTTCGCACTCCCCATTGCTTCGATTGCGAGATAGCGGAGATTCTTCTCTTTGTACTCTGCAATCGTCGGTAATGGGGCGAGGCTTGCCCCGTTTAAATGCAAGAGGGGCACGCCAGGTTTGAGTTTCACACGCTCGTGCACGGGTTTGATCCACCCCTCCACGGCATCGCGATGGAAGAAGTAGATGCGTTCGTTCGGGTAGGTGCTCGCGTGCGCGATGATACTTCCGTCCGGCATCTGGTAACGGCGGGGGATGAGATAGGCTGTGGGGTTAGAATGATGGTGTGCGATCGCTTTCACTTCGGCGAGGAGCCGAGGCGATGCAGCTTCATCGCTGTCGAGAACGAGAATCCACGGCTGGGTGTTCGCAGAAAGGCCTGCGGAGCGAGCACGGGAAAAATCAATGGTGGGGGAGGGGAAGCCCTGCGGGATGACGGTTGCCGAAAAGCGCTTGGCGATTGTGAGTGTGTCATCAGTGCTCCCGCCGTCGATGACGATGATCTCCTTGCAGCCGGATACGCTCTTCAATGTCCGTTCCAATGTTCGTTCGGAGTTCCACGTGAGAATATGCACGCTGATCGAAGCGGGGTCTTTCGGTGTGGGGGCGATGCCGAGATCTTTCAGTTCGGCGACAAGCGGTGCGACGATCGTGGACGGCTGGAAGTGCTTGAGTGCGAGAGACCTTCCGCCGTCAGCAATTTGTTTTGCAAGAGCCGGATCACAGAGAAGCTTTCGGATCTTCTCTGCGAGATCATGGCTATCTCCAGGATTGCAGAGCAGTGCATGATCGCGATCTTGGAGCACCCGCTCGCTTGCGGGAGTGCGCGCGGTGATGAGTGGTTTGCCGCATTGCAGTACTTCGTACGCCTTATGTGGGATGACGCGCAGTGCCTTGGGCGAAGTCCCGAAGATTCCCAGACAGACATCACATTCTGCGATGAAATCCGGCAGCTTCTCAAGCGGGACGGATCCGCGGAATTCCACATTGGTGAGCCTAAGTTGCTGTGCCAGTTGCTGCATCGCAGGATACGTTTGCCCCCTTCCCAAGATGACGAACCGCACGTCTTCGCTAGCGAGCTCTTTGGCGGCTCGCAGGATCGTATCGATGCCCTGCAGCGGGATGAACGTGCCGTAGAAACCGACGATGTGTGGTCCGCTGTGCGCCCTTTCCGCTTGCGGATGGAAGAGATCCGTGCGGCAACCGACGGGAGTGATGACGATTTTGTATTCCGGGGCGCCGAATGTTCGCATGAAGTACTGCCGGTGCTCCTCGGTGTCGACGAGAATGACGTTCGCAAGGCGACAAGCAAGCCAATCGATGGCGAAGAGCAGCCATGCTTTGGGATGAAATCGCGGGACACGCCGCCGATCCGAGACGTCTGTGTCGTAGAGAGAGATGATCATGTCGAGAATGACGGGGATCCGCCGCCTCCGGGCGAGATACCAGGCGAGCGGCATGTAGTAGTGGCTCGGGAAGACGACGTAGAGAGCGTCGACGTCGTATTGCATCATTCTCCACCGTCTCTTGAGGTCGTGCGTTTTTGCGAAGAAGCCGCGAACGGAAGTGTTGCAGAAGGCGAGGTCGTATCCCGCCTCTTGAAGTCCCGTGCGGATCGCCCACGAGCGTGCGCCGACCAAATCAAAACTGCCGAAAGCACAAACAGTGGCCATTGGCGCGTATGCTAGCACGATTTCGCTGCCCCTCAGACGTAAACGACGAATTTATACAGGAAGAAATTCCATGCGACGACGGTGCCCATCGCGACGATCTTCGCAGCTTCCTTTCCCAATCCCACCCATTCGACGAGCCCGATGAGCAACAGCGTGGTCAGGCCCGTGTTGATGATATCCGCCACGATGTAGCGGCTGAGATGCTTCAGGAAATCGTTCTTCTTCTCGAAGACGAAGTACTTATGGAGGAGGAATGCGGTGATGAACCCCAAGATACTTCCGGTGACGGAAGCAGCCGTGTACCACCAGTGCAGATTGCTGATGCGAAGGAGCAGTGCATAGCTCCCGAAATCCACGACGGCGGCCAGTCCGCCGCTCACGATGTATTTCGTGAATTGTTTTGCGAAGGGGATAAAGCGTTTCATGACTGCGGGCACGGGGAGGGTGGAGCAATGACGAAGTATCGGCCGCTCAGGGGAGTCAGGCGCTTTGCCCATTCCTGCTTCTGCTCCTCGGTCACTTTATTCACGACGGGCCAGCACTGCGTCTCTTCCATACGCCTGCTCACTTCCGCAGGTCTGCGAGTAGCTTGCTCCATCTCGATGGATTGGTAGAGCCAATGCGGATTATTATCGAGACGGAAGAAGACGTCCGGTGCGAGGAAGACCAGATCAGTGTCGCGGAAGCGCTCGGAGACGACTTTGGCCGCATTCTCCGCTTCCGTGGAACGGCTGGAGCCTCTGTATGTGTATTGCCACCACCCTTGCAGGGCCATGATCACGATCAGCAGCGTGATACCCAGTCTCTTCCCGAGAAACACGAATGCACCGGACGGAACAGCGAGTGTGAGCAACAAGGTCGAAGGGAGCAATTGCCGGTACCAACCGGCACCGTTGAGGAAATACAGAGCGAAGAGCGCGATCAGTGTGCCGATGGTCGCCGCTTCCGTGCGTGAAAATTCTTTGCGTGTGCGAAAGAAACCCACACCGCCGAGAATGAAGAACAGGGAGTAGTGCAAGTAGGGGACGCGCAGTAATTGGAAGGGATCACGGCGCAGAAGATTCATGAGTACGAGGTCATCTCCACCACCGAAGACGAAGATATTGATCTCACGGAAAAATCCCGGCTCGAGAGCGCCGAGAAAGGGGGCGAAGGCAAGGAGTGTGAAAAGTGCGATGCACCAGATTACAACGATCGTTCGCAGCTCATGCCATTGCCGCTTCCACGCGACGAAAATCGCTGCGACCGCGAGTGCGGGGAAGATGAGTCCGTAGGGGAGCTTGGTCACGACGGAAAGGCCGAAGGCGATGCCTGTTGCAATCGTAAACCATGCACTTCGACAGCGCAGGTGCAGGCAAAGGAGCCCTAACATAAGGAAAAAGAAGGCAGGAACCTCGCCGAGGACGGGTTTCCCCGTGTTCACGAACGCAGAGAGGGTGATCACGAGTGTTGTAGCCCAGAGAGCGCTCCTCCGTCCGAAGAGCATGCGGGCATACAAAAAGAACGTTCCGGCTGTCAAAAAGAGGTAGATCACCATCGGGATCCGTGCGGCAGCCACCGTCGTGCCGAAGAGCTTGATTGACAGTGCGGCAGGGCCGATGAGCGTGGGGCCGACTGCGAGGATATACGGGTTCGGCCAGTCGTAGCCGAGAAGAGGGAGGACATAGCCGTGGCCTTCGGCGAGTGCGCGGGCAACGATCATGAAGAGGGAGTCGTCGAGCCAGGCGGCGGGGAAGGTATGAAGTTCGCGCAGTGCGAAGAATGCGAGAATGAGGAGGAGCGCGGTTTCGGGGAGCCAGCGCGTGAGATGTCTGACGGGCATGTGGTGATCAGCTTGGCATGGAGGTCTCCGTACTGCAATCCTGTTGGTTCATAGTGATGTGATTGCACCTTCTTTCTTTGTCAGGGCTACAAAGAAAGAAGCAAAGAAAGCGCTCCGCCGCCAAAGTCCCTCCACCCGGCCCTGTGTCTCCTCGTCGACTCCTCCAAGGATTCGGGGTCGACTCGTCGGCGCGCCTTCGGCATATCAGGGTCTTCCCCTTCACCCCCGGTGGCGGCGTGTCCCGCCAAAATCATCTTAATGCCAATTGTTTACGTGTATGTGCGCTTGTACCCTTCTTCCCATGCGCATTGCGTACGTCATGCACACGCGGTTTCCCACGGAAAAAGCCCACGGACATCAGGTGGCGCAGGTTTGCGGGGCGCTCACGCAGATGGGTCATGACGTGACGATCGTTGTGCCGGATCTACCGACCCCCATTACCGAATCGCCTTCCGCTTACTATGGGATGGCTCTGAAGCTCACTATTCGACGACTCCCCACATTTCACGCGCTTGGGAAATGGTACATCCCCGGATTTCTCGCGTTTGCCGTTTCCATGTGGTCCTATCGGAGAGTGCTGCAGAAGTTTTTCTCTTCGGAGCGGTTCGATCTTCTCTATGTCCGGTCCTCCGCGATCCTTCCGGCACTCATTCCTCTGGGTATGCCGATCATCCTCGAGCTGCATACGGTTCCACGGCATGGCCGGTCTGTGTTCATCTCCTTGTGCAATCGGGTTTCCCTCGTCGTCTGTCTCACTTCTGCGATGCGCGATGCGATACGCGCACTCGGGGTCGATGAGAAGCGTCTTCTCGTCGAAGCGGATGCGGTCGATCCGCACCGTTATGCGCATCCTCTCCCACAAGCGGATGCGAAGAGGAAGTGGAGCCTGCCGTCCGATTGTCCCATCATCGGTTACATCGGCTCATTGGTCACGTTCGACAACGTCGAGAAGGGGGTGGATATCCTCATTGAGGCGCTCGCGCGGTTAAAGGACCGCGGCGTCCGGGTGTTCGGCTGGATCGTCGGCGGGCCAAGAGCGTTCAGTGACCGCGCCTGTGCACTCGCACGCTTGAGAGGGCTTACCGATGCGGATATCAAGATACAGAACGCCGTTTCCGCCAAGGATGTCCCGTCGGCGATCGGTGCATGTGATGTGTGCGTGTATCCCGCTCCGGCATCGGATCACCCCTATTTCAGGCGTGATGCGTCCCCACTCAAACTCTTCGAGTACCTCGCCGCTGGTCACCCTGTCGTTTGCGCGGACATCCCTCCGGTTCGCGATGTGGTTTCCACTTCGAGCGTTCGTCTGGTGAGCCCCGGAGATGCCGCTTCCCTCGCAGAGGGAATCGAAGATATCCTTAGGCACCCGGAATCAGCGGCGAAACGTACCGAGGAAGGGCTGCGCATCGTTTCTGAACACACATGGGAGAAGCGCATGGGGAGAATTCTCCAGATCCTGAAGCAGCAAAAGCACTCCTGACGTACAATATATCCATGGACGACATCGTCCCCGTCACCAAAGATGGCCAACTCTACGCGCTCTTCTTCAAGCGCAAGATGCCTGTCGATGGGGCCCGGTTCCTGACCCCGTCCGATGCGTCGCTGCAGGTGGGTGTCTTCGAACGACCCAAAGGACATCGCGTTCGTGCACATCGGCACGCCGAGCAGGACAGTGCTCCGACGTTCGGGGAATTTCTCTACTTTGAAAAAGGAAAGGCGAAAGTTACGGTATTCGATGCGGAGTGGGAGGTACTCGCGGAACGAATCGTCCAAGGGGGGGATTTCCTCCTGTTCCTCGCGGGCGGTCACATGCTGGAGATCCTGGAACCTGCCCGGATCGTCGAGGTGAAGCATGGGCCGTATCCCGGGGAGGACACAGCCAAAATCTTCCGTGATGTGCCATGAAGGTACCCGTCAATGAACCGGTTATCATGCCGGAGGCCAAGGCAAATGTGCTCGAAGCGCTCGAGACGGGCTGGATTTCCTCTGCGGGGAAATTTTTGCCGGCTTTCGAAGAGTCTTTCGCTGCTTTCCTCGGCGTGAAGCATGCCATTGTCGTCTCAAGTGGGACGGCAGCCCTCCATGTGGCTCTTACAGCACTCGATATCGGACCCGGAGACGAAGTGGTCGTGCCGGACTTCACCATGATCGCTTCCGTCTACGCGGTTCTCTATACTGGGGCGAAGCCAGTTTTCATCGATGCCGAACCGGAGACGTACAACATGGATGTTTCGCAGCTTTCCTCCAAGATCACGCCGCACACGAAGGCGATCATGCCTGTGCATATCTATGGCCACTCCGTGGATATGGATCCCGTCCTGAAGATTGCCAAGGAGCATGGGATTGCCGTGGTGGAGGATGCGGCGGAGGCTCATGGTGCAAAGTACAAGGGGCGTATGTGCGGAGCCATGGGAGCGATCAACTGCTTCAGTTTCTATGGGAATAAGATCGTGACCACAGGGGAAGGTGGTATGGTCGTGACGGACGATGATCGTCTCGCGGAATGTGCGCGATCACTTCGGAACCTCGCACATTCCAAGAGCAAGCGCTTCTTCCACGAAGAGCTCGGCTTCAACTACCGCATGACGAATCTGCAGGCGGCCGTGGGCTTCGGTCAGATGCCGCACATCAAAGAATTCATCGAGCACAAACGCTGGATGGCTCAGGCGTACTCTCAGCAACTCAAGGATGTCCATGGACTGAGGCTGCCGATCCAAAAACCCTATGCTGAACACGTGTACTGGATGTACGCCGTTTGCGTGGAAGATGCATTCGGGATCACGCGCGATGAGTTCAGTGCGGCTCTCAAAGAGCGCGGCATCGATACGCGGGACTTCTTCCTTTCATCCGCAAGTCAGCCGGTCATCCGCAAGCTTTTTCCATCTTCCGAGCGTTTCCCCGTCACCGAGGATATCGCACGGCGCGGACTCTACCTGCCGTCCGGTCTCGCGCTTACCGAGGAACAGCTTCAGTATGTCTGCGATTCCATTCACTCCATCGCCCATGCCGCCCGTTGAATTCGTCTCCGTCATCCTTCCGACCTATAACGAGGTTGAGAATATCGTGCCGCTCCTGCGGGCGATCGATGCGGCAGTCAGCCAGCCGCACGAGCTCATCGTGGTAGATGACAATTCCCCCGATGGGACGGCGCGCAAGGTGCGGGAGGTGATGGTGCCGGGCGATCTTCCCTGCGTCCGCCTGGAAGTGCGCACGCACGACCGCGGGCTCACCAAGAGTCTGCAGCGCGGCATCGAGCTGGCCAAGGGCGATACCGTTGTCTGGATGGATTGCGATTTCTCCATGCCACCCGAGAAGATCCCCTCTCTTCTCTCTCAAGTGGAGCGCGGTTACGATATCGCAGTCGGCTCGCGCTTCGTGTCCGGCGGCGCGCAGAAGGGCTACGACCCCGGAGAGTCTCCGCTGGCGATCTTTTTGAGCAGCATGCTCAATCTCACGCTGCGGTGGAGTTTAAGTCCGCGCTTCCATGATTACACGAGCGGCTTCATCGCAATCCGGCGGGATATTTTCAAAGTCATTCGTCTGCGCGGCGACTACGGCGAGTACTTCATGGATCTCATATTCCGCGCCATCCTGCTCGGTTACAGCTTCGTCGAGCTCCCTTACGTGTGCGTGGCGCGGCGTGCGGGGGAGAGTAAAACGGCACCGAATATGCGCTTGCTCGTACTACGCGGACTCAAGTACCTCGCCTGCATTCCACGATTGTGGGGAGTGAGGGTGAAGCACATGATGGGTTTTTCGATTACTGGTTGATTTTGTATGCTTCTTTCTTTGTCGGGCGACAAAGAAAGCGCTCCGCCGCCGGAGTCCCTCTGCTTAGGCTTTGTGCCTCCTCGTCGACCCCTCCTAAGGATCCGGGGTCGCCTCGTTGGCAAAACTGCTTCGCAGCAGAGCCTTCCCCTTCACCCCCTCTTTCGTCAGGCTCAGGACAGGCAGTGGCGGCTGGGCCTACCGACAGAGTTATTATTGTCCTATGCCAGTTGTACGCATTGCTTCCGCAATCACCTCGGCGGCTTTCGCGACCGATTCCTTGCTTGGATGTACTGTGTCGCCGGAGAGCATCGACATCTGATTCCCGAAGGTTTCGTAGAGATCGACAACCGAAAAACCGCTCTCCTTGGCCATTTCTTTGAGCCTCGGACGACTCTGTGCGTGCATCAGATTGTCCGGCCAGATCACGAACAATCGGGGGAGGGAATTTGGCAGTGTCGAAGCGAACTTCCGGAGAGTTGATCGGTATCGGGAGAGTTGAGCGACCGTGACGGGGTCTTCGTCGGGGTGTTGCAGGGAGTAGGTGCGCTCAAGCACCGTCTCCGCGACTCCCGTGCGCGTGATGACCAGCTTCTTCACGAACTTGTAGAACGCGCTGTGGGTGTCGAGCCAACACTTGCCCGGGAGGAGGCCCAAGATGCCGTCCAAGACGGGCTCGCACTCCTGCATATGCGGCTTCCACCCCTCCGCGCGCAGGATGCCCAGATCGTCGAGCCATGCGATCGAAAAATCGAAATCATTGAAGTAAAAGACGAGCACAAGGATCGAAGGATGCAGCGGAGCGATTTTGGTCTCATAGGTTGCCGCTTCCTGCGTGAGGTTGTAACCGGGGACGGCGGCATTCAGCATCTGGATGCCAGGAAGCAGCTCCTGCAGGCGTGCAGGCAGCGTCTCATTGTTCTTAAGTCCGTAGCCGAACGTGACGGAGTCCCCGAGGACGGCGACGAGGGGTTCCTCTTCTGAGATGGGCGGGGAACGGAAACCCTGAGCATTCGTCACGATTTTTGCCCGCAGCGCCTTCACATCGAGGTTCGGCTTGAGTTCGTAGCTGATCGAAGGATTGGCGTTCGTCCGGTAGATCGGCGGCGGGTTCGGAGCGACTGTTTGGATCTTGGTTACGCGCAGGGTGATTTCGATTCCAAAGAAGAAGAGGAGAATACTTCCGAGCAGGAGGCCGAAATTGATGACAGCTTTTCTAATGATCGTATGGTACCGAGGGGATTTTGTTTTGTCAGTTAACAAGTTTTCTTTCCCACAAGCACGAAGAGCCCGCCTTCCTTCCCGATAGTGAACATCCAGGAGAGCTGTCTCAACACGTGCTCTGCGGGCCTTCCACGCGGATGGGGGAGGAAAAGGCGCGTTCCAGCCTTCGTGTCTTCCGGCAGTTTCTCGGCGATCGCGGGGACACCGCTCAAGAACTTCACACCGGAAGAGTCGAACCACTTGAGCACCTCGTCGACGCTGTGCCAGCTTTCATGGGGATTGAAGTACTGGTCGGCGTACCAGATTTCCTTCTTGCTCGCGTCGACGTCACGTCGCCGCATGTGGTAGTCGATCCAGCGGAAAGCGTCGCCCGTGCAGTGAAAGAGCACTTTCCGCAGCCCCAGAGGAATGCGTGCATAGGTGTTGTAGAGGCCGATGACGATCGTCCCGCCGGGCTTCACACGCTTGAGGAGTTCCCGGTAGCCGCCCTCCGGATCCGGAGTGTGGTGCAGCACCCCCGAACATATCAGAACATCCACACAGTTCTGTCCGATCGGGAGCGCGAAGATGTTTCCCTGCAGGAAATGGACGTTTTGCATGTGATGTGTACACGCGAAGGCATTCCCCAATGTCAGCGAGGCGATGCTCATGTCGATGCCGATGAGTGTGCGCGTGCTCACGAGGCTCAAGAAGTTCGTCATCTGTCCGGTGCCGCAGCCGACTTCCAGCACCGTCGCAAACGGGGAAATGGCTTCATCCAACCAGCGACCGAACTGGCTTCGCCGTGCTTTCTCGATGAGGATCCCCGGAGAATCGATCCTGTCATATCCTGGGAAGGTGTGTTGTTCGTAGAACCGTTGCATCTTCTCGCGCAGCGCCTCCTCTTGCTCATCCTTCGTCGGAGTCAGCAGTCGGGGGATCCCATTCACAATCGGGTAACGCTGCCTGCTTGCATTCACCAAAGCATCGCCGTCCAGTGTGAGAGGGGAACCGGACGCCGGACAGCGAAGGAGTGAAATGAAGTTCATCAATCGAGCGTGAATTTCTTCATGTAAGCGTCGTGCGCCTCCTTGCTTACCTGTGACATGTTCTCTTTGGACAGAAGGCAATTCCCCAGCACCAGATAGTCCATGTGCGTGTGGAGAAAGCAGTTCAAAGCATCCTCGGGAGACCGGACAATCGGTTCGCCGCGGACATTGAAGGAGGTATTGATGATCACTGGACAACCCGTGCGATCCGCGAAAGCCTTGATGAGATCGTGGTACTTCGGATTCTGGTCGCGCCGGATCGTCTGGATGCGCGCCGAACCGTCCACATGGGTGACAGCGGGGATTTCTTTGCGCTTATCCGGCTGGACGTCCGCGACGAGAAGCATGTAGGGGCTGGGCCGGTCAAGATCGAAGTAGTCTTTCGTTCGCTCCTCGAGTACCGTCGGAGCGAAGGGGCGGAAGGACTCTCGGAATTTGATTTTCAGATTCACCTTTTGCCAGTTCGCGGCGTTGCGCGCGTCCGCGATGATCGAGCGGTTTCCCAGCGCCCGTGGGCCGTATTCCATGCGCCCTTGGAACCATCCGATGACGTTCTCGCCCTCAAGTAACCCCGATACTCTTTCGATGAGGGTTGCGTCGGAGAGCTTCTCGAATGCGTACCCCTCCTTCTTGAGGAGTGTCTCGATCTCCTCATTCGAGAATGCGTCGCCCAGATACACCTGTTCCATTCGCGGAAGGCGTACCCCGTCATGGAGTCGGTGCCACAAAATCAGCGCCGAACCCAGCGCCCCGCCGGCGTCCCCTGCGGCAGGCTGGATGAAGATGTCTTCGAAGAGACCGGAGCGCAGGATTTTTCCGTTTGCCACGCAATTGAGGGCTACCCCGCCCGCGAGGCAGAGGTACGAAGACGGGCAGACCTCCTTCGCATGCCGCACGATTTTCAGCATGATCTCCTCCGTAATCTCCTGCAGCGATCTGGCGACATCCTTGTGGAATTGTTCGAGTGGTCCTTCACTGCCTCTGCGCGGGTGGCCGAGCAGCTGCTCCAGCTTCCGCCCCGTCATCCTGAGTCCGTACTCGTAGGTGAAATATTTCATATTCAGACGGAAGCTGCCATCCTCTTTAACTTCGATGAGCTCACGCATCTCCTCCATATACTTCGGCTGTCCATATGGTGCGAGGCCCATCACCTTGTATTCCGCACTATTCACTTTGAAACCAAGGTAGTAGGTGATGGCCGAGTAGAGCAGGCCCAGCGAGTGTGGGAAGTGAATCTCCTTCTTGAGGGAGATGTTCTTTCCCTCGCCCTTTCCGAAGGTGGTTGTCGCCCATTCGCCCACGCCGTCCACGGTGACGATGGTCGCGTCCGGGAATCCAGAGCAGAAGAAGCTCGATGCCGCGTGGGCTTCGTGATGCGGGATGAAGAAGATCTCCCCCTTGTACTTAAGTTCCTTACGGATGTGCTGGGGGATCCAGAGCTTGCGCGTCATCCACTCCTGCATGGCGTGGTGGTAGGAGAGAAGTCCGCGCGGCCAGACTTTGAAGTAGGTCGAGAGGATACGGTCGAAGAACTTGAGGAGCGGTTTCTCGTAGAAACCGACTGCGCTCACATCATCGATAGTAATGCCAGCAAAGGTGAGCGCGGCGCGCACGGCGTGTAATGGAATATCCTCATCATGCTTCTTGCGCGTGTAGCGCTCCTCTTGCGCCGCGAATACGATCTTTCCGTCTTTCAGGAGCACTGCCGCGGAATCGTGGTAGAAAAACGAGAGGCCGAGGATGTAGACGGGTTTGGCCATCTAGAACTGGTGACGGAGAGCATCGGGAGCTTCGGCAGGCGGGTCTACCCAGTAGCTTTCCTGCCACTTCTCCGACGAGAAGAGATCGGTGATCTTCCGGATCACTCCGTAGATGGTGAAGAGCGTCAGCCATACGATCGTCAGGATGATCTTGCTCATGATCAGTCCCAGGAGGTGGCTGAACGCCATCCAGCCGTCTCGGATCCAGCGCAGCGGAGCGGGGAGTTTCATGGTTTAGAAGATCGTGTAGATGAGCGGAGCTAAAGCGGATCCCTGTGCGAAGATGAGGATGAATCCGAGCAGTGTCAGCATGAGAATGATCGGCAGCAGCCACCACTTCTTGCGCACGCGCATGAATTGCCAGATCTCCGCGAAGATCGCAATTTTGCCGGAGGAAGTCGATGCGGACATAGGAGAGGGGACAGGGTTACACTATCGTATAGATGAACGGTGCGAGTGCGGAACCCTGTGCGAACATGAGGATGAGGCCGAGAAGCACAGTCAGGATGACGATGGGCAGCAGCCACCACTTCTTGCGCACGCGCATGAAGCGCCAGACTTCCGCAAAGATCTCGAGCTTGCCGAAAGCGTGTTTCCAGTCGGACACGGGGGCAGTGTACCAAGGGGCGGGACAATCACAACCATCCTGCAACCCAACTCATCATCTTTAAGACCGCTTCGGCGATGCCATCCACCCACCAGAAGAGCAGGGGCAATCCCGTAAACCGATCGGCAATGAGGAGGAAGAGCAGGAGAAACGGACCGTACTGCATGAAGTCGTTGTAGGAATGTTCGATGTGACGCGGGATGAAGAGCCGCAGGATCTTCGAGCCGTCGAGCGGTGCGATGGGAAGCAGATTGAAGGCCATGAAGCCGAGATTGATGATGATGGAAGTGCGGAAGATCTGTTCGAAAATGAGCAGCACTCCGCGGCCGAGTGTCGGTTGCAGTACCCCTCCGATTGATGGGATGAAGTAACTGCCATCGACGAGCAGGAGACCGATGAAGGCAATCCATGCAAGGAGGAAGTTACTCGCAGGTCCCGCGAGCGAGACGAGGGCCGTGTCGCGCTTGGGGGAGCGAAAATAGAATGGGTTCACCGGGACCGGCTTGCCCCAACCGAACCCCGCGAAGACGAACATGAGCACACCCAGCGGGTCGAGGTGTGCGAGAGGATTCAAGGTGAGACGCCCCTCCATCTCCGCTGTCGGATCGCCGAGCCATCGCGCGATCATTCCGTGCGCCCACTCATGCACACTCAATGCGAGCAGGATAGAGATGATGGCCGGAGGATTGAGGAAGAGCCCGATAGAGCGATCATACTGCGAAGGCCAGTCATTTGCCATATCGAGGACAGGGGCGACCCCATGAGGCATTTCTGCTCTAGAAAAGAGTTGTAAGCGTTTGACGGCCTGCATGACAGTCAGTACCCTTGCGCCGATCCATGGCACGCAGATGCGTCAAAACCGGCCGAAAAACCGCCTTCGGGAACACCCGGAGCCACTCGCTGAGACACACTCGCCGTACTTTTCGCGCAAACATCCAGAAGAAGCGTGTCTTCGACCCCGCCACGGGCAGCTACAAGACGATGAAGGTCTCCACGGCGTACCTGCGCACGCTGTCCAAGAGGATGCAGAAGGGGCTGGGTGTTTAACTTGTGGATCACTCTTCCAGTGATCGATGCAGCAGATTCACCCGCGTTTCTTTGACGGAGCTTCGGTGATGCTTCTCCTTGAGTATCTTCTCCTTGGATTTTCGCGTGCGGCGAGCTTTTTGCTTACGAACCTTGAAGATTTCCTGCGCACGTTTGGACTCGGCCCCTCTTATTTTCTCCTCGATCTTGCGGATGAGCAATCCATAGGCGGCCATGCGATTTAAGTGCTGCTCGCGGAACCGTTGCACTCGAACCGTGATACCGGTTGGACGGTGCGTGAGCTCGACGCAACTTTCGGTTTTGTTTATCTTCTGCCCGCCGTGCCCCGAGCCGCGGGTGAAGAATTCATCTATATCCTGTGGAAAGACGTTCAACTCCTTTGCGAGAGTCAATATGTTCGGTGGTAGTGTCACAGGGAATTCCATTGCAGACAGAGTGTAGCAAGCCGCCTTTAGAATTTCTCATGATGGATTTTCTTTGCGGAAAAATCCGCATCGGAGTGAGGAATGATCTCCCCCTTCGGATATCCCACGGGGATGAGATTGATGAGTAAATATCGGTCAGGAATACCGAGGAGCTTCTTTACTTTTTCACTCTCCTTCTCAGGGACATTCTTCCATACCGTACCGAGTCCCATGGCAGTTGCTTGCAGAAACATGTTCTCGGTTGTGACGGAGAGATCCTGCACCGGTGCGACAGATTTTTCCCGATCGAGGATGGGTGCGATGAGGACGGGTACATCGCGGACAAATTCCTGATCAAGAAGTGCAAAGAGAGCGTTTTTTATCTTGGGATCGCGAATAATGACGAATTCCACTGAGGCATTGTGATGAGCTGTGGGAGCGAACTGGCCGGCTCGGATGATGTCTTCAAGTTGAGAGTCACTGATATCGGTATTTTCATACTCTCTCACGGCGCGTCTGGCAGTGATCGGTTCGATGATCATGGTGGAGAAGGGGGAATAGTTTGGCGGGAAAACATCGTTTGTGAACAACGTGGCGGAGCATGTGGGTCTCCTACCCTTTAAGGGTATGTGAATTGGACAGGATTGGACAGTACTTTGAGGGTGGGTAATCCGAACAATTCCGAACAGTACATCGGGGGGTTAAATGAGACAAATGAGACACTATAAAAAAGGGGTAAACGGAACAAATGGGACACCTATAAAAAGAGGCGTAAACTGTTCCGTTTGGCATATTTGCAAAACATCAATTCATGCCTATAAACCGCCTAGCCTTTGGGATGCGGTTGCGTCATTCATGAGGTATATGGAAAAGATCACCTACTGCCTGTATGCCCGTAAATCATCAGAGTCGGATGAGAGGCAGGCTCTTTCCATTGGTTCGCAAATTTCAGAAATGCAGAAGATTGCAGATAAGCAGGGTCTTAAAGTTGTAGAGACGATTCAAGAGAGTAAATCTGCGAAAGACTCTGGCGGAAGAATTGGATATCAAAACTTACTGATAGGACTACAAGAGCGAAGGTTCAACGCAGTCCTTACGTGGGCACCAGATCGTTTAAGTAGAAATGCTGGTGACCTCGGTAAACTTGTAGACTTGATGGATCAGCAAGTGCTTGTACAGATTCAAACGAGTGGGCAAACGTTTACGAATACACCCGATGAAAAGTTCCTTCTCATGATTCTTTGCAGCCAAGCGAAGCTGGAAAATGACAACCGCAGCAAGAATGTGAAGCGTGGACTGAGAACAAAGTGCGAGATGGGAGTACGACCGGGAAGACCTCCTATTGGTTACAAACTGGTGCGAGCAGAACGATTTGGTGATCCTAGTTCTATTGTGGTCGATGAGGAACGAGCACCGTACATCAAGAAGTTGTTTACTTACATCGCCGAGAAAGGTGTGTCAGGTAGAGAAGCAAAAGAACGATTGCAGAAAGAAGGCTTTCGAAATATCAGCGGTGGCACCGTGGGATATAGTCGTATCTTCAACATCCTTCAAGAACCTTTCTATTACGGAGAATTTGTATACGGCGGTGTTCGGTATCAGGGAAATCACAGACCTATTATTTCTAAAGAGCTATTTCTAGAGGCACAAAGCAAACTAAAGCGCACCGCAAAAGGAAAATGGGGACGTAAACAGTTCTACTTCAACCAGATACTAAAATGCGCCGAGTGTGGCTCTGGCGTGAGTGGTACCGAGCACACAAATCGCCATGGCAAGACCTACATGTACTACAAGTGCAACAAGTACGGTGGTACGAGAGTTTGCAAGTGTAAGTACATACGCGAAGAGGTATTGTTTGAAGAGGCAGCAGCAATTATCGCTAAAACCAAGGAAAAGCACTTACGACTGGATCGTAGAATTAACGAGGATCTTGCGAAGATCAATCGCTTTCGACCGGAGGAAGATCCAATAAGTATCGAGGAATATTTGATTGGGATTTTTCGAGAGGGATCCAGCCTGGAGAAGAGTAATGTGCTGCGGAGCTTTAAGGAAAGACTCATACTGAAGGAAGGACGATTGGCGCTTGCTCAGAAACAGTAGCTCATAAGAATTTTGGTGTAGTGCATTTATGAATGCTACATTTGTAGCATGAACATAGATATGAGCAGATTTGGGATACTTGGTTTTGAGATTTACATTTATCTCAATCCAAAAATTATGAACGAAGAAATTAATGTGGATGGAATAGACAGAAAGAAGCTCGAAAGGTACTCGACCTCTATTCATATTCTTAATGAAGCATTTGCGAAGGTTAAGCGATACGAAGAATACTTTGAGCATTTTTATTCTTCCTCGGATAACATTCCTGACAGTGAGGCATTACATCATCACATACATTCATATCTGGAGGATATATACCTTCTAAGTGAGGCAATTAAAAAGCTATTTGGAGAACTAAAGAATGACCTCCAGCAAGTTGCTCCAAATAAAGAAAAAGTGTGTAATTCACTCGATAAGTGCCTGTCGAGAATTTTGGCAATGTTTGATAAAGCGCGTGATCATAGAAGGAAGCATAGGCATGCTCTCAGTAGATTTTTAGACTATGACTTAGTGCGATCCAGCTCAATACAGAACATGATAAAGGCAGGTAGTCCTTTTCTAGAACGCTTTAAAGCTGGCGCAGAAGAATATCTTGCGGACGAAGCAAGTCGCTCATTTGCTGAAAGCAAAGAACATTGGTGCAATCTTTCAAAGCAAAACAATGCAAATATCTCCGAGCAAATGGAAAGACTATTTTTGAGTTTTGAAGATTTAATGTATCAATTCTTAGGCATTGAACCCATTCTTATGAGCAAACTTAAAGATCAATTGCCATGCTATAAGCCTGTTCATGCACAATAGAAATTCACGATGAAAGGTATGTTAAAGTCTCATTAAAATTCATCGTAGACTCGCTATCAGCCCTGTAATCTCTGAGCGTACAAACTCCATCACCCTTGCGCTTCTGGTCCATGTATATCCCGTACGGAATCTTCTTCTTCACTGCATACTTCGACTGTTTATCAATCTTCGCATCTTCGGGGTACACCTCGGTCTTAATGCCCGATGAGCGGAGTTGTGCGGCAAGAGCAAAGTAGTCGGAGCGCAAAGCAGGGTCCATTTGGAAGATAATGACTTGCGACGGTGAGGATGGTCCGGTCTCCACAACTCCATTATCGAAGAGCGCTGCGAGAAGGCGTGTGAGTCCTATAGAGATGCCAACACCGGGGAGTTTACGGTCGATGTAGTTACTTGCAAGATCATCGTATCGACCGCCGGAGCAGACGCTTCCGAACTGTGGATTTTCCAAGAGTGTCGTCTCATATACGGTTCCAGTGTAGTAATCGAGACCTCGTGCGATTCCGAGGTCAATTACACAGGATTCCTCCGGTACACCAAGCACACGTACAACATTCATCACCTCGCTCAGTTCTCGTACTCCCTGCTCAAAGAGTTCCCCATACAGTTTTGCAGATAGCCACTTGAGCGTCTCGTCTGTACTAGCCTTGAACGTCAGCACCTCGATCAACGCATCGGCTGCTTCATTCGTCGCACCTGCAAGGTCTACGAGCATTCCTTTCGTTTTCTCGATGCCTACCTTTTCTGCTTTGTCGATGATGTTCATCGTGCTCTGTCCATCGCCGTAACTCAGAGGAATTTTCAGGTATTCCAAAAGACCATTGAGCACTCTTCGGTTGTTGATACGGATCTGGAACGGACCCAGCTGCATCTCCGAGAAAATGCTGTAAATGATCGCAGGGATTTCCGCATCGCTCAGAAGTCCCAGCTTTCCGTCGCCGACGACATCGATGTCGCATTGATAGAATTCGCGGAAGCGTCCCTTCTGTGCGCGTTCACCGCGCCATACCTTCTGTATCTGGTAACGACGGAATGGGAACGCAAGCTTGCCATAGTTCTGTGCCACATAGCGTGCCAATGGCACTGTAAGGTCAAAACGAAGGGCAATATCCTTTCCATCACCCACATCCTGATCTGAGCGTTCGAGAAGACGCAGACCGTAGATGAGCTTGGTGTTTTCACCCGATTTTGCGAGGAGCACCTCCTCCCTCTCAGCAGCAGCTGATTCCAGTGGAGAGAACCCGTAGAGCTCAAAATTCTTCACAATTATGCGTTTCATGCGCTCAAGCACGATCTGCTCCTCCGGGAGGAACTCTTTGAAACCCGATATTGGAAGGGGGTCTATAATGGGCATGAAAGTTTTAGTACGATAAAACATTGACACAGTACATGCAAGGGTATAGAGTGTCAATAATATGGCACGCAAGAGTTTCACCGAAAGCATGTGGCGCAACGATCCATGGTTCAAAAAACTGTGTAAAGCGGTCGTTGAATGCAAGACGCAGCAGCAAGCTGCGGAGTTTCTGCGTGATGTCGGAACACTCACAGAGCTCAAAGACTGGAGCGAGCGCCTCGAAATGGCGGACAGAATTATGAAAGGTGAAACATACCGCGATATCACGGAGGA
The DNA here is from genome assembly GCA_028711445.1 of Candidatus Peribacteraceae bacterium. Lineage (GTDB taxonomy): Bacteria > Patescibacteriota > Gracilibacteria > Peribacterales > Peribacteraceae > UBA9631. The sequence continues at coordinate 46,872 of JAQTSD010000007.1, forward strand.
TATGGGAGTCAGTACAACCACAGTCACTCGTGTGGCGCGTTTCTTGAAAGACGGAAAGGGTTATAGTCGATTCCTGAAGAGAAAGCATGGACATCATTCTCACGCACGAGAGCGTGGTGAGAGATTGGCGTCGACTGCTGCTTAACTTCAAGAGTTCCCTCGACCTCAATCCCTCCCCACCGGAGGGATTTTATTTACTTTCATCTGAACTATGAAGTCCAACGGAACCATCCGCATAGCCGTGCAGCGATCAGGTCGATTGTCTGAAGGGTCACTGAATCTCCTCAAAAGCATGGGGCTGCAGTTTGAAACCTATCAGAACCGGCTCTTCACCCGCTGTCGCAACATGCCGATCGACATTCTCTTTCTGCGGGATGATGACATTCCCGAATACGTACAGGACGGAGTCGCCGATCTCGGCATCGTCGGCAGCAATCTGCTCGATGAAAGCAATGCGAAGGCGAAGCGACTCCTTTCACTCGATTTTGGCTTCTGTTCACTGGCAATCGCCGTGCCGGAACAGAGTGAGTTCAAAACCATTGTCGATCTTGCAGGAAAGAAGATTGCCACGTCCTATCCGCAGACACTCAAGCGGTATCTGGCAGAGAATGGCGTGGATGCAGAAGTGATCTTGCTCAAAGGATGTGTGGAAGTTGCGCCAGCACTGGAGGTTGCCGATGCCATTTGTGATCTTGTTTCCACTGGTAGCACGCTCAGGACGAACAGGCTGACGGTGCTTGAGACTATTTCCAAGAGTCAGGCAACGCTCATTGCAACGCCGAATGTTTCAGGGGAAAAGCAGCAACTTATCGAACGGTTACTCCTCCGTGCCGGTGGTGTGCAGGAAGCGCGGGCATTCAAGTACATCATGTTCAATTTGCCCGAAAAGAAGCTCGAAGATGCCAAAGCGCTTGTTCCAGGTTGCGACAGTCCCACAGTCATGCCACTCGCAGATCCGGCGATGATTGCCGTTCACTCTGTTGTGGAAGAGGAGCGGTTCTGGGAAGTCGTTGAGAAGATCAAAGAGTGCGGTGGCTCGGGCATTCTTGTATCTCCTATCGAAAAATTCATCCGATGATGCAAATGCTTTCACTATCATCGGCCGGTAAGCCTGCAGTGTTAGACGCTATGAAGCGCCCGACGCTCAACCTCTCTCCGTATCTACGGAAAGTGGAGCCGATCGTTGCAGATGTGAGGCAAGATGGTGATACTGCACTCAGGCGATACACGCAGGAATTCGATCGGGTGCAACTTGATCAGCTTCGTGTTTCCAAAGATGCTATCGAACAAGCAGAAACAGGTGTCTCTACCGAATTATTGAGGAGCATCCAATTTGCCAAAGAGAATATTGAGAAGTTTCAGCGTGAGGCTGCAGCTTTGTCCAATAAAGTAGAAACGCGCTCCGGCGTAACGTGCTGGCGTCAGGTATGCCCGATGGAGAGCGTCGGACTCTACGTACCGGGTGGCACAGCCCCACTCATCTCAACCGTGCTGATGCTCGCCATTCCTGCGAAGCTCGCAGGAGTGAAGCGCATAGCCCTCTGCACCCCACCTCAGAAAGATGGAAGTGTGAATACAGATGTTCTTGCGGCGTGTGCGCTTACAGGAGTCGACGAAGTGTATGCGGTTGGTGGTGCTCAGGCGATTGCTGCGCTGGCATACGGCACGGAGAGCATCCCGAACGTGCAGAAGATAGCGGGACCCGGCAATGCCTACGTTACAGCTGCCAAAGCTCTTGTCAGCATTGATCCTGAAGGCGCTGCTATCGACATGCTTGCGGGTCCGTCGGAACTGCTGGTTATCGCCGATGAAACTGCGAATCCGGATTTCATTGCAGCAGACCTCCTTTCGCAGGCGGAACACGATGCGCTGTCGCAGGTTGTTCTCCTTACAACTTCAGAAGCACTCGCGGCTTCTGTGCAGGATGCACTCAAGGAGCAGCTTCGTGCATTGCCACGGCGGGAAATTGCCGAGCAAGCGCTTGCGGCAAGCTGCTGCATCATCTCCGAAACAACCGATGAAGCGATTGAACTCAGCAATCTCTATGCTCCGGAGCACGTCAGTATTCAAACAGCGAATCCGGAAGACGTGCTTGCAGGTATTCGCAACGCCGGTTCTGTCTTTCTCGGGCAAAGCGCACCGGAAGCCGTTGGAGACTACTGCTCCGGCACAAATCACGTGTTGCCGACATCGGGCTTTGCACGAACGCAAAGCGGCGTTTCAGTGCGTACATTTCAAAAAACGATCAGTGTGCAGACACTGACTCCAAAAGGTCTTGGAGAGCTCAGAGACGCGACAACGACGCTTGCACGGGCAGAGGGTTTAGAAGCACACGCTCGTGCCGTGGATATTCGCTTCCAATCTATGCAATGAATCCATTCTCATTGCCAGTACCGGCTCGTGTAAAAAAACTCCAGCCCTACGTTTGTGCAAGAAGCACATGCAAAGGCGACCTCTGGACATTCTTCGATGCAAATGAATCTCCTCTACCTCTTGCTGTGGATGCGCCCACAATTGATGGCATCAATCGCTACCCCGACCCGACAGCCGACGCACTACGAAAGGACATCGGAGATTTCTATGGCGTATCAATGGATCAGGTCTTTGTCGGGAACGGATGCGATGAGTTGATTTCTCTCTGTGTACAGGCCTTCGTGCGGCCATCGTACTGGGTCGTAGCCATAGAGCCGACCTACGGTATGTATCAGGTTTGCGCTGATGCCTACGGCGTTTCATTCAAGTCTCTGCAGATGGAGGAAGATTTCTCTATCGATATTCAGAAGTTGAAAGCCAAATTTGAGAGAGCCGATGTGTTGTTCCTCTGCAGTCCGAACAACCCCACGGGAACCATTTTTCCTGAATCATTGCTACAGTGGGTTATCGAGGAATTCTCCGGTCTTGTTGTTATCGATGAGGCGTATGGAGAGTTTGCCGATGCCAATGGGACAACGTCGTGCATTAAGTATGTAAAGCAGGATGCGAAGAATGTCCTTGTGCTTCGCACCTTCAGTAAAGCATTCGGCGCTGCTGGTATTCGTTTGGGTTATGGCATTGCCGACAAACAGATCATTCAGCAACTCATGAAGGTAAAGATGCCCTACAACGTCAATGTGCTGACGCAGCAAATCGGCAGGAAGCTCTGGCAGAAGCGCAATACAATGGAAGCGAACGTGCGCCAATTGCAAGAAGAACGCATATATCTCGAATCCAAACTGCAAGCTATTGGATTCACGATATGGCCAAGTGTTACAAACTTCTTTTTGGCAGAGCCGCCAAGTGGGATACGAAACGACTGGCTGTACGAAGCATTGCGCGATGATTTCCGCATTGTGCTGCGAAACTTCGGATCGAAAAAACTACTGGAAAACACACTCCGCATTACTGTTGGAACGTGCGAAGAAAACGAAAGGCTTCTATCTGCTATCTCCTCACTACTATGAAAATTGCATTTCTCGACCGTGATGGCACATTGATCTGGGAACCACCGGAAACAAAGCAGGTGGATTCACTGGGAAAGCTCCGCATTCTTCCCGGTGTGATTGAAGGGCTTCGTACCCTTCTGGAGGATGGCTTTGAGTTGGTTATGGTAAGCAACCAAGACGGCATTGGGAGTCCCACATTCTCCAAGGAAGGCTTTGAAATTCCACAGAATGAGTTTCTCTCACAACTCGAGAGGGAGGGTATCACCTTCCGATCGATCTTCGTCTGTCCGCACAAGGAGGCAGAAAAGTGTACCTGCCGGAAGCCGAAGACAGGTCTGGTGGATGTATTCCTGCAAGAAGAGAACATCGATCTCGCATCCTCTCTGATGGTTGGCGACCGTGAAACCGATCGCATGTTTGCAGAGAGTATTGGAGTGCGTTTCATTTCCATGGAAACCAATGGCAGGTTTCCCCGCTTTTCCGCAGAAAAGCGCCAAACAAAGGAAACGGATATAGAAGCCTTTGTAAACCTCGATGGAAGTGGAAAGGCGGATGTTTATACAGGTATCGGATTCTTCGATCACATGCTTGAATTGCTGACCAAGCACGCATTGATTGATCTGACATTGAAAGCGAATGGTGATCTGAATGTCGATGAACACCACACAGTGGAAGACACAGGACTCGTTCTTGGTTCTCTGTTTTCCAAGGCACTTGGTGATAAGCGTGGCATCGAACGCTATGGCTTCTGGGTGCCAATGGACGAAGCACTGGCATACGTTGTTGTCGATCTTTCCGGCCGGCCGTACTTCGTATTCGAGGGTGAGTGGAAGCGCGAGTATGTCGGTGAGCTTCCTACGGAACTTGTTTCGCACTTCTTTGAGTCATTGGCGCAGACACTCAAGTGCAATCTGCACATGAAAATCGAACGTGGAGAAAACGATCACCACAAGATTGAAGCGCTGTTTAAAGGGCTCGGTCGCGCACTTAGGCAAGCGTTCCGCCAAAGCCCATACGAATGCGGCATACCCTCTACCAAAGGCTCCCTATGATTGGAATCCTCCGCTACAACGCAGGCAATACCGGAAGTGTGCAGCGAGCGCTTGCTCGACTGAACATCGCCTCAAAGATTATCGAGAGCCCAACGGATCTTGAAAGTGTTTCGGGGATGATCTTCCCGGGTGCGGGAGCGGCAGGCTCCGCAATGAATCGACTTACTGAACTCGGTTGGACAGAAGCAATCCAGTCCTACACAAAGCCGTTCCTCGGTCTCTGCCTCGGCATGCAATTGCTGTTTGAATCCTCTGAGGAAAATGACACCGAATGCCTTGGCGTCATCAAAGGCAATGTACGGGAACTGTCGGATGAGCTCACGAAACCGCACATGGGTTGGAACAAGTTGAGTACGGGTGAGTACGCCTACTTCGTCCACAGTTTTGTCTGTGAACCGACGGACGCTTCGGTGTTCACCATGAGCACAAGATACGGCACAGAACTCTGTGCTGGGGTGCAGCAACGCAATTTCTTCGGCGTGCAGTGGCACCCGGAAAAGTCCGGTGATGCCGGTGACCGGTACTTGCTTTCCTTCTCTAAGCTATGCAAGTAATTCCCGCCATTGACGTGCTTGACGGCAAAGTCGTGCGCCTTGAACAGGGTGACTTCGCTCGCGCAACGGCATTCGCTAATGATCCCGTAGCTCTCGCAGAGGAGTTTGCTCTGAAGGGCGCTTCGGCGCTGCATCTTGTGAATCTCTCCGGAGCAAAGAGTGGAAAGCTGCAGAAGCCCTTTCTGGTAGCCGTACAAAGTATCACTGAGCGCACCAATCTGGTTCTGCAGGTTGGCGGAGGCATTCGCTCGCTTCAGGATATCTATGCGCTGCTCTCCTCCGGCGCAAAGCGCATCGTACTCGGAACAGTGCTCTTTACCGATCCGGAACTGGTACGCAGTGCCGTGCTGCTCTTTGGAGCTGATCGCTTCATTGCAGCGCTGGATGTGCAGGATAACGACATCCGGATTCAGGGGTGGCAGGAAAACTCCGGCACACCCCTGTATGACGGCATAAAGCAGATTAAGTCCTTTGGCATTCGCAGTATGCTCATTACGGACATCAGCAAAGATGGCATGGAACTGGGAC
>JAQTSD010000008.1 GCA_028711445.1 Candidatus Peribacteraceae bacterium
CCACGCCCGTACCGCATCGTGCCCCCCCAGCTCCCGCCACGCCCGAACCCGATCGTGCCACCCCAGCTCCTGCCACGCCCGAACCGGATCGTGCCACCCCAGCTCCTGCCACGCCCGAACCGGATCGTGCCACTCCAGCTCCTGCCATGCCCGAACCAGCTCGTCCAACTCCTCCTGCCACGCCCGAACCGGATCGTGCAGATCGCCCTGCTCCCACGCCCGCTGATCCCACAGTGAACGCTCCGAAGCCTAGGCAGAGAAGGCCACTTAACCCCCCTCCAAATAATTAGGAGAGGCGACTATCCCTTGAAAACTAGTAAGCCTAGGTGTCATGGTGAGGTGCGAGCGGCGTGTATGGATTCGTGGCTTTTTGCTGATGCAAAAAGCTCCTCACCATGACACGCCGCGAGCCACGAACCATCACCTAGGTTTCAAGGGATAGTCGCCTTACTTATTTCCCTCCACGGCGATGGACTGACGCCTCGAGTAAGTCTCTTTCCCTCGGGCGTCTATAACGGCGATACAGTAGTTGAGGGTCTGGCCGCTTAAGTCAACATCTGGGGGAAGAGTGGCTTCACTTGCGCTTCTGTAGGTCTCCACTTGCGCGAATGGTACCCCCGGTTTGTTTGCGAATATAACGAGGGTATCACCGAGTTTGTAATGCGCTCCTACGTCTGCAGGAAGTGAGAACGTGGCTGTGCGATTTACAGCATCCACTTTCGTGATCCTGAACTCCTCGAGGATGCACTGCTCGATCGTCTTCGGTGCTTCGACTTTCTCCATTTTTTGTGGCTCCTCAGTCTTCTTCTGTTCCTTCCTCTCCGTTTTCTTCGGTTCCTCCTCCTCCTCCTCCTTCGTTTCGTCTCTCTTCTCCTCTCGCGTCACAGGCACCTCTGTCTTCCGAGTCATGCCGTCTTCTTTTCGCGGACTCTCCGGCTGCGCACCCGCACCCGACAAGAGCTTGAGACCCATTTGTGCCGCGATGGTTCCAACCGCCCCCGCTCCCGCCATGCGGGCGGAGTGTGCGAGGAACCTGCGGCGCTGAGTCCATGTGACCGCGGCTGCGATCCGCCTGTAGAGCGCCGCGATCTGCGCGCGCATCGGGTTTGGGTTTTTGATGTCCGGATGCACGGATGGTTTCGTACCGAAGGCGACGCGTGCGACACTCTTCGCGACGGAGCGCATGATCTTGCCTGTCCTGGCCGTCTTCGTATCGTAGGTCCGGGCTTCCTCTCCCGGCCACACGAGACCGAGGAGTTTCTTCAGGCTCTTCGCGGCACCCGTGAGTGTGCGCTGATCCGCCAGAGAGAGGTTGTACTCCGCTCCATCGACATAGGTATTCATCGGATACAGGATGCTCGTAAGGAGGGGGCTGAGTCTCCACTCCACGTCGTCTGCGCTGATTTCATTCCCCTCAATCTCCGCTATGAGCTGATTGGCTTGCTCACCTGCTTCACGAACGTGCGCAGTCACGAGTTCCTCGGGGGTTTTGGATGGAGTTTCTTCAAGGGGAAGGAGGGGATTTGCATCCGGTTCGTTGCCGGGAGCGGGTGCATCGCTATCGGGGGACGATTCGTCTGACGGCTCTCGCGACCCGGTCGCTATCATGACCGGCGCCTCGGATAACAGTCCCCAGGCATCAGCGGCAGCCGGCATCTCGAATGTGCGGCTGATGATGGGCAGATTGCCATTGGCTGCGAGCTCGATGATGATTTCTCTATTCTCCGATTCGAGGCGGAGCGAATGTTCGAATGGTCGGCCTTGCTGATGCGCGGGTGTGACAAAACGGGAATCCGCTCTGTTTGCGGGATTGATCACAGTGATGGACCAGCGGTATCCCGCTGGCGGTTCGGCGGCTCTGATAACGAAATTCTCATCCTTCTCTTCGGCATGGATGCTCTGCTCATATCGCTCGATGTCTTCCTGCGAGAGGCCCGACTCGCTCGGAGCGGGGGAGGGCTGCTCTGCGTCGATCGATTCGGGTTCGAGTAATGAGATTCCGGAAACGGATGCATCCAGACCTATGCCGGAGTCCCCCGGCCCCTGGGACCACGGTCCTTCCCCTTCAAGCACCGAGTCATCATCACCTTCGAGTGTGAGGAGATCGCCGTCACCCAGATCAGGCGAAGAATCAAGTATTCCGGAGTCGATAAGTTCTTCTTCAGAGGACTGGTCATCGGCTGCCTCTTCCAGCGGCGTGAGCTCGAAGCCGGAATCCCCTCCCTCTTCTTCAAAGGATGGCGCGTCTGTCGGCCCTCCACTTTGCGCATCGGATACGGATGATGCCTTCGCGGGAGTCGCCTGTCCTGCAGGTTCGAGCGCGTCGATGGTGAGCTCGCGTTTGCCTTCCGACCGTTTACCGTTAGCGTCTTTGAGACGCAGGAAGACCGAGCACGGTTGTGACCTTCTTCTGATTGAGAGTGTCCTTTGAGCTGGATTGATGGGGGTGTAGAGCTTCCCCTCAGGTCCAGAGACATAGTAGATCCAGTGCATTCCTGCTGGCGGCGGTGGCAAGATGAACTCTTCATGTTCTGGATCAGGAGGAGGTGTCCGCAGGAATACAGCGGAACTGAGATCGGATGGGTCGTATTCGCGTTGGTCGGGAGCGGCTGCAAGCACCTCGCGTGCCTGATCTCTCACGGGTTCCAGCGGGAGAGGCTGCTGCTGTGCGCCTTTGGCGGGTCCAAGCTTAAGAGTCAGTTCCGTCGAGCGCCTTTCGGGTTCATTTGGCTTCTCCGTCACAATCTGAAACGATACATCGGAATTATCGTCTCCCCTCATGAGGTACGTGAGGTAGTCTTCGAGATAACCTTTGACGTCGATTTCTCCTCCCCGCATCTGTGTGGTGCAGCCGGCCGAGTTGCCGACGCAAAAGTACCACCTCGCGTACTGCTGTTCTTCCTTCGGGACCCACTTCAGCTGGAAGCGGCGATTCCCCAATGGCGTCACGTCTCCCTCATGAAGAGTGGAGGTGTCGGAGACGTACTCGGTGGAGGATCTCTCAGGAGCTTGAGACATGTGGATGGATGGGGAGAGAATAGCGAATTACTGTATAATTATATTATAATTTAAAGATATGTCAATAAGACAGAAATTGCCACATTTGGCAAAAGGGCCGTGCGAACACGGCCCCTTGAGCTGAACGACGTGCAGCCTGTACATGACAGGCTGCGGTGCCTTCACACATAGCGGAGGTTCATCACGACCCACATGAATGTGACCCCCACTGCTCCTCCGAAGAGGAGGGTGATGAGGATTGTTCCGAAACCACCGCCACCTCCTGCCGGTCGGGGCATGAAGACGACGATGATGAACCACGCGAACAATCCTGCAACAACCAAAACCCACCAGAACGGCAACATCGCCGAAGCTGCATAGATCCTGTCCATACAACAATCCTCTTCTTCGTGGTGTAAAGAAACGCGGAATCGAACAGCGAGAAGGATTATAGCACAGTATGATAATAAAAATCAATTATTAAAGTATGTCAAATCTTCTCACAATCATTGGCATACGAAAGAGGGGCCACAGCCGTTGGCTGCAGCCCCTCAAGTTTGGGGTGGTTGATCGGACGTTACTTCTTACCTGACGAAGCGTTTGGTGCAGTGACTTCAAATTCAACGTAGCTTCCGGCTTTGCCGTCAGCGACCTTGAAGAAGCGCACCTTGCCCGCTTGATCCATGGACAGCGTCTTCCCCTCGAGAGGTTTCGACTGACCAGGGAGGATCTTGTAAGCCCAGTAGCCCCCTTGGGGGGCATCCGTGAGAATGGTGAAGGTGTTTCCTTCGCGCTTCACCTCTTCCCACTGAGCATCGAGTGACACGGCTGGCGGTGTTGCCACAGCCGTTTTCTCTTCGGCCTTCGGCTCGGAAGCCTCTTGCATCGGCAGTACCGCTTGTACCTTCTTCTCAACCTTTTCCTTGAAGGTCTTCGGCTTCGAAGCTTCCTGCCTCGTCGACTCCGCAACCGGAGCAGTTTCCGCCTTCGTGGCGGCTTCTGCGTGCTGCTCCTTCGGCTTCGCATCTTCTTTCTGGACTTCCGCGTTGCCTCCGAAGATGCGTGGCATCACGTCCTTCCATGCGGGCACGATCAGCCCGCCGAAGAGTCCGCAGGCGATCATGAGGGACAAGAGGCGCTTCGGCCCCTCGCATCGCATTTTCACTGCGAACACGCTCGCCACCACGGTGGCGATTGCGACCCAGAACCACTCTTTCGAGAGGCCCCAGCAGACCCAATCCAAGACGACGTTCACATAATCTCCAGTGCTCATAAAATTCTCCCATGGTTTGAGGGTTTCGTTGCTTTCAATGACCGATCAACCAATAAATAATTTTACATAAATTTATCAATATGTCAATATACGAAAAGCTCCGGTGGGAAAGCGATTTCCCACCGGTTCGGCTGTTTCCAAAGTCGGCTTTTGAGTGCCATAGCCTACTTAGGGTTCTCCTCAATCTCCACCTCGAGAAGTCCCTGCTCTTCGATCGTTTGTTCGAGACCTGCGAGCAATGGGACATTCGGGAGCACGATTTCGCTGTTGCTTGCCCTGTCGCGAATGGTGATCTGCCCCGCGCCGAAACCGAGCAACCATTCGAGGGTATCCGGCCAGTCCACGGAGAAGCACCTGTTATCCGCAAGGTACTTGGTGGCGCTTTCGCCGAAGACCTTGACGATCACTGCGCCTCCCGCGCCGATGTGTACCCGCTGGAAGAGGTGCACCCATATGTACATGAGGATGTACACGACGGAGAGCGTGATGCTGATGAGCAGTGTCCCGCCTCGATCGAATCTTGGGGTGCAAGCGTGCAGGAATTCGAGAGATCTGCTGGCAACTGCATAGCCCTTGATGCCGAATGCGACGGCGGTCACCACTCCGAGAGCAATTGCCAGGACGACCACTCCGGCCACTCGAAGTCTCAAATCGATTCCCAGCGTGGTCACGACGGCAACCACCGTGATGGTGTAGACCCACCCGAGAAACACATCAGCGTTCGGACCCGCGCTCTGCGAGACCGCATAACAGAGATACCCGGCCACGATGAGCGGCCAGGTATAGAGAAACTTCGGGTAGTAGAAGAAATCCACCCCCTTCTTCTCCGTGATGTTCGGCATGACATTCTCCTTTCAGAGTATTTGCCGACTGTGGTGTAAACGACCGACCCCCGGTTGCCGTCCGACGAGGACAGCAATGGGCTGATTATTATCAAATTTTGTGTCAGTTAAGTCAATATCTGGGAATATCAGTAAACCGGAGGGATTGCCAATATCCCTCCGGTTTCGATCTCATGCGTCGGTACCGCGTTAGTTCTTTTCCGATGTGATCACTTTCATGATGAGAAGGTGTTGGATCCGTTTCTTTAGTGACGAGAGGAACGGGATGTTCTGTAGTGTCACTGACCGACCTGATTTCGTATCGGTGATGGTAACGGTACCGGCATCCGGTCCCAGCAGACGTTTCAGTACGTCGGGGAAGTCCACGTTGATCACACGGCTGTCCGCGAGGAACGTGATATCCGATTCACCGTAGATTGAGACAGTCACGATTCCTTCACTAATTTTCACCTTTCTGAAGAAGTGTACCCATACGTACATGAGCACATATAGGATGGCTAGGATGATACTCGTGAAGAACGCTCCTCCCGCGTCGAAGTACGGTTTGCAGAGCTTGAGGACACTGAATGGTCCGGTGTAGATATCCACACCTGCGAGATTCAACGTCACCAAGCTGACGATGAGGAGCATTGCCACTACCAGGCAAACCAACATGTGCCGAAACCGCAGGTCGATGCCCAAGGTAACGACGACGATGATCAGGATGCTTTGGTAGAGCCATCCGAGCGGCGTATCGGCCTTGGGGCCGAGCGCGAAGTACAGTACCCAGAACAAGACGCCGGCCACGATGAGTGGCCACATGTAGAGCATTTTCGGGTAATGGTAGAATGTGATGCTCTGCGGGAAATCGGATTTTGGCATGGTATGCCTCCTTTGAGTGAAAACGTGTGTACCGACGATGGTTTTAACGACCGACCCCCGGTTGCCGTCCGACGAGGACAGCGTGCCACGCCTCACATGCGAGGCGTGACGGGGGAAAGGAAAGTTTACATTGTTTAGGTGAATTGGCAAGGCTGGAGTTATGGCGGGAAGGCGCGGTGGAGAAGTCCGCACTCGTGGTTCGAGACGCCCCGCATGCGCGGGGCTCCTCACCATGACGAGCGCGGCCTCCGTGGCACGTTTTGATTGTTCCTACGATGGGTCGCCCCTTGCCTCTTCTTTCTGTACACTGCCGCCAACGTGGCAATGCTCACTCTCGCCGACGGCACCGTCTTCTCCGGAGAATCCTTCGGTGCTGTGATCGATGTTGACGGAGAAGTCGTCTTCAATACGGGGATGGCGGGGTATCCGGAGAGTCTCACGGACCCAAGCTATCGCGGACAGATCCTCGTCTTCACGTATCCCCTCATCGGCAACTATGGCGTGCCGAGCGCGGAGATGAATGAGTGGGGATTCTCCAAGAACTTCGAGAGCGAAGCGGTGCACGTGCGCGGTGTGGTCGTCTCACAGGTGAGCGAAGATTTCAGTCACTTCAAGGCGGTGAGCTCGCTTGGAAACTGGCTGGAGCACCATAAGATTCCGGGCATCACGGGTGTGGATACGCGTGCCCTCACGCAGAAGCTAAGAGAGCACGGGGTGATGCTGGGTCGGATCCAACAGAGTTCGGAGGGGATGAGAGAACCGGGGGACATCCCCGACCCCAATCTCACGAATCTCGTGGCCGAGGTGAGCTGCAAGGAGGTGATGCGCTACGAGCCGAAGGAGAAAGCGGATCATCCGCACACCATCATCGCCTACGATTGCGGCATGAAGCGCACGATCATCCGCAGTTTCCTGAAGAGAGGAGTGACGGTCGTGCGCGTGCCGTGGGACTTCGACTTGGACAGCTACGATGCGTCGTATGATGCGGTCTTCATCAGTAACGGCCCCGGCGATCCGAAGATGTGCCAGACGACCATCGTCCAGATCCGGAAAGCCATTGAGCGGAAGATTCCCACGTTCGGGATTTGCCTCGGCAATCAGCTCCTCGCGCTCGCCGTCGGCGGCGACACCTTCAAGCTCAAGTATGGCCATCGCAGCGCCAACCAACCGTGTATCGAGCACGATGCCTCAGGCAAGCCGACGCACAAGTGCATCATCACGTCCCAGAACCACGGCTTCGCCGTGAAGCCGGAGCTTCCCGCTGGCTGGCGCGTGTGGTTCACCAACGCGAACGACGGAACGATCGAAGGCATCCGTCACGAGTCGGGAAAGTTCTTCTCCGTGCAGTTCCACCCGGAAGCGACCCCCGGGCCGGAGGATGCGAACTATCTGTTCGATGAGTTCTTGGCGAAATTGAAGTGATTGTTGAACAACGTCGCTCAAAGAGACGCACGAAGGCGGGCTCCGCCCGCCTGGAGCGCAACCGCGCTTCATCCATACCCCTCCGTCTTCACCTGCTCTCCCGGAATGCCCCACTCCTCGAGGCAGAGCCTCTGGACGTCCTTGACCATGTCAGGGTTGCCGCAGATGGCGACGGAGCGCTCGCGGAAATTCTCGACGCGGTCGATGAATGCCTGCACCCAGCCACGGTAGCCGGTCCACTGTGGCGATGGCTGGCTCAAGATGGTGGTATAGGTGAAGTTTCGGTACGTCTTGGCGAGAGACGTAAATTCCTGACTCCAGAAGATGTCCTCCTCGGTGAACGCACCGAAGATGAGGTCGAAGCGGCGCGTGTCACCTTGTGCGAGAGCGGAGAGGATCTGCGATCGGAACGGGGCCACTCCGACACCTGTTGCGACGAAGATGCAGTCGCGCACGGACTCATTTGCCAGGAACGATCCGAGCGGACCTAAGAGCTCCACGGTCGATCCTTCGCGCAGCGACTGCTCCACCCACGCACTCGCCCTGCCGCCGGGTTTCAACTTGATGACGAATTTCAGATCGGGCTCCTCCGGAGTGGAGGCGATGGAGTAGGCGCGTGGCTGGATGTCCGTGGGGTTACCGACGAGAGGGACGGAAAAAAGGACGAACTGTCCTGGCCGGAAGGTGAAGCCTTCGGGTTTCGAGAGCGTCACTTCGTAGACCTTCCGTGCGATCACTTTCTTCCCTGTGCATGTGACGGTATAGCGGGGAGTAGACATGGGGAGGGGACTTAGGACTGAGGATTCGGGGGGAGGATCATCGTCCCCTTCGCGATCATTCCCAACACCTTCGGGTACCACTCTTTCTCGAGCTCTTGCACACGCGTTTTCAAGGTGTCGGGCGTGTCGGAGGGGAGGACGGGGCAGCGCTTCTGGATGAGGATGGGGCCCGTGTCCACGCCTTCGTCGATCAGGTGGATGGTCATCCCCGATTCCTTCTCCCCCGCCGCGAGGACGTCTTCATGCGCGTGCGCTCCCGGGAATCTTGGCAGCAGCGACGGATGCACGTTGAGGATACGGTTGCGCCAGCTTTTCACGAACCATGGGGAGAGCACATACATCCAGCCGATTGCGGCGATGAGCTCGACCTTGCCAAGATTTTGGATGGCGGCGTCGAGGCGCCGGTCATAGCTTTCGCGGTCTTCGCCTGCGGCGTGCTCAACGATCGAGACGGGGAGATGTGCTTTGCGCGCTTTCTCCACGCACCCGCGATCCTCCCGGTCGGCCACAAGCCCGAGGCAGCCTGTGAGTGTCCCATCGGTGAGCCGGTCGAGGATGGCTTGGAAGGTGGTGCCGCGCGAGGAGGAGAGGACGACGAAATTCATGCGTGCATTTTAGATGATCCCGCGGAAAAGATCTTCTTCCGGTTCGATGCCCGGCACCCATCCTTCGAAGTTGTTGAAAGACAGTCCGTGGTCGCGGATGATCGCCGCGGGGATCGACTCACTCGCATTGCCCATCACCGCATTCGCAGCGGTCGCGAGCTGGTCGGCCCGCGCTTCTTGTGTCATCGAGAGTGTATGTCCGAAGAGGTCTTCCCGTCCGCGCAGATCTTCGAGCGGATCAAGTCCGCTGATGGCGAGGGCACAGGCGACCACGCCCCACCTGCGCGGGCGGCACTGCGAATCCGTGATGATGACGGCGACGTCCGCACCGGTCTTCTCCTTTATATGCCGTCGAATAGATGCGATGGATTCCACGGGATCGTGCGGCCATCCGATGGCTGTCCCCTCTGCCGTATTGGACAGATCCAGTCCCGCATTCGCCACGAGGATGGTCCCTGGAGAGAGGCCGTCGGGCCGGAGCTCGGTGAGCATTGCGAGAGGACAGAAACTGAAGACGCGCCCGTGCATCCGTTCCGTTTCGTCGAGTACCGCCTGTCGAAACTCCGCTGAACGTCCGCAGCGCTTCGCCCATGCAATCGCTTCTTTTGATGGTGTGATCTTCGTAAGGTCAATCATCGCTCCTTCGGCGGTCGCAATCGCTTTGGACGACACGGCGACAATGTCACCGCTCCGTAGTTTCGCACATGCGATCAGTACATCCGCGATGGAATCGTCGCGACGGATGAGGGGGGTGGGAATGGGGAGGACTTGCATGAGAAAGGAAGCCTATCGTAACACTGTTCGAGGTTTCCTCTCATGCTGATCACCACAAAGTCACCGGCAACTCTTTCACGAGGAGGATGTTGCGGTCACTTGCACCGGTGAAGAGATTCACGAGAGTGAGGGGCACCGTGAGAGATACCTTCGAGGGGTTGTGAATCATGACCGACTCCGGGAAAGCGGGGAGACCGAACGATACCGAGGCTTGTGCCGGGAGATTCCAGCGGGTCGATCCGAGAGAAGAAGCATCGGCGATCACTGCTTTCAGCGGGACGCCGCGCACCTCGCGACGGTTCCAGGAAGTGGGGATGGAGAGAGCGATCGTCTCCTGGCCCTGATTGGTGACGTCGAGCATTCCTACGCCCTTGAGGACGGAAGCGGAAACGGAGAGGGTGAGCGGTTGCGAATGTTCGACGATGATATCGGTGGCAGGTGGGAGATCTCGACCGGGAGTCGACACATCCGCTTGCAGGGAACCGAATACGGTCGCTCCGATTGCAGCGGCAACGGCGAGAGCGGCGATGACATGGGTTTGCAGTGAAAGGCGCGGGGCGCGGATGGGCATACGTGTATAGTATCTTTTTCTCAGCAGGAACAGGAAATTTTTTGTTGCGGAGTGCAGAACGTGGTATACTACTGTTGATGGAGATTGACCCGCATACGCTGCAACAGATTCTCCTGCGCATCTACCAACAAATGCGTTGTCCCCAGTGTGGAAACAGAGTACCAGTTGACTTTTCTGCCGTGCGTGTCGTCGCGGCCAATGCCATGCTCCTGCAGCTCAAGTGCGAGGCGTGCAGCGCGTTCATCGTGCTTCATGCATCCCTCACCGGCATGGAAAAGGCAGCGGAAGATCGTCCGGAGTTTCAAACGGCCAATGTCTCTTCCACATTGAACTTGGCGGAGCATGAGGCGCAGATGCTCCATCAGGCGCTTGCGGAGTCGGGTGGCTCGTTTGAGAAACTCTTCGCCAAATACGGAGTGAAGGAGGATGGCATCAATCACAAGAAGCTTCCGTGAGACGGCGCCTATGCACACTCGCATTTCACATCGGTTGAATGGCGGTGTTGCGTTTCTCCTCATGTTCATCCTCAGCGCGGTGCTCCTTGTCGGTTGTGTACCGGTAGAACAGCGTCAGGCGCGCGCGGAAGGATATTGGGCGTCCATGTCGACGACGGTCATGACATCGTGGCGGGATGCAGTCGCACAGATCCGGGCGGTGGTGGATCTTGGCAAGGTTCTTCTGGGGAATGTCCAGTCGGGCGTGGAGGAAGTGAAGCGTCGCGCGGATGCGGTTCAAGAGGGGGTCGATAAGATTGCGGAAGGGAAGAAACTCCTGGAAGAGGGGCTAGGGAAAGCGGCGGCACAGTCGTCCGTGTCGTCAGGAGATTGAACTCATTCCGATTGTATCCCTTCTTCTTTCTTTGCCAGGGTGACAAAGAAAGCGGTACCCGCTCCTGTTCTAGGAACAGAAAGAATTGCTTGCACTCACGGAAAACGTCAGTAAAATGCTTTCGAAATCGCCGAAGTCTTTCCGCTGATTCAGACGATCAGGGCCGGGAGGGCTGCGGTCTTTCGTACGTGCTTCCCCCCTTTCTCCCATGCCAGCGCCCGCACGCCGCCAGACATCCGCCACGGATTCCTTCGATGCCGTGGCACTCTCCATCGCCAGTCCCGAGGATATCCTCGCGTGGTCGCGCGGAGAGGTGACCAAACCTGAAACGGTGAACTATCGCACTCAGCGTGCGGAACCGGACGGGCTCTTCTGTGAACGTATCTTCGGGCCGACGAAGAATTTCCAGTGCTTCTGCGGCAAGTACAAGGGCGTGCGCTACTCCGGCGTCATTTGCGAGAAATGCGGTGTGGAGGTGACACGCTCGATCGTCCGCCGCGAGCGGATGGGGCACATCAACCTCGCCGTTCCCGTGACGCACATCTGGTTCCTTCGCAGCTCCCCCTCGCGCATCGGATTGCTCCTTGATCTGCCCATCAAGACGCTCGAGCAGATCGTCTACTTCGCCGCGTACATCGTCATTACCGTGGACGATTCCATCAAGCAGGAAGCGGAGAAGGAGCTCAATGCGGGGATGGAGACGCGCAGGACTCAGCTCAAGCGCGAGTACGAGGACGCGAGCAAGCATCTGCAGGAGAGCAAGGCGACGCGTGCCCAGCTCGATGCGCTCGACAAGGAGTATGCCGATAAGATGGAGAACTTGAAGGCCAACCACCGCGAAGCGCTCGAGGACTTGCGCCATCTCAAGATCGGATCGGTCTTGAGTGAACTCAAGTTCCGGGAGATGAACATGAAGTTCGGACACGTGTTTCGCGCAGGAACGGGTGCCGAATCGCTTCGCGAGATCGTGGCCAACATTGATTTGAACCGCATGTTCGACGAGCTGCAGAAGGAGCGCGAGCAGTCGAGCGGCCAGAGGCTCAAGAAGATCATGAAGCGCATCAAGCTGGTGAGCTCGCTCAAGAAAGCCGGCATCAAGCCGGAGTGGATGGTTACGACGCGCTTGCAGGTCATCCCGCCGGATCTGCGTCCAATGGTGCAGCTCGACGGCGGTCGCTTCGCTGCATCGGATTTGAATGATCTCTACCGTCGCGTCATCAATCGTAACAATCGCCTGAAGAAGCTCATGAGCATCGGTGCGCCGGAGGTGATCTGCCGCAATGAGAAGCGCATGTTGCAGGAGGCGGTCGATACGCTGCTGAATAACTCCGCTCGCGCAGGCAAGACCCTCTTCACTGCGGGGGATCGGCGTAAGCTGAGGAGTCTCTCAGACATGCTCAAAGGCAAGCAGGGTCGCTTCCGCCAGAACCTGCTCGGAAAGCGTGTGGACTATTCCGGCCGCTCCGTCATCGTCGTCGGACCGCATTTGAAGCTCAACCAGTGCGGCTTGCCGAAGGAGATGGCGATGAAGCTCTTCAAGCCGTTCGTGATCGGCCGCCTCATTCGCGAGGAGCTCGCGCACAACGTGAAGGGCGCCGAGCGTCTCGTGCAGGATGGCGGCAAGGAGGTGTGGGACATCCTCGAGGATGTGATCAAAGACAAGTATGTCCTCTTGAATCGTGCGCCGACGCTCCACCGTCTTGGTATCCAGGCCTTCAAGCCGCGGCTTGTGGAAGGTCTCGCCATCCAGGTGCACCCGCTTGTTTGCGCCGCATTCAACGCAGACTTCGATGGAGATCAAATGGCTGTGCACGTACCGCTCTCCGAGAAGGCACAGAAGGAGGCGCACGAGCTTATGTCTGCTTCGACGAACGTTCTCAAGCCTTCTGCGGGAGAACCGGTCATCAATCCGTCACAGGATATGGTGCTCGGCTGCTACTTCCTCACGAAGATGCATAACGGCAGAAAGGGGGAGGGGATGATCTTCAGTTCTCCCGAGGAAGCGATCATGGCACATGAACATGAAGTGGTGGATCTGCAGGCCAAGATCTCCGTGCGCATTACGGACGCCGAAGGCAACTCGCAGATGCACGAGACGTCCGTTGGACGTCTGTATTTCCGTGAGATCGTGCCACCGGCGATGGGCTTCTACAACGAAACGCTCAAGAAGGGCTTGCTTTCGCGCATGATTCACCACGCTCTCGACGTCGTGGGGATCGAAGAGACCGTTGCCCTCGCGGATCGTATCAAGGACATCGGCTTCGCCTACGCGACGAAGTCAGGCTTCTCCATCGGTTCCACCGACATGCTCATTCCGAAAGAGCGCGAAGAGATGATCAAAAACGCCAACGAGAGCGTACGCCAAATCAACAACTATTATTGGAAAGGTCTCATCACGGCGGACGAACGCTACAGTCATGCGATTCGCATCTGGTCGCAGACAAAGAACGACGTTTCCGCCAAAATGATCGAGGAATTCCTCCGGCACGAAGAGAATCCGATTACGTACGTGATCGACTCCGGCGCCCGTGGCAACTGGGGACAGGTAACCCAGCTCACCGGCATGAAAGGGTTGGTCGCCAACCCGTCGGGTCGTACGATCGAGCTGCCAATCCAGTCCAACCTCAAGGGCGGCTTCTCGGTTCTCGAATACTTCATCGCCACACACGGAGGACGCAAAGGGAAGTCCGACACTGCACTGAAAACCGCGGAAGCTGGCTACCTCACGCGCCGTCTTGTGGATGCCGTGCAGGACATTCTTATTCGTGAGGAAGATTGTGGCAGCAAGGAGGTGCACATGGTGAGCCGCTCGGAATCCGAGCAGATCGGTGAGAAATTCGAAAGCCGCATCTTCGGCCGAACGCTTGCGCAAGATTTGTCCGTCAATGGGAAGGTGGTTGCGAAGCGCGATGACGAGATTGACAACCAGCTCTTGAAACTCATCAACGATCATAAGATCGATGCCATTCCGGTCCGTTCCGTCATGACTTGCAAGACTCGCAAGGGCATTTGCGTGAAGTGTTACGGACGCGACCTTGGAGACAACGATACGGTCCAGATCGGCACGCCGGTTGGCATCATCGCCGCGCAGTCCATCGGAGAGCCTGGCACGCAGCTCACTATGCGCACCTTCCACATGGGAGGAGTCGCCGAAGGCTCGGACATCACACAAGGTCTCACCCGTGTTGAGGAACTCTTCGAAGCACGCTCACCGCGCACCCCCGCCGTCCTCGCGGATATCGCAGGAAAGGTAAAGGTCACCCACTCGGGCGGTCGCACCTTCGTGAATATCATTGCCATGGAGCGGGGAGAGGACAATTACCGTATTCCTGCGGGATACGTTATCCAAGTAAAGAAAGGGCAGTCCGTTAAGGAGCGCACTGTGCTCGCCAAATCTTCCATGGACAAATCCACAGTGAAAGCTGCGGTGGCCGGCAAGGTTTCCGAAGCGGAAAACGGAGTCGTGAAAGTGCATCATGGGGAGATTCAAGAGCGTGATTACGAGTTCGGTCCGCGCGAGTCGCTCTACATCAGAACGGGTGACATGGTGGACGTTGGGCAACCGCTCAACGTTGGACACTTCAATCTGCAGGAGCTTCTCGAAAAGAAGGGGCCCTACGCCGTTCAGCGTTATATTGTGCACGAGGTACAGCATATCTACGCATCACAGGGACAGACGATCAATGACAAACATCTTGAGATCATCGTTCGTAAAATGTTCTCCAAGGTCCGCATTCTTGACGCCGGTTCGACGCCGCTTGTGCCTGGCGAGACCGTGGATCTCGGTGATGTGATCTACGAGAACGATCACCTCAAGGCCAAACAGAAGCCTGCTACTTTCGAACCGCTGCTGCTCGGGATCACGCGTGCCGCGCTCGCCACGGACTCGTGGCTTTCCGGCGCATCCTTCCAGGAGACCATTCGAGTGCTTGTGGAAGCTGCGACCACGCGCCGCGTCGACACGCTCCAGGGTTTGAAGGAGAATGTGATCATCGGCCGCCTCATTCCCACGGGCGAGGTCTATCGCGCCCGGTTCGTCGGAGGGGTGGAGGTGAAGGGGGGAGACAAGGAGGAGTGAGATAAAATCACATGACAAAAGCCCGAGGACCTCAGCCAAATACTGAGGTCTTTTGGCTTATCAATCACTGCCCCCTTGTTCATCCGGGGGGTCGGCGTGCCACGGGGGTGAAAGGGGAAAGCCCTGCGCAGTTTGCCGACGGGGAGGCACAGGGCCGAAGCGGAAGAGCTCTGGCGCGCCGGCGTTTTGCCCGCCCGAACGTACCGACGTTCGGTACGGGCGGGGCTTCACCTTTGTCGCCGGACAAAGGCGGAAAAGAGAAGCGTGGGAACGTTTTCTGAGTTTTCAATACTTGAATTATGGCTAGTATATGGCTTATAGATCGCATATTGCTTCACCATGCCTTTTATGCTACAATAGTGATGAACACACACATGCAACCCACGATCGCCAATCCGGTGGCGCGTAGCCTCTATAACGCCCTTATGGGTGAGATCGAACCGGATCTGCGTTTGGATGCGACTGAGACTACTGCGGCCAAACTGGCAGCGATGTCCCCCGAAGAGCGTCGAGTGCAGGTTGCTCGTTACGAGGAGGCGTATGCCACATTCCATGAGCGCTGGCCGAAATTCGTGGAGGAATCGAAGGAGCGGGTAAAGCTGATCATGAAAATGTTCCGGTCATTCAAGGAGCATGAGGACGACAACACTGCGGATATTCTTGAGCAATCTCTCAACTCCTTTCCCTCGGCATCATGAGTCACTTCACGTTCTCCTCATCGGAGCGAAGGCTTCTTCATAAGTTGACCGGAGGAGCCCCGGACAAGCTTCCCATCGTACGCGGTGACAAGGCGTTCGATCCGGAGTCGAAGACGTGGAAGGAACAGGAGGGCAAAGTCGTGTACAAGAGTAGAGAACAGCTGAAAGAGGAGTTTCGGGCAAAACTTCAGACCATCTTTGAACGCAATCGCAAGCGGGATTTTGCGAAGAATGCCAACGACGAGTGGGAGCAACATGCGAAGTATGCGTATCTTCACAAATATCCTCCACAACCACGCGGCAACAAGTCTCGGGGGCAACATCTGCTCGACTGGAATTATCGTCACAGTCAGATGACCCACACGAAGCACGAGTTCATCTCCGGACAGATTGCCAGACAGGAAGCACAGGTTGCTGCGGATGGTAATAACTCCTTCGAGGATGCGATGAATACCCGATTCGGAGAGAATAAGGAGGGTAAGCCCCTTTTCGATGCTGCATTGGATGAGGTGGTGAATGGCATCATGGAGGACGAGAGGTTTCAGAGAGGCGTCGCAAGTTTCACCGAAGTGAGCGAATTGGCGTTCAAGCGTTTCGGAGAACAGCTCATGGATACGGACAAACTGTGGGCGAGTAACGACATTCCGCCCGAGTTCAAGAATCTCTGGAAGCGCGGGAACGACGGAAAGTATGCCCTCCGTGCACCCGGCATGTACGAGAACGGACGTCTGGTGAAGGATTCTTCGGACCGGTATGAGCGATTTACGGGAGGGAGGAAGGACAAAAATTATCTCTACCAGCATGAGGTCGATCAGCTGGATCCCAACGAATGGAAGCGTTTGGACGAGACGATCGATTTGCGCATCCGCACCTCCGTCGATGCGGATGGCGAGAAATTCGGCAAGAGGATTGCCGATGTCATCGGGTATGACGTCGAGAAGCCGAAGCTCGCTCCCTTTGCGCATTTCCGCGAAGTGAAGCATGAATCCCCGGCGATCCCCGGGCGCATCTTCGCGTTCTCCATCGACAAGGCGGCTGACCGGAAGGTGCCGGCCGATGAGCTCAAAACCATCAACAAAGCGGGTCGGGAGGGGATCGTTGTCGTCGATACGGAGGGCAAGATCCTCAACGCCGTGCATTTCGAGCAGGTCGATCGGCGGATGGACTTCATGAAATCCGATCCGGAGGGGCAGCGATTCTTACGGATATTTCCAAGAATGGGAGATGCGGGAGCCGCTTTCGACGAACAGCAGTACGTCACGGACTTCAAAACGAATCTGGCGTATCGGGATGCCGTACAGTACGCGGATCCCAAGCTTAAGATGGTGATGGACCGCTACGAGCGTCTCAGTAAGATCGACAAGACAATGGAAGACGTGATGACGAAGAATGGGCTGACCAAAGCGGATATCGAAGGAAGAGCTCATTTCGGTCTTGCCCCTGCGAACAGGAATGCATTGGTCGATGCGCTTGCGAAGCTGGCGAAGAAAACGTCTCCGCAGACCATCGGCGATATCATGCGGTACTTTGCCGTGGAATTGGGTACGGTGGGAGAGGCGGAAATGGGTCCGCCCAAGGGGGTTGGGACACTCGTGCACGAGAAGTATAGGATGCTGTAGATATCTTTCTGAGCGCTCTTCGAAGCCGTTTCGGAGCTGTTTCGAGGAGGCCGAAATTCCTTCTCAAGGGGGCAGAAAAGTGCTATACTATTTATGATGAAACATACATCAACACAGAGTGCCGCGATGAAGGAAGGATGGCTCTATGATGCGATCATGGAGGTGCTCGAACCGGAGCTGATGTCACAGTCCATCGAGACACTGGATGGCACGTACCGAAGCGAGTCTGCAGAGGCGCATACCGAGCGCATGGCGCGCTACGATCGGGCGTTTGCGACGTTCGATGACGTACTCACGTCTCTCGGGGCCGACATGATTGAGAAAACGCGTGCACAGGGGCGTGGCAAGAAAGCGGCTGTGCGCAAGCAGGAGGAGAAAGAGCGTGGGGCATCCCTTACGAAGCTGGAACAAGATCTCGATTCCTCTCTCTCCTGATGCGCTCTGAACTGCTCCATACGTTCGGCTGGATGTTCTCAGATTCTCTCTTCCGCGAAGCGCGGATGCTGCGGGAAGTGCCTGCAGAGGGTCCGAAGAATGCTGCGGAGAAAGCGGAGGCGGATGACATCATGGATCGTTATCGCAAGCACAGCACGGAAGCGAGGAGAGTGGAGAAGCGATTGGATGATCTGCGAAGCGCCCATCCAGATGATCCCGAGCTTGGCCGCGAGCGCGTGAAAGGGGAAGCAAGGAGACTGGCTTCGGAAAGATCATTCTCGAGGAATTTCTCGCATCTTGGCTATCCGGAAAACCTGACGGACAAGTACGTCACGAACATGGCTCGTATACATAATATTACGTTCGGCTTGAGAGGGACGAGTCTCATCGTCACGCGGGGGACGTTGGATGAGGTCAATGGCGCTCTGGATGATATGCAGGCGCTCACGATTGAGTTTAAGAAGAGAGGCGTTCAGAGGGTCGAGAGCGCATACGGCGCAGTAACACCGCTCAATCGCGGACAGCGCACGATCGTTACCATCGATGAGCATAACCGACAGTACGTCGAACGGGTGAAGGAAGCGGAATTGGGAGACATGGTTATCAAGGCGCTCACAGATTGCCGCGATCATTTTACGAAGTACGACGGTGCCAATTTCCGCAACTCCGTAAGCGATCCTACGTGGATAGCGGACAATCCGGAGCGTTATCGCGAGGTGGCCATGCAGGCGCTCAAGCAGGATCCGGAGAATATCAAGTACTTCGATAGGACCGTTTTCCCGAAAGCCGATATCAATCGGCTCATTACTCAGCAGTTGTCTCGGGATTCAGGTTTCATCCTTCGTGTGCCAGATGAATGGAGAACGGAGAATGCCGATGACTATAAGGTCGCGGTGCTGAGGTATGCCATGCAGACAGGTGATCCGGCGATATTGGATGCGTTACATCCTCGGGATTGGCCGTCCGATGATCGGGCCTTGGATAGTGTTATCGAAGCTATTGTTGCGAAAGATCCCTCGCTCGTTGATCAGTTGGCAACACGCTGCAAGTTCTACGTGGACCAAAAGAGAGGCATGGGCCATGTCCTGCGGGAACTTCTGACGAAGGATGCGGTAGTGAAGAATGAAAATATTCTCGACATGGTGATCGGGAAAAGGATGACTTTCGAGGGTATCGATGGTGGTTATGGCGATGCATTTGAGGATGCGCTGAAGAGAATTTATGAAAGGCAGCCTGCGGCGGCCGTGCGGTATCTCATGTTCTTCCCACAGGAGAGACTGTCCGAGAAGGGCGACGAGGAGATCCGGCAGTTCTTCGAAAAGATTGCCATGGCCAATCCGACGATCATGCAGCGGTACATCGTCGATCATGACCCGGGGAAGGTTCTGAGGAAGTTCCCAGCGCTCTTGCGGTTCGCCCCGGTCGATCTGCAAGGCCGATTTGTCGTGACAAGGGAGCTTGCGAAGACGAGTCCGTGGATTTTGTTCAACTTAAATGACACACTGAAAAACACGATTGAGAACCCGACTGCTGACAAGGAGAAAGACAATCGTGACGATTACAGGCAATTGGTGCTGAAGGCATTCGATGGTGCCAATGCATCGACGGATTTCGAGACGATGTGCGGTCTCTTTGAGAACCAGGCAGTGTACCTCAAGAGAGAATTACCGAACGTATGGAGAGAGATCAGAACGAAAGTCTGGGACAAAGCGGTTCAAAAATGGAATACGCCGGCACAGACAAAAGCAATGGGAGGGCTATACAGAAAGCATAGTCTGTGAGGTCTTTTGAGCCTTAAACGGTAGAGGTAAACGGAGGGCTTTTCTCTGAAACTCTCTTTACTTCTCCCTTCCTCTGCCAGTAGCATAGTGCCCTCTCCTCTTTGGAAGAGGGGAGATCCTTACGATGCCAACGATCAATCAGCTCATCCGCCGGCCACGACACGCCAAGGTCCGCAAGTCCAAGGCACCTGCGCTGCAGTACACATGGAACGCGCTTAACATGCGTGCGGTCCCATTGCCCGGCGGTGCGCCCTTCAAACGCGGCGTATGTATCAAAGTGACCACGATGACGCCCAAGAAGCCAAATTCCGCTCTGCGTAAGATCGCCCGCGTGCGTCTCGTGAACGGTCACGAGGTGAAGGCGTACATTATGGGAGAGGGGCACAACTTGCAGGAACACTCCGTAGTGCTCGTGCGTGGCGGCCGCGTGAAAGATCTTCCGGGCGTGCGTTACCACATCGTCCGCGGCATCCTCGACACGGAGGGCGTGCAGAACCGCAAGCAGGGTCGCAGCCGTTACGGTGCCAAACGGCCGAAAGCTTCTTAAAACATCTCCCGTCTTCCTCTTTCACTCCGCTCATGCCGAAACCCATCAAGCCTTTCATTCCATCCGGCTCCGACCCATTGATCGAGAAATTCATCTGTTCGATGATGATGCAGGGGAAGAAGTCCATTGCCCGTGGGATCTTTCAAGATGCCATGGACATCATCAAGACGCGTACAAAGGACAGCCCTTTGGATATCTTCAGCAAGGCTCTGCTCAATGTGACACCCCTCGTGGAAGTGCGACCAAAGCGTGTGGGTGGTGCGGTGTACCAGGTACCGGTGGAGGTGAACCCCAAGCGCCAGCAAGCCCTCTCCATTCGCTGGATCATCACGGCTGCTCGTGACAGGAAGGGTATTCCCATGGCCCAGAGATTGGCGCTCGAGCTCCTCGACGCATCGTCCGATCAGGGTGCTGCGGTGAAGAAGAAGCAGGATGTCCTCAAGATGGCGCAGGCCAATAAAGCTTTTGCACACTTGGCGAAGTAGATTTGTGACAGAGGGATTATTGTTTTCATTGCTCCGCCGTGATGGTTCGTGGCTCGCGGCGTGTCATGGTGAGGAGCTTTTTGCGTGAGCGAAAGCCACGAATCCATGCACGCCGCTCGTACCTCACCATGACACGGCGGAGCTCTATCTCCTTGGCTTTCCACCGCGTCGTTTCGACAATCTCTCAAGTGTTTCTTGGTCCCTACTTATCAGTGCTTCTTTCTTCCTTCTCCTCCATCTTTTGATTTGTTTTTCAAATGCAATTGCCTCCGTGACTTCAGAGAACTCTGCAACGTAGACCAATTCGACCGGTCTCCGGTTGTGTGTGTGTACGCTGACGGATCCCATCCTTCCTGATGCTGGCTGATGCGTTTTTGGAGGTCATTGGTAATCCGGACGTAATAGCTATTGTCGGCACACCGCAGCATGTGTACGACATAGTGATCCATAGGATGATCGTACATCTCTCGGTACGTTTTTCGTCCGTTTTAGCAGGAAAATCTTTTGCCAATCATTGCATTCCGCCCTCCTTTTCCCTATAGTTTTCGCACTTTCGGCAGCTTGCATAAGCATCTGCCAGGGTGCGTATTTCGTCTGACTCTTTTCTTCTCTCTCATGGATCTCAAGAATCTTCGCAATATCGGAATCATCGCCCACCCGTCTTCGCTCGTTCGGAGCTACGCCGGGCAGGCATCGATGCCGCTTTCCTTCCTTTCCCAAGTGTAATCATGGATCTTAAGAATTTACGAAATATTGGCATTATCGCCCACATCGACGCCGGCAAGACGACAACCACCGAGCGTGTGCTCTTCTACACGGGCAAGAATTACAAGATCGGTGAAGTACACGAAGGAGAAGCCACCATGGATTGGATGGAGCAGGAGCGCGAGCGTGGCATCACTATCACGTCTGCTGCTACACAGTGTCACTGGAAGGCCAAAAATGCCGAGGGAGAGATGATCGACTGTACGATCAATATCATCGATACGCCGGGGCACGTGGACTTCACCGCGGAGGTGGAGCGCAGTCTCCGGGTGCTTGATGGAGGTGTGGTGGTCTTCGATGGTAGCCAGGGAGTGGAGCCACAGAGTGAAACCGTCTGGCGTCAGGCGGACAAATATAACGTCCCACGTCTCGCCTTCATCAATAAGATGGATAAGACGGGTGGTGATTTCTTCATGTCCCTCGCGAGCATTCACGATCGCCTGAGCAAAGATGCCGTGGCCATCCAGCTTCCGATTGGCGCGGAGGATACATTCTCGGGCATGGTGGATATCGTGGGGAAGAAGGCTTATAAGTTCTCGGGTGAGCATGGTGAGAAGATCGAGGAGATCCCTATTCCGGAGGATATGCATGAGCAGGTGTCCGAGTATCGTGCGGTGCTCATGGAGAAGGTTGCTGAGTGTGACAATGACCTCACAGATTTATATCTGCAGAATAATGCGCTTACGGATGCGGAGCTCATCCGCGGCATCCGCATCGGTACGGTAAATGGAAAGATCTACCCCGTTGTTTGCGGGTCATCTCTGCGAAACATGGGTGTGCAATTACTCCTCGATGCCGTCGTGGCATACCTTCCGTCTCCGTTGGAGATTCCTCCCGCTGTTGGTGTCAGCCTGAAGACGGACAAGGAGGAGGAGCGCAAACCAGACAACACTCAGCCGCTCGCCATGCTGGCCTTCAAGATTGCTACGGATCCGTTCGTTGGTAAGCTCACGTTCGTCCGTGTCTATTCGGGTGTCCTCCAGTCCGGTAGCTATGTCATCAATACGCATAGCGATACGAAGGAGCGCATCGGACGCATCGTGCGCATGCACGCCAACTCGCGACAGGAGATCGACAAGGTGGAAGCAGGAGACATCGCAGCTGTCATCGGTCTCAAGGACACGCGCACAGGCGACACGCTCTGTGACGAGGCGCATCCCATTCGTCTCGAGTCCATCACCTTCGCCGAGCCGGTTATTTCTATGGCTGTGGAACCCAAAACCAAGGCCGATCAAGAGAAGATGGGCATCGCCTTGAAGAAGCTTTCAGAAGAGGATCCTACGTTCCGCGTGCGTACGGATGACGAGACCGATCAGGTCGTCATCTCCGGCATGGGCGAGCTGCATCTCGACATTATCGTCGACCGGATGCGCCGCGAGTTTAAGGTGGAGTCGAACGTCGGCAAGCCACAGGTAGCATATCGCGAGACGATCCAAAAGGAGGTCGAGCACGAGGAAAAGTACATCAAGCAGACGGGTGGTCGTGGACAGTACGGACACGTGGTGTTTCGCTTGTCTCCACAGGAACCTGGCAAGGGCTACGAATTCGAAAATTCCATCGTATCCGGCAGGATTCCCCGTGAGTTCATTCCGGCGTGCGACAAGGGCTTCCAGGAGGGCATGACGCGCGGCATCCTCGCAGGATACCCCGTGGTGGACGTGAAGGTGGAGCTCACCGACGGGTCCTATCATGACGTGGACTCCTCCGAAATGGCTTTCAAACTGGCGGCCTCGATCGGCTTTCAGGCGGCGGCGAAGAAGGCCGATCCGGTCATCCTCGAGCCGATCATGAAGGTCGAAGTCGTCACGCCCGAGGAATTCCTCGGGCAAATCATGGGCGACTTGAACGCCCGTCGCGGCATCATCCAGTCTACGGGCTCGCGCGGAACGGCTAAGACGATCCAAGTGCTCGTGCCGATGGCCACGATGTTCGGCTACGCCACGGATATGCGTTCCATGACTCAGGGGCGCGCGAGCTACGTCATGGAGTTCGGGCACTACAACAAGGTACCCAGAAATGTTGCCGAGGAGATCATTGCCAAACGTGCGGGGACGAAGGTCCGGTAGGCATGGAAGGAATTCCGCCCATGAACCCTCTTTCCCTTCAAGGAGGCGCTCCAGCGTGGGGCCCGCGAGACCCCGCTTCACGCATTTGTTTTTATAATGCGAAAAATGTGTCAGTCTGAGCCCTTCGTCAGGCTCAGGACAAGACTCGACACATTTGTGGTTAGGCGGCGTGTCGACCCTTCGACAAGCTCAGGGTGACACGCCTTTAGTGGTATTGAGCTACTTCCCGAGCAATGCCCGTAACGCTTCCACCGTTTCCACTTCCAGCCCGATGGTAGGGTCGGTGGGCGGGGGAATGATCGCCACGATGTCGATATCGGCTGCTGCGTGTCCGTTGAGCAGTTGGAAGAGCAGCCTCTGCCTGACGAGAATTCGTTGCCCTTCTAACCCTCTCACGCGAATTCCGAAGAGTGCGTCCGGTCCAAGTATCGCAACGTTCTCGAATGCTTCAGCACGTGTCACCGTTTCGGGGTCGTAAGGCCATTGATAGTAGATGTCTTTCATGGGCGGGCAGTATGACCCATATCGATTTCGAGAAGGAATAATTCCGTCGGTTTTTCTGCTTGACCTGCCCTGTGTCACTGTGATAAAACAGTGTCACATATCTTTCTTACTCTCTTATGCAGAAGCGATTCACCGAAGACAGTTGGCGCCGCGAGCCGTGGCTCAAGTCCTTGTGTACTGCTCTCACCACTCTCAAAACCGAGGAGGATGTGGCGTCGTTTCTGCGGGACGTTGGCACCCTGAGTGAGTTACAGGCATGGTGTGAGCGTCTCGAGGTGGCTAGGGAGCTTGCGAAGGGGTTGAGTTACCGTCAGGTCGCTTCGAATACGGGTGCGAGTACCACAACCGTGACGCGTGTCGCCAAGTTCCTCGAGAACGGCGAAGGCGGCTATCGCAAAGTCCTCAATGCCCATCGGCATCATCGTTTGGTCCATTCCTCTGCGTCTCCGCATAGTTCGGAGGCCTCCGGGGAGAGGACGGCATCGGTGTTGCAGGGATATCTCGAAAAAGCCAAGAAGTGAGTCGCACACCGAAATCGTTCCCTCCTCGGAGACGAGGGGGTGTTTGTCTTGTGCAAACAATCGGTCGTAGCGGTTCTTTCACATCACTGTTGTTGGGAGGTGACCTATGTCGCTCATCGATTTCCAGGCGTGCGGCGGACTCGTCGCTGCAGTCGTCCGAGACGCTCAAACCGGAGAAGTGTTGATGTTGGCTTACATGAACGAAGAGGCCTTTCTCGAAACACTCCGAACCGGTCGTGCCGTCTACTATTCCCGCAGACGCCGGAAGCTCTGGCGGAAGGGGGAGGAGAGCGGCCACGTCCAGATCGTGCGGGAAATCCGCGTGGATTGCCCGCCAGAGGATGCGATTCTGCTCAAGGTGGAGCAAACGGGTGCCGCGTGCCATGAGGGCTACAGAAGCTGTTTCTATCGGAGGATCGAAGACGGACGACTCGTCGTTGTCCTCGAAAGAATCTTTGATCCGGAGCAGGTGTACGGGAAGAAGGGAGACTGATCATGGCTTTGAAGGTTGTGTGTGGGAACGGTTCGCTCGCGGAGCGGATCATGATGTATCTCGCCATTGCGGGATATGTATTGTTCAAGCCGGATCGCACCGGATACTGCGGAACGGCGAATGGCGTGGAGTTTTATCAGTTCGACCGGCGAACAGCCCCGTGGTTCCTCCTGAAGGGATTCCATGTAGTGATCACGGGGTACGACCTCTTCCTTGCGAGCAATCTGACGACCCTACGCGTTGTGGGGCCTCTCTGCTTCTCGCGGAAGACCGATCAGCCGACCCGTTGGGTTCTTGCGCGCCGCGCGGGATGGATTCCCGATGGAAAGAACACGGTCAGCATCGGATGCGAGCTCCCACGTCTGGCGAAGAAGCTTTTCGCATCTCTCAAGAAGCCCCTGCCGTTTCGCTATCGCATCGAGAAAATCGATGGTTCGGAGGAAGCGTGCGTGAAGTACGAACTGGTCGACATGGTGCTCGCGGTAACGGAAACTGGTGAGAGCCTGCGGGCGTGCGGCTTGGAGATCGTTCCGGGATATGACTGTTTGTTGCAGAGCACGCCGGTACTCCTTGCGGCGAACGGACTGACACCGGAGCAGGAACGGCAGCTTCAGGAGCTGTATCTTGCGCTCCAGACCGTTGTGGGTGCTCAGACGTACGTCATGGTCACGTTCGATGCCCCCGTGGCGGCGGATATCAAGGTGCTCGATTTGCCTGCGGTGATTGCACCGACCAGGTCTCCGCTCGTCGATCCGCTGTGGACCGCGTGCGAGATTTGCATCCGGCGCACGGAGCTGGGAAGTGTGCTTCGCAAGCTGAGCGCTGCCGGAGCCAAAGGTATCGTGGTGCGCGACGTACAGGGATACCTCGCATAACGATAACGGCGTGAAAGGCCGAGGAGGTCTTAGTCATGAGCCAATGGTTCATGGTTGCCCCGATCCGACGGGATCGGGGCTTTTTTGTGTCATACTGACATCATGAAAGATACCGTCTACATGCATCGCTGCCTGGAGCTCGCCGAGCGTGGCCGGGGCAGGGTGGGGGTGAACCCCCTCGTCGGCTCCGTGCTTGTCAGAGGTGGCTCCATCGTCGCGGAGGACTGGCACCGGGGCTTTGGGCTTGCCCATGCCGAGAGAGCTCTCTTAGAGTCGTTTCCGGGGTCTATCGAACCCGATGATGTTCTCTACGTGAATCTGGAACCATGCTGTCATCGAGGCAAGACCCTGCCCTGCACAGGTTTTCTTATCGAGAGGGGGGTGAGGCATGTGGTGTACGGAATGGTTGATCCTAATCCGCACGTTGCGGGGAAGGGGATCACACAGCTAAAGAGCGCAGGGGTGGAGGCACGGGGGCCAATCCTTCCGGAATTAGTTTTGAGATTAAACAGGGGGTTTGTGTCCCTCCATACGCGAGGGCGTCCGTGGGTCACCCTGAAAATGGCTTGTACAAGGGCTGGAGCCGTTTCCAATCCCGATGGAAGTCGCTTGAAGATTACCTCACAGGAGCAAGACGCATGGGCGCACGAATTTCTACGTGGAATGCACGATGCGATCATGATCGGTGTGGGAACGGTGCTCTCCGATGACCCTCAGCTGACGCGACGAATCGTGAACAAAAAAGTTGATCAGAATTCCTCCCAACCGCTTCGTATCGTGCTCGACCCGAATTTCAGGATCCCGGAAACGGCTCGACTTGTCACCGAGCTTGCAGCAGGGACGATCGTTGTAATGAGCATAGGAACCTCTGAAAAACGCCAAAGGCATGTCATGGTGAATCCGTCGAACTGTGACAATTCGCTTTGTTTTTCAGAGGTTCCTATGCATGTTCCCGTGCAGGCCCTGGCGAAGCAGCAACGATTGGAGGAGAGGGGAGTGAAGGTGTTCGCGTGTCCCTTGAGGGATAATCACTTCGACCTTGATGCTCTCTGGGAAATCCTCACGACACCGTTGGGCGATTTTCATGGCATCACCAGTGTGCTCGTCGAAGGAGGAGTGCAGACGTGGCAGTCGTTCCGGGAGGCGGGGGTCCTCGATGAGGAAGTGGTGCTGGTGGGAGAGTGAGTCATGCTGCCTGTACGAACCCGAGTGTGTTACCGTATGTGCCGTGCGTAGTTCCCGCCTCAAGAAATTTCTGAAATCTGTCGGCCCCGGATTCATCACGGGGGCCGCGGATGACGACCCTTCCGGCATCGCCACGTACGCGCAGACCGGTGCGCAGTTCGGGTATACGCAGCTGTGGTTCGCACTCTTCGTGACGCCGTTCATGGTTGTCGTGCAAGAGATTTGCGGAAGGATTGGCATGGTGACCGGAAAGGGTCTCTCGAGCATCATTCGCATGCACTACTCGAAGTTACTTTTGTACGCTGTCGTTTCCCTCCTCTTTCTTGCCAATACGATCAACATCGGCGCGGATCTCGGAGCGATGGCCGCTTCCGCCACGCTCGTCACAGGCTTGCCCAGATGGCTTTGGTTGATCGGATTCACGGTACTCATCGTCCTTCTGGAGATCTTCGTAACTTATCGCATCTATGCCAAGTTTCTGAAGTATCTTGCCTTCTCACTTCTCGTCTACGTTCTCGCGGCTTTTACAATCACGCAGCCGTGGATGACGATTCTTGCCGCAACGCTCATCCCTTCCTTCTCGTTCGCTCCGGAGTACATCGTAAACATCGTGGCGCTCTTCGGAACGACCATTTCTCCATACCTCTTCTTCTGGCAGACGGATGAAGAGGTGGAGGAGGAAGTCGCGCACCACGCGATTTCCGATATGGGATGCGGCATCCCGCGTGTGACGCGCAAAGGCTTGCGGTCCATGCGACTCGATACGGCGATGGGAATGATCTTCTCCAATATCATCACTTTCTTCATTATCACGACATCCGCGTCCACGCTCGGTGCGCACGGTGTGCGCACGGTGGCAACTGCCGCAGAGGCGGCAGCCATGCTGCAGCCGCTCGCCGGGCGCGCCGCGTCTCTCCTCTTCGCGCTCGGTGTGATCGGTATCGGCCTGCTCGCGGTGCCCATTCTCGCGGGGGCGGCTTCTTATGCCGTTGCCGAAGCATTCGGGTGGCACGAAGGGCTCTTTCGGACGTTTAAGCAGGCGCCGGGATTCTATGGTGTGATCGTGCTTGCAACATGCTTTGGTTTGGTTGTGAGTGTCCTGAAATTCCCCGCCTTCGAGATGCTGTACTATGCCGCTGTTCTCAACGGCGTGATCGCCCCGCCGCTCCTTGTCCTCATCCTCCTGATCGCACGCAATCGTCGTATCATGGGAACGCACACCACGCCCATGTTTTCCAATATTCTTGGATGGATCGTCACCGCGGTGATGGCAATTGCAGCTTTCGTGCTTGTTGTTCATTTGTACCAGGGGGCGCTTTAGAGAAGCGGCCTCCGGGGGATTCTTCAGGAGAAGAACTTAAGGAGTCTCTGCGCAAAGCCGTAAATTTTGTGAATCATGCCGTGTCGGATGGGCAAGGATCCGTCGGCTGCATACCGTGCAACGATGCATGCGAATCGGATTCCTTCTTGATATATGCGTTCCAGACTCTCGGGTCTCTTATCTACGACGAGACCAAACTTGCCACGTCCTTTCGTACAGCGAGGTTCGAAGTGGTGGCCGAGTACCGAGCCGCCAAAGTACTTGATTGCCTGCGGCAGGAAGCTTGTCGTCTTGTGCATGAGCGTTTTCCAAGCTGCCTTCGGTGAGCCTCCGGTGAAGATGAGGAAGAACGGTTTTCCTTCGAGAGTACCGCGGGAGTGGGTGGCATCGAGCGCGAATGATCCCATGCGATCGATGAAATTCTTCAGGTGTGCGGGCACAGAGAAATTCCAAACGGGAGTGGCAATGACGACACCGTGGGCTTGTTCTACGAGCCGCTGCAGGGTGCGGAAATCTTCTTCTTGTGTGTGTGCAGAGTCATAGAACTCCAAGCGGAAATGATCAATCTTCAGTTCATTGAGTTTCACGGTGTCGACCATAAGGTGAGAAACTTCTGATCGGGCGCCTTCGGCGAAGGTAGAAGCGAGCAGTGCGCAATTGCTCGGATTGTTGTTACCGGCAATGAGGATGAGCAAGTATGTCGTGTAGCCATCTTACAGGATATTTCCTGAATACGAATGCTGGCATTGCATCATTACATCTGTTTTCTCATCCATTGCAACTGCAGTTTGTTGAGTGCGATATAGACACCATATATCGTACCTCATTGCTATAGGTAGGCACAGCATATAGTATTTTCTATTCCTTCCGCCAAAACGCATGAACTCGGCAAATTCGCCTTCTTTCCCGCGTTCCACCGCCTCTTCCCACGGCACGATTCCGCGTGCGGACGCAGCCCGCGCCAAAGGGAAGGGGCTCTCCATTCCGCGTGTTTTCACGACGCCCGGCAACGATCCTTTGGAGGAGGTGACGTATGAGAAGCGAACGAGTGCAATTAAGAATACAGACGGCTCCACCGTCTTCATGATGGAGGGGGCTGAGGTTCCCGTGGAGTGGAGTCAGATGGCGACAGATATCATCGTGAGTAAATACTTTCGCAAGGCGGGTGTGCCGCAGGAAGACGGGAAGGGCAATCTCCTGCGTGACCCAAAAGGGGAAGTCGTCACAGGACCGGAGCGCAGCGCCCGGCAAGTCGTGCGGCGCATGGCCGGTTGCTGGCGGCACTGGGGGCAGCAGGAGGGCTACTTCGAAACCGCACAAGATGCGCAGGTATTCGAAGATGAACTCTCATATATGCTCATCCACCAGATGGCTGCACCCAACAGCCCACAGTGGTTCAACACAGGTCTTCATTACGCGTATGGCATCACAGGACCGGCGCAGGGGCATTTCTACTGCGAATCAAAAACGGGCGAAGTACGTAAGAGCGAAGATGCCTACACACATCCACAGCCGCATGCATGTTTCATTCAGTCCGTAGAGGATGACATGGTCAATCCCGGCGGCATCATGGATTTGTGGGTTCGGGAGGCACGATTGTTCAAGTATGGCTCGGGAACGGGTACCAATTTTTCTCGTCTTCGTGGGTCCGGCGAGCCACTCTCGGGTGGCGGCATGAGTTCCGGTCTCATGAGCTTCCTTAAGATCGGCGATCGTGCAGCAGGGGCCATCAAGTCTGGCGGCACCACGCGCCGCGCCGCCAAGATGGTGTGCCTCGATCTCGATCATCCAGACATCGAGGTGTTCATCGATTGGAAGGCTAAAGAAGAGCAAAAAGTCGCTATCCTTGCGAAGGATGGCTTCTCCACGGATTTCAACGGTGAGGCATACCAGACGGTCTCGGGGCAGAACTCCAACAATTCCATCCGCGTGCCTCAGGCGTTCTTCGATGCGCTCGAAAAGGATGGAACGTGGGATCTCTATTGGCGCACGGAGCTCAGGAAAGCGGAGGGGGAGGGGAGGGCACCCGTTCCCTGCAAGACGCTCAAGGCGCGCGATCTGTGGGACAAGATCGGGTACGCCGCGTGGGCGTGCGCCGATCCTGGGTTGCAGTACGACACGACGATCAATGACTGGCACACTTGTCCGGCTGACGGACGCATCAATGCATCGAATCCCTGTAGTGAATACATGTTCGTCGACAACACCGCCTGCAATCTCGCATCCATCAATCTCTTGAAGTTCTATGATGATGAACACGGCACGTTCGATATCGAACGTTTCCGTCATGCGGTTCGTCTTTGGACCGTCGTCTTGGAGATTTCGGTGCTCATGGCGCAGTTTCCGAGTGCGGAGATCGCACGCTTGAGTTATGAATTTCGAACGTTGGGCCTCGGTTATGCTAATCTTGGTGCGTTGCTCATGCACATGGGTGTTCCATACGATTCGGAGCGCGGACGTGCCTTCTGTGCTGCGATCACCGCCATGATGACGGGCGAGGCGTATGCGATGTCTGCGGAAATGGCCAAGTATCTTGGGGCGTTTCAGGGCTTTACGCGCAACCGCGATCATATGCTCCGGGTGATCCGTAATCACCGTCGTGCGGCATACGATGCGCCAAAGGGAGAATACGAGGATCTCCATGTGACGCCCGTGGGTATCGATCAAAAGTACTGTCCGCTCGACCTGCTCCATGCAGCGAAAGAAGCGTGGGATCGTGCGCTTGCGCTCGGAGAAAAAGCCGGTTATCGCAATGCACAAGTCTCCGTCATCGCGCCGACCGGAACGATCGGTTTGCTCATGGATTGCGATACAACGGGCGTTGAGCCGGACTTTGCACTCGTAAAATTTAAAAAACTTGCGGGGGGTGGTTACATGAAGATCGTGAACCAGTCCGTGCGTCCTGCTCTCGCCAAGCTCGGATATGGTGAGGATGAAGTGCGCGATATCATGCGCTATGTGTTGGGGACCCTCACACTCGAGGGATCTCCGCACATCAATCGCCAGTCGCTCAAGCTCAAAGGGTTCACGGATGAGGATATCGCGAATGTCGAGAAGACGCTGCCGCAGGTCTTCGATCTTCACTTCGCCTTCAATCGCTTCGTGCTCGGCGACGCCACGATGGCACGTCTCAAGATCACTGAGGAAGATCTGAGCAAGGCGGACGGGAACATGCTGCGTGCACTCGGCTTCGCTCCGGAGCACATTGAGGAGGCTAATGTCATCATTTGCGGTCACATGACAGTCGAGGGTGCTCCGCATCTTCGGGATGAGCACCTTGCCGTCTTCGATTGTGCGAATCGCTGCGGAAAGATCGGTAAGCGCTCCATCGCACCTGAGGGGCATATCCGGATGATGGCTGCTGCGCAGCCGTTTATCACTGGAGCAATTTCCAAGACCATCAATTTCCCCAACGAGGCGACAGTGGAAGATATCAAGAGTGCCTACTTCTTGAGCTGGAAACTGAGTCTCAAGGCCAATGCACTCTATCGCGATGGCTGCAAACTGAGTCAGCCGCTCTCATCGAAGAAGGAAGGCAAGGACAAGAAGGTGGAGAAGAATCAGGATCCGGAACGCATCCGCATCGTCGAGAAAATCGTCGTGAAGGAGATGCCACGGCGCCGCAAGCTGCCGGACGAGCGCATGTCTCTCACACACAAGTTCTCGGTTGCTGGTCACGAAGGTTACGTGCACGTCGGTCTCTATGAGGACGGAACGCCCGGTGAGATCTTCATCAAGATGAGCAAGGAAGGATCCACGCTCTCTGGGGTCATGGACACGCTTGCCCTGAGTCTTTCCATGAATCTCCAGTACGGCGTGCCTCTCGAAGTACTGTGCCAGAAGCTTGTACGGACGCGCTTCGAGCCGATGGGCATGACCATCAACAAGGAGATTCCAATGGTGAAGAGTCTCATGGATTATCTCGGGCGCTGGCTGGCGCTCAAGTTCCTTACCAAGGATAAGGCCATGCAGTTCCATAACAAGGATCTCGTCGAGAAGGCTTACGCGGAAGGCTCGAAGAGCAAGGACGCGTTTGCCATGCGCTTGACGATCGTGGATGAGGGGGCGCCTGCACCTATGGCCCAGAGCAGCGAATCGGAAGGAGAGCAGACGCATTTCGATGATGAAGAATCCCCGCCAGAAGAGGTAGGAGTCGTCATGGGGAAGATCGAGTTAGCCAAGCAGCAGGGTTTCACCGGAGCCATTTGCAGCGGGTGTGGGAGTTTACGAGTGAAAGCGAACGGATCGTGCGAGGTGTGTTTGGATTGCGGCTCTACGAGCGGTTGCAGCTAGGCATGGAGAGGAAGACCTACGGTTTCCCCTCCATGACCCCCCTTTCCCTCTATGGTGCGGCTCCAGCGCAGGACCCCATCCTTCGTCAAGTTCAGGACAGGCTATAACCCGCGCTTCGCTGATTATTGCGGACTATCCGTGGTAGACTTTGTCTATGTCCTATTGGCTCGATCTTCTGCCATCGAATGAACGCGAGAAGATTCGCAAGCGCTTGCGCAGCCCGGAGGAGTACGAACGCTTGCGGGAGAAAGTGAAGGGTCCGGAGGATCTCGAACACGAGATGGACCGGAACGAGCGGATGGCAGAAGCGCGCTTCGTGCTCGAATCCGAACCGAAAGCCAAGGAGATGCTTCGCAGGCAAATCGCTGAGGACCTGCAATCCTCACCCCCTGAAGTCGTGTTGGATCACGTTCCTGCCTCCATCCTGAAGGGCAATTTTGATGTCGTCATTGAAGTGCATCCTCAAACAAAAGAAGATCAGGTGTTCGTGATTCCCGAGGGCAATGTCCGAGAGAAGATTCCGGTGAAGCAGGTGTTTTCGGAGCAATATGTTTCACGGTTGCTGTCGGGAGGACAGACGAAGCTGTGATCCGTTGAATGGAGTGTGTTTCAGAGAGATAGGAACAGGACGCCGAACATGGCGACCAAGAGGAAGGCGCGCATGGCGAGAGGGGAATGGGGGGCGAAGCCTACGCCTCGGCAAGATGTATGTTCAACCTCAAAACGCAAAGAGCCCTTGCAAGTGAGAAAAAAAATGAACAAATAAATAATTCACAGTTTAAGATAGTGGAGAGATAAACTTGTGCATTCAATGCTCTTCCTTCGAGAAACAAGTCAAATCATCATCAGGAGCCGCTTTATTCGGGATGCGTTTGCCGCACCTCTCGCACTCATGAATAAGAATCCAGCCCTTCTTCGAGCGGAAATCGAGTGATACGGGTGCCATCATCCCCCCGCAGGTTGACGATCGATCACCGGGGCCTGTATTATCGACATGCTTGCTCCACAGGCACTTCGGACAGTGATTGCGGTAGGAGCCGTGTTCGAGTGGTAACACGCTGTGACGACAGTGCTCGCAGATGAAGGGCTCTTGCCGAGGGAGAAAGATCATGAGAGGGGAATAAGAGAATTAGATAGCTTGATTGGTAACTATTATCATTCTTTCTTGAATGGTTTGCCACCTTTGTCCGGTGACAAAGGTGGTGCCAAAACACCGGCGCGCCAAAGCTCCTCCGCTTGGCCCTGTGCCTCCTCGTCGACCCCTCCAAGGATTCGGGATCGCCTCGTCGGCGCGCTTCGCGCGGCAGGGCCTTCCCCTTCACCCCCCGTGGCGCGCCAACCCACCCACGTTGCGGAATTCGATAGGTGTTCGCCTCGCCCAAGTCGTACCACGGCGGCTCGCAGGGCGCCGAGTATGTAAGTGGATGGCGAGCGATAAGCTGTTACACATTAAATCTAAACACCATCACGTCCCCGTCTTGTACAACGTAGTTCTTCCCTTCGATGCGAAGTTTTCCGGCTGCTTTTGCCTTCTGCTCTCCTCCAAGTGCCACATAGTCTTGATAACCGATTGTCTCTGCGGCGATGAAACCGCGCTGAAAATCGGTATGAATGACTCCCGCCGCTTCGGGGGCACTCGCTCCCCGGCGCGTTGTCCAGGCGCGCACCTCCTTTGGTCCTGCTGTGAAAAAGGTGATGTAACCGAGAAGGTGATATGCGCATGCAATGAGCCGATCAAGGCCCGATGACGTCACCCCGAGTTCGGCGAGAAATATCCTCGCTTCCTCCGGGGTCAGTTCCTGCAGGTCTTCCTCCACCTTGGCCGAGATCATGGCTACTTCGGCGCTTTCGGAAAGACCGAGAGCTTCCTTGGCTTTCTGAAGAGGGACGGTCTTGAGCTGCTCTTCCGACACGTTCGCGGCGTAAATGATGGGCTTCAGAGTAAGGAGCTGGAATTGCTGTGCGAGCTCAAAGTCCTCTTTGCTCCATGCAAGGCCGGATGCCAACTGTCCGCCTTGAAGAGCTGTTTCAATCTTTTCGAGGAGCGCGAGTTCCCGAATCTTCACCTTGTCTCCCGTGCGCGCAGCACCGCGGCACTTGTCGATGCGCTTGGCCACTTGGACAAGATCCGACAGCGCCAACTCCGTTTCCACGGTTTCGCGATCGCGCTTGGCGTCGACGGTTCCTTCGATGTGGATGACATCGCCGCCCTCGAAGAATCGGACGACGTGGCAGAGCGCGTGCACCTCGCGGATGGCTGCCAGAAATTGATTGCCCAAGCCCTCCCCCTTACTTGCCCCCTTCACGAGACCGGCGATATCCACGAATTCCACGGCTGCGGGGACGATCTTGGCGGGATGCACGATGGCGGCAAGTTTCTCGAGGCGCTCATCGGGTACCTCGACGATGCCGACATTGGGGTCGATGGTGCAGAACGGATAGTTGGCCGCTTGGGCGCCTTTGGAGCGCGTGAGGACATTGAAGAGCGTGGATTTGCCTACATTCGGCATGCCTATGATTCCGACGCGTAATGCCATGTGTGGGCCAGTGTCCCTGCTTTGTGGTGCAGATGCAAATGGGCTGTTCTGGCATTCCCTCTTCCCCAATCGACTCAGGATTGATCTTTGGCGAATCTCTGCCACCTTTTTCATAACTGAAAAAGGTGGCGCCAAAAAGGTTTCGGCGCTGATGCTCGCCGCCTGTACGACATCGGCTCGTCTCGTGTCGCACCACAAACTCCTCGCTCGCTTACGCTCACTCGTCGGACATGTGGCGCTCCCTGCGGGCGCTCGCCTCGCCGCGTCGTACAACGGCGGCTCGCAGGGCGCCGAAGATTCGTGTTTGGTGGGCCCGGCGCGCCACGGGGGGTGAAGGGGAAGGCCCTGCTGCGAAGCAGCTCGCCGACGAGGCGACCCCGAATCCTTGGAGGGGTCGACGAGGAGGCACAGGGCCAAGCGGAGGAGCTCTGGCGCGCCGGCGTTTTGGCTCCACCTTTTTCGCCGGAAAAAGGTGGAAGAGAGTACTTATAGAAGGATCCCCGGAAGTTCAATGGCGAATCGTGTGGAGTGGGAGATCGCGTCTTGGGCTATTGACAAAACATAAAAAATGTCTAATATATGTTCTCTATGTCCACGCAACGCACCTCGGCGCTTCTCCTTGCAGTCTTTGTGGCCTTTGCACTGGCTGCGCCTGCTTTGGCCGCCTATTACCCGGATACTGCCGGGACCAAGTACGATGCGGGCTTCGCGCACCTCACGGAGAAGGGGATTGTTCAAGGGTACAGTGACGGGAACGGACGACCCGAAGCAGCCATCAATCGTGCGGAAGCGCTCAAGATTATTCTCGGGCTCAAAGATCCCGCCCGTGTGAAGAAGTTCCAGACAAATATGCCGCCGCTGCCACTTTTTTCTGATATCGACCAGCGTGCGTGGTACGCACCGTACGTGGAGGCGGCCTTCGAGACACGCATGATCACGGGTTATCCGGATCGCACATTTCGACCGGGGAATTATCTTACGGTCGAAGAAGCGGTAACGATGTTACTTCGGGCGTACGGATCCCAGGGGGTGCAGGGTGCCGCTCAGCTGTCGCCGTATATCCAGAATGAAGATGGTGAGTGGTTCACACCGTTCATCAATGCGGCGGTCGGCAAGAATCTCGTGATGCACAGCGGGCGTCTCGAACTGGGGAGCACGATCACGCGCGGCAGTTTCTTCGATATGGCCTATCGCATCGATGATATCCAGTCGAAAGGGCTGGTGGCGTTTCAGGGGACGGAACCATCTTCCGCTGTCATGAGTAACAACCAGACCACCGTCATTTCCATGACCAGTCCGGCGATCCGCGCGCCGCAACCGGCAAATCTTGCAGGTTCATCGGAGCGGTACTTCGCTATCAGCATGCCCACACTCGGTATCAGTGATCTCACCGTCACACATCCGACGGACCCCTTTAGCAAGGATGGCATTCTTCAGCCGCTTAACTTCGGTGTTGGTCACCTCTTCGGCTATCCGGGCGGAGGAGGGAAGATTATGATTTATGGCCATTCCAGCGGTTATCCGTGGGATGTCTCGCAATTCACGAAGATCTTTCGCAAGGTGAATCAGCTGAAGGTCGGGGATCGTATCTCCGTTGCATACAACGGTACACTCTATGGATATGAGGTGTCGTACAGTCAGACGGTTCTGGCCGATGATACCAGTCCTTTCAAGGATGACGGACGCGGGGAGGAGCTTATCCTCTACACTTGCTGGCCACCCGATTCGATCACACAGCGCTACTTGGTTCACGCGCTTCCTGTGAGCTCGGCTGTTGCAGTGCGGTAGATGCGGATATTCAAGTGAAGACAAGAAAAAAGAGAGGACAACCCTCTCTTCATTCTTAAGGCAATGACCCTTAATTCATTTCATTTGCCTTGTACAGGATGCCATCCTGCCAAGAAGCCCAGCAGTTGATGAGGCGCCGACCTGTCAATTCTTGACAGTGTGCCGGTACCCCCTCCCATGCAGCGGCATGACTCTGCTCGGTCGTCTGCGTCGTTCCATTGACATAGCGGGGAACGAGCGGGTACTCATCGATGTACGAGCGCTGTCTCGTGGACAGACCGGCACGCGCGCTATCACTCGTTGCAGCTGTGTTCGGGTTCACCCCGGAGAAAGCCACAACTTGCGCATACTGGACAGTACCTGCACCGAGGAGGGCCCCCATGATGAGGCCGGCAAGGGCGGTCACAACGAGATGGTTATCTCGATTGGCCATAGGAAGTTGGGGAAAGGAAGTAAATGTGTGTATGTACATATTATAACATAAATCAATATTATTACAATATATGATATTTACTCTCTATTAAGCCAATAACTTCATCCAATCCTCCTCAAGATCTCCCGGTCTACGAACTCCTTCGAGCGCCCGTAGGTGAGACGGCTCAATTGCTTGAATGCTTCGGCGGCCTGCGCGTCCTTGGCGTAGGTCGTGTCCTGCCAGGGGCGGGGGACTTCGATGGAGAAGGGGCGGGACGGCTTGCCGTCGATGGAGAGCTTCATGGCGCCCTTGAATGCGTCCATGTTCACGAGGTCCTGCTCCGAGAAAACGGGGGCCATTTCTTTGGCGCAAACTTCCGCGTCCTGCGGACCGATCTTGTAGAACATCATGGTGCCGATGTTGCCGAAGACGGCACCCTTGAGACTGACTTTACCTGAGAGACGATCGTCCTTTTCGAGCTGATCGATATACTGGTGTGCGAGGATGAGGCCAAGACGGTACTTGCGTGCCTCGGAGAGGATAGACTCGATGGACTGGGTGACGAAGTTCTGAAATTCGTCCACGTAGAGGAAAAAGTCTCTGCGGTTCTCCGTACTCTCCTTCTGTCGGCGCATGGCAGCCACTTGGATTTTGTTCACGAAGATCATACCGAGCAATTGCGAGTTGATGTCACCGACGAGACCTTTGGACAGGTTCACGAGGAGAATCTTTCCCGAATTCATGACGTCGGTGATGTCGAAAGCGCTCTTGGTCTGTCCTACGATGTTGCGGATGAGCGTGTTAGTGTAAAACTGGCCGAATTTTGCGGCGAAGTAGGGGATCATCTCCTGTTTCTCGCGCTGGCCGGTCTGAGCCATCTGCTTCTCCCAGAAAGCGCGAACGATGGGGTTCTTCACTTTGGAAACCTTGTACTTTTGCCATTCTTCGTCGGTGAAGAGCTTCACGAGATCCGTGATGGCGCCGCCTTCTTCCTCGTCTTCCATAAGCGTGAGACAGCCGTTACGGAAGTAGTCCTGGATGCGCGGGCCGAAGATCTCGTTGCCGAACATCTTGATCATCATGTTCATCGCGTCGAGAGCGATGAGGTCGCGCTCTTCGGGTGTTTTGCCTTCGAGGAGGTTCAAGCCCATGGGACGCTCAGTGTCCGATGGATTGAAGTAGATGACGTCATCGGCGCGGTTGCGAGGAATGTAGGGAATGAGGTCCTCCACGAGCGAGCCATGCGGGTCCACGACGCAGAGCCCCGTTCCGTTGTGAAAGTCCTGGCGAGCCATAACCTGGATGATCGAGGACTTACCCGTTCCGGTTTGTCCGATGATGTAGAAGTGCCGGAAACGATCTTCGGTCTTCATGAAGATTTTTCGCCGTTCCCCACGATAAGTGTTCGTACCGAGGAGGAGTCCATCCTGCGGCACGTCCTTGGGGGCCGGGGCAACCTTGTAGTTCTGCCATTTGATCGTATCCACTTTGTTATATTTGATATTCGGTAG
Organism: Candidatus Peribacteraceae bacterium; assembly: GCA_028711445.1. Lineage (GTDB taxonomy): Bacteria > Patescibacteriota > Gracilibacteria > Peribacterales > Peribacteraceae > UBA9631. The sequence goes on from JAQTSD010000008.1 coordinate 38,870, forward strand.
ATGGAAGAAACCCGTGAGTTCGCTCGTACCCAGCAGGAGTTTGGGGGCGGTGAAGGCGAAGATCGGCGGATGGCGCGGCGAGCGTCGGATAAAACGCTCGATGGTGGAGCGACGGTGGGGGGTTCGTGGCAGGCGAAAACCGTTACCGCGGATGGAATTGAACTGTGCAAATGCGGCGGCAATTGTAGCGAGCAATGATTCAGCACGATTGCGGTTGTCCGCGGATGCAAGGAGGCGCAGGACCACTTCATAGCCCGGCTGCCCCGCTTTTTCGTCGACGGACTTGCTGTACTCTTCAACCATCTGCGAAACGCGTTCGCCTGTGGATTGTTCCTCGTTCTTGAGTTCAGCGATGTCGTCACCGGATGTGAGCATGCTGAAGAATGCGCTGAGCCATGTGATGGGGTTGAACAGGTTACCACGCCGTTTCTTTGGATTGATGAGTTTGCCGGCTTCGTGTTGCAAGTGTTTCTGCCAGCCGCTTGGGACGGGGCGCAGTACCATCTGAACCGCGGCGCCCTCTGTGATCTGCAGTTTGGAGAATGCGTTGGTGATCGTGTTGAACGGATCGCTCTTAAGTTGTTCAAATGTTTTGAAGACAGCCGTGAAAGGTTTGCGTGGCAGGAGAATTTGCGCGGCGACCACGGAATTATCCGTGAAGATGTTGAAGTCTTCGGTCTCATCGATGATCGCATCGGCATAGAAGGATGTGATCTGCTTCTCGATGAGTTGGGCGTAGGCGCGGGGACAGACGACGAAGAACAGGATCTCGCCGGCCAGTGCGGCGTACTCGACGGAGAAGAATGGTTGTCCGAGCCAGAACCGATCGATCTTCGAGCGCTCGATAGCGTGAAGTGATTCGAAGAGATGTTCCATCACGCCGAGAATTTCGCGAAAATCCTGTCCCGTGGAAAATCGCTCGGATTCAACTTCTTTGTCCTGCTTACTCTCCTTCTTGGGCATTTGGATTTGCAGGAATGTGAGCGAGCGTTCCATCCGCCGTTCGTTTCCGAGGCGTAGAGCCCAAAGCACGCAGACGGCGAGGCCTGCGAGGACGAGAGCTGCAGCGAGGAGGGTGAGGAAGGTGCTCATCGGCGCTATCTTACCATTTTAGCATGAAAGCTGCTGTGGCGGTAGCGGTGTTCTTCCTGTCCTTGATGAGGCATCCTCGTTACTTCTGCCAGTACTTCTTTGCCCGAAGAAGGTTCTGCACCATTTCCAGAAGCGATTTGATGGTCATTTCACTCTTTACGAAGAGGTCGTCTGCACCGAGTGATGTTGCTCGTTGGCGGGTCTTGTCATCTCCAAAATTGGTCAGCACGATGATCGGGAAACTGCGTTTGTCCTTGGGGAATTTCTCCATCACGGAAAACCCGTCGAGAACAGGCATATTGAGGTCGAGGATGAGGATGGCCGGTACCTTCGCGGTGATGGCCTCGAGGGCCTTCTGGCCGTTCTCCACGGCACGAATCTGGAATCCGGACAGCGAAAATTTCTTCGTGTAGACCTCCCGCAGGACAGCATCGTCCTCTGCCACAAGAATATCTATGGTCTCCATAACCATCTATTATACGCTCTTTTGGACGAGAGGGCCAGATACTCCGAACCCCGTAGCGGCAGATCATGATCTGCCGCTACGGGGACTGAAAAACAGGATTGATTGCTTAGTTGAACGAGAGTCGTAAGTACTGCGTAACCTCGGCATCGCCGAGGTGGGCACCGACAGTCTTCGTAGGGTCTTTTACGAACAATTGTGACGTGAGGGCGCTCTCTTCGCGGAACTTCTTCTCCTTACCCATCATGATCTTGTCCCAGATTTGCTCGGGTTTACCCTCCTTCTTGAGCTGCTCGCGCCAGATCTCCTTCTCCTTCTCGACGGAGGCACTGGAAACTTCGGTGGGAGTGCGGAAGAGCGGATTCATGGCGGCGGCATGCATGGCGGCATCTCTCGCAAGTTCCTCCGACCCCTTACTTAAGCCGACGATGACGCCGATCTTGCGATTTGTGTGAACGTAGCTGCCGAGAACAGGTGCTTCCACGACCTCCGTCGATCCGATCGAAATGTTCTCTCCCAACTTCTGCACGATGGACGGGAGAGAACCTTGAAGCTTCTTGTCGAGGCCGACTTTTCCTTCTTTGAGCAGCAAGTCGGCACACTCTTGTCCGAAGGCCACGAAGTCGGCATTACGGGCAACGAAATCCGTTTCGCATTTGAGCAGAATCAACGCAGCCTTGTTGCCGGAATGTGCGAGAAACACTGCTCCCTGCGATTGCTCGCGTGCGGACTTCTTCACAGCTTGAGCTTCGCCTGAGCGGCGGAGAATCTCAATGGCTTTCTCTTCATCACCCTTTGCTTCTTCGAGAGCTTTCTTACACTGGAGGATAGAGACGCCAGTGCGGGTGCGGAGAGAAGCGACGGCGGCGGGGGAGATGTCTGCCATAATCGTGAGAGGGAAAGAGAGAAAGGATCAGTCTTGGGCGGAAGCGCGTTTGCTTGGGGCAGCTTTCATCTCGTTGATGACCGTTTCAATAACGAGCGTGAGAGCTTTCACGGCATCATCATTGCAGGGAATGAAGGCCGTGAAGAGGTCCGGGTCGGCGATGGAATCGCAGATTCCAAAGAGAGGAATGGAGAGTTTTTTCGCCTCGAGAACCGCGACGCGGTCACGAACGGCATCCACGACAAATACGGCGTCGGGGAGCTGCGTCATCCCGGCGACACCACTTAAGGCTGCGTCGAGCTTAGCGAGCTTCTTGCGGAGCGTGAGTTGCTCCTTCTTCGTGTATTTCTCCACTTCACCTGTTTGGAAGGATTGCTGGAGCTCAAGGTAGTACTTGAGACGGCGTTTGATGGTGGGCCAGTTAGTGAGCAGACCCGGGATCCACTTCTTCGTGACTGTTGGTTGGTCGAGCTCTTTGCCTGCTTTCTCGATGAAGGAAATGCTTTGCTGCTTCGTGGACACGAAGAGGACCGCCTTGCCCTCGGCTTGGAGTTGGCGCATCTGTGCACAAACATTTTCGAGGCGCTTGCGGGTCTCGGTCAGGTCGAAGATGTGGATACCCTTGCGGATGCCGAAAAGATATGGAGCCATCTTCGGATTCCACTTCTCTTTGCGGTGGCCGACGTGACATGAGGCGGCGATGAGATCTTTTTCAGTGGGAATAGGCATAACGGAGGGGGAAAGGTGATGGTGGAGGGGAGACAGAGGAGCGCCCTCGCGGAGCTTACAGAGTTTTGAACCAGTGGAATGTCCTTGGGGCTTCCTTCCGATGTCTTCTCGCTTGGGCGCAGGAACCGGCGTGGGACCACCCTTCGACTCGTCCCGCACGTGCGGGACTCGCTCAGGGTGACCGCGCTCGCGCGGTCAGGATCGCGGCGATCGATCGGAAGTGTGGTGACCTTATACCGACTCTGCAGATGCAATGCAACCTACGAAGGTGGATTTTTATGCGGATCCCGTGGGGTTCCCGCGCCGGAGCGCCACCTTGAAGGGGAAGAGGGCTTATAGGAGGAAACCTTGACGGTTTCCTCCCTGCTTCAGTCCACGCATAACTGCCGGGCGTTCCCCTGCATGAGGAAGATGCGGCAACCGAAGGTAAGACGCCATTCACTACAGGTACCGGAGGTTGCTGTCGGTACATTGCCGAGGCAGGTGCCCTCACACTCGTCGACGTTCGTGCAAATCTTGCCTTTGTCCGAGGTGGGAAGATTGCAGGACTTCATGGGGCTTAAGCCATGGATCGCCCATACGCCGTTTTTTGCGATACATTCTTCCTCTGTGGAGGGGAATGGAATCTGAGAGGCGAACTTTCTGCATCGTTGCTGTGTGGTGTCGGACGAGTCGGTGATGCGGTCGCAGAGGAGAGGATTTCTCGTTTGGACTGCGATGGCGTTATAGCAAATGTTGGCAAGATTTCCGGCGCGTGTACACAGTTCGGCATCCGTTCGATCGATGGCGAGATCGCGGAAGCATTGGCTGCTCTTCGCGCCGCCCATTGCGGCACATTTACGTGTTTGATCATCATCCTGTTGGAATGTGCTCGTACTTATTGATGAGGAATTCGTTGTTTGCTTCCGTTGTTTGTCACAGCGCGCGCAGTCCGTGCATATCTTGTTTTCTTTGCATCCGACGATTGCTCCGTTCACTGTTTCACACTTCTCCCCCCGTTCCTTCACGTTGTTCCCGCATTGAGATGCGATGCAGATACCAATTTTTTTACCCGTAGTGCGGACGCAGGAGGCTTTGCTGCCGCAATCGCGGTTGCGCTTGCACGCAGTGGTTACAGAACCGCTTAAAGAAGATCCTTTCCAGATGACGCCCGCGGAGACGAGGATGATGGCGAGACCGAGGACGAGGACGAGGCGCTTGGTCATGGAAGGGGGGGGACTCCCGCCATCTTAATCGCTTCTTAAATACTGTCCAATATGCTCTCCGTGCTTGACGCTTCTCATTGGCACTTTATACTTTTGAGTGCCAATCACTTTACCCACCGTTGTATGAAGAATGTGCTCTCGAAGGCAACGTTCACCATCGGCATCGGTTCCTTGATCGCGTCGCTCTTCATTGTTTCGACGGGAGATGCGGCGTGGACATTCTGGAAGCCGTGGGGCAGCGGTGCGGATGCCAGTTCCTCGTCGGTGAGCCCGGTTGTTGCAGTGCCGCTTGTCCGTGATCAGGCGATGAATCAGGAGGATGCAATCGTACAGGTGGTGCGGGAGGCCAATCCGGCCGTGGTGAGCGTCGTCATTACCAAAGAGCTTCCCAAGATGGAGCAGTACTTCAAGAACATTCCGTTCGGCAACGGTTTTGGGTTTCCAAATGATCCCTTCTTCCAACAATTCAACATCCAGGTTCCGCAGTATCGCCAAAATGGTACCGAGAAGCAGGAGGTGGGCGGTGGAACCGCGTTCTTCGTAACAGTTGATGGGCTTCTCATGACGAATAAACATGTCGTGGAAGACGAGACAGCGGAGTTTACAGTGCTGCTCAATGACGGCCGCAAGCTCGATGCCAAGGTGGTCGCACGCGATCCAGTGAATGACATTGCGCTTTTGAAAGTTGCTGGCAATGACTTCACACCGCTTTCGATCACGGAGAATGACGAGCTGAACCTTGGCCAGACGGCCATTGCCATCGGGAATGCTCTCGGCGAGTTTTCCAACACGGTAAGTGTCGGTGTCGTTTCCGGTCTCAAACGCTCCATCACCGCAGGTGGCATGTTCGGTGGTTCCACGGAGCGTCTCGATCAGATTATCCAAACGGATGCTGCGATCAATCAGGGCAACTCCGGCGGGCCGCTCTTAAGCAGTCGTGGCGAAGTGATCGGCATGAATACGGCGGTCGCCTCCGGCGGGCAGAACGTCGGTTTCGCGTTGCCGGCTTATGAGTTGCGACGCGTCCTTGGGAGCTATCAGAAGAACGGACGGATCGTGACGCCGTACCTCGGCGTGCGCTACATGCCCATCACACCGGAGCTCAAGAAGAAGAATGACTTGAACTATGACTACGGCGTTCTCGTCATCCATGGAGAAAACGTTGATGATCTTGCGATTGTTCCCGGGTCTCCTGCGGACAAGGCTAACATCGTCGAGAACGATATCATCCTCGAAGCGGATGGCCGGAAACTCACATCCGAGGTGTCCTTAAGCAATCTCATCCGCGTGAAAGCTCCGGGTGATACCATCACGCTGAAAATCGTGCACAAAGGAGTAGAGAAGACGCTGACGGTTACGCTCGAGGAAAGGAAATGATCCTGGATCCTCAGGCGACAGTCAGTGCTTGCGTGAGCTCTGCGAAGCTTACCCGTTTCTGCTTCAGACTATCACGATCCCGGATTGTGACAGTGTCTTTGGATCCTTGTTTGTCATCCTCTCCGAGCGTGCCGAAGTCCACGGTGATGCACTTCGGTGTGCCGATTTCGTCCTGCCTGCGGTAGCGCTTCCCGATGGATCCCGTGATGTCGAAGTCGATCGAGAGGGGAGTTTCTTTGACGAGTTTACGGTGGAGGTCGCGCGCCTTTTCGACGAGGTTTTCCTTCTTGCTCAAAGGTAAGATTGCCAGATCCACGGGTGCGATACGCGGATCCAATTTCATCACCGTGCGTACCTCACCGTTGGGCAGCTCCTCGTCCGTGTAGGCTTCGAGCAGGAGTGTGAGGATCGTGCGGTCGCAGCCGAAGCTCGGTTCGATGGTATACGGGAGGAACTTCTTTTCAGGTGCGTCAGGATCAGTATAGGTGAGGTCCTCACCCGAGAGTTTCTGGTGGCAGGAGAGGTCGTGATCCGTGCGACTCGCGAGACCGAAGAGCTCGCCCCAACCCCACGGGAACCGGTACTCGATGTCAATGGTACGCTTGCTGTAGAACGCGAGCTCATCTCGTTCATGTTCGCGGAAGCGCAGGCTCTTTTCTGCGATGCCAAGGGAGGAAAACCACTCCCATACGAGCTCCTTCCACTCTTCGAAGGCGTCGGCATCCTTGCCGGGTTCGACGAAGTACTCGATCTCCATCTGTTCGAATTCGCGTGTGCGGAACGTGAAGTTGCCGGGAGTGATCTCGTTTCGGAAGGCCTTGCCGATCTGTGCGATGCCGAAGGGGAGCCGCGGACGCATGGTATTGAGGACGTTGTGGAAATTCACGAAGATCCCCTGCGCCGTCTCGGGGCGCAGGTACACGAGCGTGGCGTCATCTTCGACCACGCCCTGGTGTGTCTTGAACATCATGTTGAACTGCTTGGCTTCGGTCCAGTCGTGCGCGCCGCACGCGGGGCAGGCGATCTTCTCCGCCTTGAGCATGGGGCCGATCTGCGAGACCTTCAGGACCGCAGCCGCCTCAATGCCGAGCTTCTCCTCTAAGAGCTTGTCGCCCCGGAAGCGTTCCTTGCACTTCCGGCAATCCACGAGAGGGTCGGTGAACGATTGCACGTGCCCGCTTGCCTGCCAGACTTTCGGGTTCATGAGGATAGAGCTATCCATGCCGACCATGTCGGCACGCTTCGTCACGAAGCTCTCCCACCAGAGTCGCTTGAGGCGATTCTTCACTTCCACGCCCAACGGGCCGTAATCCCACGTATTAGCCAAGCCGCCGTAGATCTCCGAACCCGGGAAGATGAATCCGCGGCGCTTGCAGAGGGAAGTGAGCTGGTCGAGGGAGCTTGCTGGCATCGAGGATGAAGGGTAGCAGGGGGAAAGCCATGTTGCTACTGGTAGATGAGAACTCTTGGCATATTGACAATATCGATATATATGATATATTATACGATGTCAGAATCTCTGATTCTGGCAAGTTCCTTGGCAGCAACGGAGTGCACCAGTGCAGGACCGCCTTCCGCACTTTGGATTTCTGAGGGAATCTAAGGTGCGGAAGTTTCGTTCTTGCACATCCCCGAAAGGGGCGGCCTCAGCTCTGGCCGTAACCTTTGGAAAGGAGAGAGCCATGAACGCAGCAGTAGCTGGTGTCGAGTCGGTAGTGAAGGTTGAGGTGATGTTTGTGACTGTCGGCGGAGGAATGCCTCCCGATCAGTTACGAGCTGAGGTGGGCGAAATGCTCTCCTTGTCGGGAAAACTCTGGGTTGGAAATCTTGAGTTGTACCGAAACCAGTTTGGACGATCGATCCAAGGCCGGCAAATCTCGAGGCGAACAATCGTCTCGAGCTACGCCGAGCTTCTCGCGCAGGTTGTTTCGCTTTTGGCCGAAGAGGCCCAAGATGCGGAACCCTTCGGGGAAGAGGGGAGCAGCCTCATCAATGGACTGCTCATTCGCCCCTTCTTCGAAAAAGGGGAAACCCCCGATGCTCGATCGATTGCGATCGATTGCGTGAATGTGGAGCAAGGGCTTTTCCGTGTGTACCACCCGACGGTGGGGGACGAGCAAATGGGACTCAATGGGTCCCGAGCGTACATGATTTCCGATGGTCAGCTCTGCTTCGCAGACTGACGTCGCACTCCAGCGCAACCAAGGAGAACCCCCGACACCACGGTGTCGGGGGTTCGTCACATGTAAGATCCCGGTCGTCAGATATTTGCTTGTAGCGGAGCTATTCTCTGACTTCGTCGATACTTCCAATATATATAGAAATATGTTATAATATCTTTGAACATACCCACACCCCCATTCGCCCCCTCCCACGATGGACGGCACGGATCATCGCGCTCGGCGCGAGCCTCGCGCTGCCTGCGATGGCGGCTGCTCAGGAGGCCGCTTCATCCGCCGGCGATCATTCCGTCAGTGCGGTCGCCATCGTCGCCGGCGTCATTGCAGTCGGTTGCGTGTTGGCATTCCTGTGGCTCGGGATCATGAACCACGGCTTCGTGCGTCACGAATCGCTCTCCTCCATTGAGAAGCGGCAGCCATTTCTCCCTCGTACGCGTATCATTATCGGAACGGTTCTCGCGACCGTATTTC